>CACIPT010000005.1 GCA_902588595.1 uncultured Pelagibacteraceae bacterium | reverse complement strand
GTACTGACCTCTTTTAAGGCAGCCAAATGCTTTACAGCCCTCTGCTAATGTAGATATGAGTTCGTTATTAGCCCATTGTTTACCGAGCTCAACCTCATTGGCCCCATATAGCATCTGAGATGAGAAATCTTTAGTAAAACCACCATAGTCTTTTATATTTGATGACTTCACCAAGTTAGCCCATATAGGTCCAGCAATTTTGATTATTTCTTCGTCGGACTTTTCTAGAAGACTCATTAATCTCTTTACGAAGCTTCTTTTTTCTCTTTTTCATCAACTATATGGTAGACAGGTGCTTTCTCCATAGTAAATTTTCCAGTCTTAGGATCACGTCTTGATAATGTTAAACAATGCCAGTTTTCATCATCTAATTTCATATAGTCACCTCTGTAGTAATAGCCCGGCCAACGTGTTTCTTGCCTAAAAAGGGTATGTTCAGTTACACACTGAGATGTAAGAGTTCTGTGTTTAAGTTCCCAAGCTCTCATAAGCTGGTGATAGTCTTCAGCGCCTACTTTTTCAAGGTCCTCCTGTAACCATTCTAGCAACTCTAGTCCTCTTTTTAGAGTATTCTCATTAGTCATATAATTATAAGATATTCCTCCAACGTACTCATCCATGATCTTCTGTAGACGTTGAAGACCTTGGATTGGCAATATATAGCTTGGAGAAACAGTTCCTCCAGTAATTTCGTTTCTTCCAACTGTGTAATTTTCCAAAGGTTTAAATATAATTTCTTTAAACTCTTCACATTGTTTATCACTTACATTTATATCTTTAGCTTTTTCTTCTTCAATATACTTAACCGCTGCTTTTGCCGCTAATCTACCTTCTGTAAATGATCCTGATGAAAATTTGTGAGCACTGCCACCAACTGTATCTCCGGCTCCAAACAATCCTTCTACGGTTGTCATTCTATTATAACCCCAAAAATACTCTGGAGGAGCAATGTCTTCTGGTCCACTAACCCATGCTCCTGAACAAGTAGCGTGAGAACCCATAACATATGGTTCTGATGTAGTTAATTCTGGATTTGTATATTTTGGATCAATATTTTGTGATGCCCAAACAACAGCTTGGCCAACAGTCATTCCTAGGAAGTTTTCCCAGCCAACTGTCTCTAAATGTGGATCTTGGAAAGCTTCTTTTGTAACCATATGGATTGGTCCACCACCTGCCATAGTTTCTTGTATAAAAGCATGATTACGTAAACATGTTGGAGTTGGATGATGGTCTATATATTCTCCAACCAATTCCTTAGTCTTATCATACCATTTTTTTTCATAATTCTCACCGTTGGCATTTTGAGTGTAAGTTTTTAAATGTAAAAAGTAAGCTCCAACTGGACCATAACCATCTTTAAATCTACATAACACAATTCTGTTTTCCATTTGAGTCATTTTAGCTCCAGCTGCAATTGGAAGAGCGTAAGCTGAACCATTGCTCCAAGGTGCATACCAAGTTCTACCCATTCCTTCACCAACAGCTCTTGGTTTAAAAATATGAGAAGCTCCACCAGCAGCAACTATAACGGTTTTTGCTCTAAAAACGTAATAGTCACCAGTTCTCATGTTAAATCCTACTGCTCCACCTACCCTATTTTCTTTTGTCTCATCCATAAGTAGATGAGTAATCATAATTCTATTGTAAATTTTATCTGCAGATTTTTTTGCAGCTTCAGCAACTATTGGTTTATAACTTTCACCGTGAATCATTATTTGCCACTTACCTTCACGTTGGTAACGACCAGTTTCTTTATTTCTCATCATAGGTAAACCCCATTCATCAAACATGTGAACTGTTGAGTCTACATGACGAGCCATATCGTAACCAAGGTCTTCTCTAACCAATCCCATTAAGTCGTTTCGAGCGTAACGAACATGATCTTCGGGTTGGTTTTCGCCCCATTGCATTCCCATATAACAGTTGATTGCATACAAGCCTTGAGCCACAGCTCCACTTCTATCTATATTTGCTTTTTCTACACAGATAATTTTTAAATCTCTTCCCCAGTGTCTTGCTTCAAAAGCAGCACCAGTTCCTGCCATACCTCCACCTATTACAAGAACATCACAATCTTCAAAAATAGTTTTTATTGCCATTAGTAATAAACTCCTTTTTTAAATGCACTTTTCTCAACTTTAGGCAGCTCTTTATTTGTATTTAAACCTTCTGGTTCAGAGTAAAGAATTTGAGAATTTATTTCTCCTTGGTTTGGTTTTTCTCCGTCTGCAAGTTTAGGAATAAATTTCCCCCATGGTTTTGTTGTAATTGGAGAAATAAAATCTTTTACTGTTCCATTTCTGAATTTAATTTTCCAAGATATTGTACCTTTTTCTTCTTCTCTTCTAACTCTTACACTATGCCCCATTGGTGCAAAATCAGCATAACCACGAACGTCAATTGCATGATTTGGGCATGCTTTAACGCATGAATAACATTCCCAACAAAAATTTGGTTCAATATTTTTTGCACGTCTAATAGTTTCATCTATATGCATAATATCAGACGGACATATATCTACGCAATGACCACAACCATCACAACGAGTCATGTATACAAAAGTTGACATAATTTTATTTTTTTCCTTTCAATAAAATATTAATAATGTTTTGGATCTTCTCTTGTTATACCCAATCCAAACTGTTTTGGAACATCAGCTTCTGGTGGCAAATTGTCTCTTGAACCATCAGCTTCTGCCAAATTTTTTTGTATTGCAGCACCTGGTTTGTAAAACATATGTGCAAATTTTGACCAATATACTCCTCCAAATAAGGCTATGTTTGATACAATAAATAATACTAAAAATACTTTATCGTCCCATCTGTCATTTAAATTTAAAGATTGCAAATAAGACCAAATTAAACCAGTTAAAGAAGATGCAAAAAGAGCAAGTACAAATAAATCTGCTTTAATAATCCTGTACCAAGGTTGAGCCTCTGAATAAACATCTACTCTTAAAAAAAACCAAAACCATCCTCCTCCTACAACTGTCATAATAGCACCAACATGCCAAATTATGGGCCAAAAAGATGGAGTGCTTGATGATGAACTAGAATAACAAAAAATCATTATTGCTGATCCAATCCAAAATAAAATTGTTCCATACATTCCAAGTAAATGAGCAGCTCTTCTTTTTCCTGCTCCTAATTCAGATGTTGTGGCTATATCACTAACAATTGTTTTAGAAATTACAGATATTTTTTCACCTGTGCTTAAAGTTTTTGTAGCAGATAACTTTGCTTTTTTTGCATTTTCAAAAAAATATTTAACATTTTTTTTATGAATAATGTCCATAAGGGTTCCAACAACAATCAGCAACACCATTAAAACAACAAAAGACTGTATATATATTGGTGATACAGTCTCTGCTAAAATTGCAAACGGATTAATGGATAACATTGTGATTCTCTCCCTTTAAATGAAAGTATTTAGTATAGATGGCAAAATAGATCAACTATAAAAAATTCTATTATTGTAAATTTTAAATAATCTATCATAAATTTTGAAACTTTTTCTTTTCCAGCTTGTATTTTCAATTTCTGAAACAGAAACAACTCCTTTTCCTGATCCAATAAGGATAATTTCATCATAATTTGCAAGATTTTTTAGAAATATGTTTTTAGAGTTTATTTGTACTTTTTTGCAAAAAAATTTAAAAGTTACACCTTTATAAATATCTCTCTTTGGTGAATAAATTTTTTTGTTTTTTACAAATAAAATATTTGATGTGCCAGACTCTAACATTTTTTTATTTTTGTAAAGAGCAATATCAAACTTTGTTATATCTAGTTTAGTCAATATTTTTAGAATTTTTTTATATTTTAAATTTTTATATTTAGCATCAACTCTTTTATAGTTAACTAGTTTAAGTTTAAAATTCGACTTGGGTATTGGTCTCTTACGTAAAGAAATAGAAATAATTTTATTGTTAGAAGCAACTCTAAATAAATGATCATAATTTTTATTTTTTTTTAAATTTGCTCTAATTAAATTAGTAATATTTTTTTTTAAATTTTTTTTATAAATTTTATAAATTTTTAATGAGTTTATTAAATTATCAATATGAGATTTATAAAACAAAATTTTTGCAGATCTGCCTACTACTCTCATAGTTGTAAAAACACCATAAGCGTTCCAAAGATCGTTAAATTTAATTTCTTTTAGATCTTTATGTCGATAAGATTTTTTTAATAATAAAGTGACCATTTTCTGTTAAAAAAGATTCTGGGTGAAATTGAAAACCATATACCTTATTTTTATTATCTTCGATAGCCATTGGAATATTTGATTTTGCACATCTCATTGTTATTTTCATATTATTTGACTTATAAGGTTCATATAATTTTAAGGAATGATATCTTCCGACTTTATACGTTTTGTTTTTTTTAAATAATTTACTTTCATTTGTTACTTTAACCTTTGACTGATAACCATGAAAAATATTTTTTTGCTGTACTATTTTACCTTTTTCATTAAATAAAATTTGCTGATAACCTAGACATACTCCTATTATTTTCTTTTTTCCTTTATATTTCTTATAAATTTTTGAAGTTACTGGATAATCTTTTGGAGAGCCTGGCCCTGGTGATAAAACAATTGTAGTTGATTGATCTAATTTTTTTTTATCTATATCAAAATAGTTTGTACAATAAACCTTATCAAATTTTGAAAATTGATGGACAACATTCCATGTGAAAGAGTCTTGATGATCAATTATATAAATCATTTATAAAGTTCCAGTAAAGATTTTGCTTTAATAAAATTTTCATTAAATTCTTTTTTAGAAGAGCTATCTAATACAACTCCAGATGCTGCTGATATTTCTGACATATTTTTGTAATTTAAAATTGATCTTATAATTATATTAAATTTCATATCTTGATTAAATTTTATGTAACCAAAACTACCTGTAAATATATTTCTATCTTCTGCTTCTTGTTTATTTAAAAGTTCAAGAGTTCTAATCTTTGGACATCCAATAACTGAACCTCCTGGCATCATGGATTTAATTATGTTTTTTAAAGTAGTGGTGTTTTTTAACTTACCTTGTATCGATGTTACATAGTGAAAAAGATGCTTATATTCTTCTACATATTTTTTCTTTAATATTTTTACAGTTCCAGATTTACATATTCTTGATAAATCACTTCTTTCCATATCAACAATCATGTTGTGCTCTTTGGTTTCTTTTTCATTATTTCTGAAAAAATTTAGTGCTTTTTTCTTATTAATTTTTTTATTTTTTTTAAGAGTTCCAGCTATAGGTTTGGTAATTATTTTATTTCCTTTTTTATCAATAAGTGTTTCTGGTGAGCAGCTAACTATAGAAAAGTTTTTGTCTCTCATCATAAAAGACTCAGGTGAAGAATTTATTTTCATTAATTTCCAAAAAAAATTAACTGGGTTAATCGTTGATTTATTTTTATATTTAGTACAAATTTTGATTTGATAAGTTTCACCTTGTCTTATTTTTCTTGAAAATAAGTCAAATATTTTTTTATATTTTTTATAATTAATATTCATTTTAAATGGACTCAAAATTTGGGTTTTATTAAAATAACTATTAAAGTTATGTTTTTTAATTGATGAAATTATTTTTATATCTTTTCTTATCTTTATTAATGTTTCTGGCTTGTAAAAAATACCTTTGTAAAAATTTAATTTTTGTTGATTCTTAATTTTAATATTTAATAAATTACAAAGTATTTCATATCCAAAAAATCCTATTAAAAGATCTGTTTCTTTCTTAAATTTTTTTTTTTTAAATAAATTGAAAAAACTATTTATATTTTTGTTTGTTAATATAATTTTTTTAGAAAAATCTGTATATAAATTATAACCATCTTTTACTTTATAAATAATTAAAGCCTTATCAGAATGATATAGTTTCTCTAAATAAGGATTAAATTTCAAATGATGCGAGTTGTTGTCTTTCAATTGCTTTCTCTTTTATAGGTAAATGTATCAAGCCTGCAAATAAAGATAAAGCAATAGAAATGTACCAAGCATAATCAAGCGAACCATACAAATCATGAAATAAACCTCCTAGATAAGCTCCTAAAAATGATCCAACTTGATGGCTTAAAAAAACAAAACCATATAGTAAAGATATATATTTTGTTCCAAAGATATGTCCAACAATACCATTTGTTGGAGGAACGGTAGATAACCACAGATAACCAAAAGTAGCTCCAAAAATTAAGGAGTTAACTACACTAGCCGGCATAAATACGAAATAAATTAATGATACTCCTCTTAACAAATAAATTGCACTTAAAAGTTTCTTTTTACTAATTCTTGTAGATAAGTATCCACTTGATAGAGTTCCAAAAACATTAAACAACCCTATTAGAGCCAGGATAGCTGTTGCTGTCCAATCCTCAAGACCTTTATCTCTAATGTGCATAGGTATATGAGTTGCAACAAGAGCTATATGCCATCCGCAAACGAAAAAGCCTAATGTTAAAAAATTAAAACTTTTGTTCGAGAACGCTTCCTTTATAGCTTCCACAGCTGTTTGATTACTTTCATTTTCTTGATTAACCTCTGCCATTGGGGTTGATAAAAATAGAGAAATAATCAAACCTATTAAAATCATAGCACCAAAAATTACTAATGTTGTATTCCATCCAAATTCCATCAGCGTAAATCTTGTATACATGGGAGATACAAAATATCCAAAAGAGCCTGCAGCTGTCACAATTCCTGTTGCTATAGTTCTTGAATTTAGTGGAAAATGCTTAGCTACTATTGAAACCGGAATACTTATTGCAGTTGCTGCAAGACCTATTCCAACTAAAATTCCTAAATCAAAAGTAAACCAAAAACCTGTGTTAGGTCCATAATTTAAAAAATAAATTCCAGCTAAATAAAATAAAAAACCTATGAATACAGCTACTCTTCCACTGAATTTATCTGTAATTATTCCAAAAATTGGTCCAAATAAACCCCAAAAAAATAGCTGTATACCCATTGCAAAACCAAACTCTGTTTGAGTGCAACCAAGATCAATTTCGAAGTCAAAAAAGAAAAGGCCGAAAGTTTGTCTAATACCTAAAGATATAACTACAACTAAGCATGCGGCTATTAATGTAATTAAAGCTGTTTTGTTAGGAATAAAACTTTTTTGAATCATTTTATAAATCTTAAAGATCTTTTTAAATCTGCTATTAAATCTTTGGGATCTTCAAGACCTATATGAAGTCTAACTAAATGTTCGTTTTTTGCTAAACCTAAGTATTTTCTATTTCCTAATTCTCTAAATTCTTGCTGCAAAGCTAGACTTTCAAAGCCACCCCAACTATATCCATAACCAAATAATTTTAATGAGTTCACAAATTTAAGAACAGATTTTTTACTTTTTGCTTTAATTTTCAAACCCATTAACCCAGATGCTCCTGAGTAATATTTTTTCCACATCTTAAAATTATATGAACCTTTTTTATATGGATATAAAAGTTTCACTTTTTTATTTTTGGATAAAAAATTTGCTACTTTTTTTGCATTCTCTTGATGTTTATCTAAACGAACATCTAAAGTTCTAAGTCCCCTTATTATAAGGTAAGCATCATCAGGTCCTAATCTTAAACCAGTTATTTTATTTGCTTTTTCAACGTATTTAAAAACTCTTTTATTAACAGCTAAGCTTCCACCCATTACATCTGAGTGACCTGAATAATATTTTGTTGCAGAGACAATAGACATATCAAATCCTAATTTAATAGGTTTTAAAAAATATGGTGTAGCCCAAGTATTATCTATGGCTGTAAATAATTTATACTTTTTTGCTATTGAAAGTATTTTAGACAAATCCTGAAATTCAAAAGAATTGCTACCAGGGCTTTCAACATAAATTAATTTTGTTTTTTTTGTGATTTTATTTTTTAAAGTATTTAAATTATGAGGATTATAAAAAATTGTTTTAATATTAAATGGTTTAAGGAAATCTTCAGTTAAAAGCCGTGTTGGATAATAAACTGGATCAGCAACAAGAATTTCATCACCTGGACGTACTACGCTAAAAATTGATAAAAAAACAGAACCAAAACCAGTTGGTGTTAAGAATACATGGTGGCTTTCTTCCATTTCTTTTAACATTTTTTGTAAAATGTATGTTGTTGAAGTTCCTTGCCTTCCATAATCAAAATGCCCACCAGTAGGGTTTTTTTTACCTTTGGCTTGAGTTTTTCGTAGCTCATTCATTGTTTTAAAGATAATTGTTGAGGCCCTAACTATAGGAGGATTTACAGACTGATTATAATAATCTTTTGCTGTATGTTTCAAAAAAGTTTTAAATGATTTAGTCATAAAAAATTTGATATGTATTTGTGACAATGCTATATCCCACGAATAAGTCAATAAAATTTTAAAATGAGGTAATTATGGGATACCCAAAAAAGCATAGAGGCCGTAGAAAAATGGGGTCAAAAAAAAGAAGAGCTAGAAAAAAAAATAAAAAAAAGTAAATTCATAAAATGAAAGAGATAGAACAGGTTAAATCCATATCTATATGGGTTTTTTTGGTACCATTTGTTTCTTTAAATTTATGTTTATTAATAATTACACAATTTCACAGTCTATTTCCAAATCAAGAACACATTTTACATAATACAATTCCATATATTGATGGTGGTGCTTCAATTAGTAGAACAGCAAGAGTATTTCCAACTTATCTAATATTTAAACCTGCAATGTTTTTTACATCTTACTTGCTGATTAAGTACTGGTTTTACAACAAAAAAATAATTTTAAATTTTGATCCTGATAATAAATTTATTAATAGAATTCTATTTTTTGGAATAGGTTCAGCTATTCTTTTAACTTTACATTCAATTTTTTTAGGTATTCATTTTGATAACAGTTTATACAAATTATTCAGAAGAGTGGTGATTTTATTATTTATTATATTTGAAATTGTCGCACAAGGTTATTTGGTTTTTAATTTATATAAAATTAAAGAAAAAATTTCTAAGTTAATAAATATTAAAATTTTAAAATTAAAAATATTTTTGGTTACACTATTAGTCGCAGTTGCGATTGCATCAATACATATAATAAGCATGCCAGGTAATAAATTTTTTAAACACGCGCTTGAATGGGATTTTTTTGTAGCTGTAATATCTTTCTATTTATTAACTTTTTTGATGTGGAAAAAAAAATAAAATTTATTTAACTATCCATCCACCACCTAAGACTTTATAACCATTATCATTTTTATAATAAAAAACACATGCCTGACCAGGAGAAATTCCATATTCATCCTCTAGCAATTTAATACTTGCTGAGTCTTTATCTAAGTCTACGTTTGCTTTTAACAATTTTCCTGTTGATCGAACTTTTACTGATATTTCTTTTTTTAATTCATCTGGATCACATAAAATATTTAAATTTTTTAATTTTATTTTTCTTTGAGCTAAATTTTTTCTTGGGCCTACAATAATTTCATTTTTTTCAGCATTTATATCTATGACATAGAGTGGTTCTTTGTCTGAAACTTTTATTCCACGTCTTTGGCCAATTGTAAAATTTATAATACCTTCGTGAACTCCTATTACTTTTCCATTGATATCTTTTATATTTCCTTTTTGATATGCATCTGGTCTATATTTTTCTATTACAGATGAATAATCTCCATTTGGAACAAAGCATATATCCTGACTATCTGGTTTGTCTGCAACATTTAAGTCGAATCTTTTGGCAATTTCTCTTGTTTCATTTTTTAACATGCTACCAAGTGGAAATCTTAAATAATTTAACTGCTCTCTTGTAGTGTTAAATAAAAAATAACTTTGATCTCTATTTTCATCTATAGCTTTATACATATTAGTTTCATTGTGAGTGGTTATGCTTTTTACATAATGACCAGTAATTAATGCATCAGCATTTAAATTTTTTGATTCTTGAAATAAATCTTTAAATTTTACGGTTTGATTGCATTGAATACACGGAATTGGTGTTTCACCTTTTAAATAACTTTCTACAAAGCCATCTATAACCCCTAATTTAAATTTATTTTGATAATATAAAATTTTGTGTTCAATTCCCAATCTATCTGCTACCCTTTTTGCATCTAAAATATCTTGTCCCGCACAACACTGTTTAGATTTTGAAACTTCTTTTGTGTCATCGTATAATTTTAATGTAATACCAATAACTTTATATCCTTGGTCTTTCATTATTCCCGCTACTGTAGATGAATCAACACCACCAGACATTGCTACAACTACTGTTGTATCTTTTGGATCTTTATTTAAACCGATTGAATTTTTTTTAATACTCATTGATGATATTTATACTGATTTCTATTATAAGGTACATAAAATGATTTTAGAATTTGAACCAGGAGATAAAGTAATTAATCCTTTAAATAAAAATTGGGGAATTGGACAAGTACAATCAATAATTAATAATAAAATTACTGTTAATTTCCAAAATGTAGGAAAAAAAGTAATTAACTCCGATAATATTAAATTAGAAAAATATGATTGAAGAAAGTAAAAAAGAAATTACTGAAAATTTAATATCTTCATTCATTGATGCGGGTAATATTTCTCTTGAACTAAGAAAAAAAGGTTTAAAAAAAGAAATAAAAAAAGATAAGACGCCGGTTACTAATGGCGACATTGAAGTTAATAAATTAATAACTGATAGAATTGAGAAAATAACTCCTGATATTCAAATTGTTTCGGAAGAATCTTCTGAAAATAAATTAAATGAAAATTTAAAAACTTTTTGGTTGATTGACCCTATAGACGGTACACACGATTACATAAACGACAGAGATGAATTTACAATAAATGCAGGATTAATAATTAATAATAGACCAGAAATCGGAATTGTTTATGCGCCAGCAAAAAAAAGACTTTTTTATGCATATCATGAAGATAAATGCTTTGAATTAACAGATAACAAAGAAAAAAAACTAGATTGCTCTAAACTGACAAAAAAAGGAGAAGTTAAAGCTGTATCTTACTCAAATAAATTAAAACCTGTCATTGTAGACTGGCATAAAAAATTTAATGTTACTGAACATATTAAGATGAAAAGTTCATTTAAATTTTGTGTCATAGCTACAGGTGAATATGATTTATATGTAGCCGAACCTAGAGCTTGCGAATGGGATATTGCAGCCGGTCACGCTATACTTAAAAATGCCGGGGGTATAATTACAGATTTTGAAAACAAAGAAATTTTATATGGAAAGAAAGATTTCAAAAATCCAAGTTTAATTTTAAAAAGATCTTCATTGCTTTAATGAGTGAACAGTTGAGAATAATACTAATAATTATAGTATCAGTATCAATTTTTGGTCTTCTAGTTTTTGTATTTGTGAAAAATTATATCAGAAATAAAATTAATTATTACCTTCGTGATAAAAATAAAAAAAAATCAAAGTAAGTTTATTATTTTTAAATATTCATTTTTTTCTAAATCCATAACTCTTTTAGATGTTTCAAAATCAAATCCAGATCTAGCCAAAACGCCTATATCTTTTTTATAAAATAAAGGTCTATTATTTTCATCTCTAGCAGGACCTATTCTTTTCTTTTTGCAAAGTTTTATAGCTGAAAAAAAATCTTGATCGTCATTATTAGATTTAATTTCATCTAAAGTTTTGGTAACATGTTTGTCATTAATACCCTTGGACAATAAATAATTTCTTATTTTGTTAATAGAACTGCCTCTTTGAATTAAACTTTTAGCTTTTGAATTTGAATAGAATTTATCATTTATAAATTTTGTATTTTCTAAATCCTCAATCACAACATTAATAAGGTCAGCAATATTTGATTTATTTACACTTGTTATCTTTGCTTTTAGATACTTTTTTAATAAATAAGTCTTTAATTGTTGTTTAGATGGTGCATACTTTTCGATATAAGCAAAAGAAAAATTACGCATTTCTTCAACAGTAGCTTCTAAATTTTTTTTTTTATTTTTAATAGGAATCATTAATTGTTGTAATATAATACATTTACTTATGACCGAACAAATTTCTACTTTCTTTACAATTGATATGATCTATTTATGGTTGAATATTGGTATAATTCCATTCTGGTTTATATTAATTTTTTTTCCAAATTCAAAAGTTTGTAGCGTTTTTGTAAGCTCAATTTTTCCGATTTTTATACTAAGCGTAATTTACTTGTATTTGGTTTATTATTTTTATATTTCTGAATACAATTTCATAGATAATTTTAATTTGTATTTAGGTTTGGATTCATTAAATGATTTATTTAATGACAGTGGTTTTTTAATAATTTTTTGGACACATTTTCTTGCAATTAATTTATTTTGTGGATCTTGGATAGTGAATGACAGTAGAAAATTTTCAATGCCTAAAATTCTCGTATTTTTTCCTTTATTTATAACTTATTTTACCGGACCTTTTGGAATTTTTGTTTATTGGTTGATAAGAATTTTCTATGGGAAAAGAGTAACACTTTATGATTAAGTTTTAATTTTAAAACCTTTTTGTCTCATTAAACCAAAACCACCTTCTATATGGGATACGTTGTCAAAACCCATTTCCTTAAGTGACTTTGCAGCTAATGCTGATCTGCCACCTGCTGCACAAAATAAAACAATTTCTTTATTTAGATCTAATTGATTATTTTGAACATAAGCGCTCTCTGGGTGAATAGAAAATTCTAATAAACCTCTCGGTATATGGAAAGAATTTTCAATACTACCGAGCTTTTGAAGCTCAGCTCCATCTCTAATATCAATTAAATTACATTTGTTTTCACTATCTAATTTCATTGCCTCTTCTGGAGTAATGGTTTTTACTACTTTTAAAGCTTCGGCAACTAGAGTTTGTGGTGATTTTATAGCCATAACATTATAAATAATATATCATAATAATTATAAAGAATATAATGAAAAAATTATTTATTAAACTTTGTAAAATTATGGGTTATGAATTAATTGACCAAAATAATTTTACATCACCAACTCTTGATAGAGAGCTTAACAAAGACTTAACAATACTAAATGATAAATCTATTGTCCTTCCTCTGGGTGAAGTTAAAATTTCAAGAAAAGTTAAATCTATACTGGTTTTATTTAGAACAAATAGCAATGTCGAAATTTGGGATCAAAATAAAAAAAGATTATTTGAATTACCAAAAATTGAATATACCTTAAGATCATTAAATTCATTGTTAAAATCAATTAACTTTAGTAAAGAGAAATATCCTAATGCCAAAATTAGATTGATAATAATTGATGATAATACAAATGAAATTAATTTAAATAAAATTAAAAACCTAACCAGTGTTAGCAATATTGATATAAATATTGCTAAAGTAAATCATGAAAAATATAAAGAATTAATTAAAGAGCAAAAAAACGAACAAACATACTCAAATCTTGCAAGTTTACTTTGTTGTTATGAAATTGCTAAAAAAAATGCTGATGATTTAGTTTTTTTCGCTGAAGATGATTATCTACATTTTGAACCAATGATGGAGGAAATGATAGCATCTTATGAAAGAATATCTTCTCAAATAAATAGCGATATTTTTATGTGTCCTGCAGATTATCCTTATTTATATATGAATAATCAAAAAACTAATGTTTTAATAGGTAATAAAAGACATTGGCGTACCGTTAATGAGACTTTATGTACCTTTATGACAAGTAAATTTTTTTTAGAAAAATATTGGGATAATTTTTATAAAACTTGTCTTGATAGACACGATCCTTTTGAAAAATACATAAATGAGATTTATAATACTGAAGTTTGTGTCTCTCCTTTAAAAAGCTTATCAGTACATTTTACAAATGTTAATTCTAGTTATGGTTTATCGCCGTTTATAGATTATAAAAAACTATGGAATGAAAGTGAGTAAAGTCTAAAAAACCCACTTATTAAGTAAAATATATGCATTAAGCAGCCTTATTACATTTCTGTAACAAGGCTGTTAAATCTTTAATTACTTATTGAATACTTCTTTAAGTGCTTTAGCAGGTAAAAATTTTACTTTTTGAGAAGCAGCGATTTGAATCTGTTCTCCTGTTCTAGGATTACGTCCAATTCGAGCTTTTCTTTTAGCCACTTTATATGTACCAAAACCAGCAATTTTCACAGAATCATCATTTTTCAATGCATCTAGAATAGTGTTGGTAATTGTATCAAAAGTACGCTCAGCATCAGCTTTACTTTGGTTTAAAGAACCAGCCAATTTAGCGACTAATTGTTTTTTGTTCATTTTTTAGCTCCGGTTTATTAGGTTATAATCATATTTATCATAATCCTTCATTTTTCAAGTTTTTTTTAGTATATATTTTTTTTATATCCACAATATATTGTGCTCTAAAAATATTGATTTCATTGACTTTTTTTGATTAAAAAAATGGCTTAAAATAAGCCTAAATCCTTCAGATCGTTGAATGTTGCAAAAAACATTAAAAACAACAATAAAAACATTCCGATTCGAAAAAAACCTTCCTGTGTTTTTTGACTTAGCGGTCTACCTAAAACTTTTTCAAAACCGTAAAACATCAAATGACCTCCATCTAAAAGAGGTATTGGAAATAAGTTAATTAAACCAAGACTTATAGAAATATAAGCCATCATACTTAAAAAAGGGATAAATCCAAACTCTGCTACTTGGCCAGTAATTTTAGCAATTCTAATTGGCCCTCCTAACTGTGAGCTATCTCCTGATCCACCAATTATTGAACCCAAGTATTTTAATGAAGAAATGCTTACAAAGTAAACCTCGCTTAATGAATGATATAGGGCTTTTGCAGGTCCTAATTTTACATGTTTAATTTCGTTATTAAATGGGCTTAATTTAATTCCAACCATTCTTTTTTTTACTTTATTTCCCATATTGTCTTCAGCTTCAACAACATTGGGTTTTACTCTTAAAATTAACTCATTATCAAATCTTGATACTTTAAAATCTATAAACTCAGAAGTGGACATCATAATTAATTTGGAAACGTCCAATATACTTTTAACTTTATTTCCATCAATTTCTAAAATTACATCATTTTTTTTTAATCCCGCGACTTGTGCTGGGCTTTCATTTTGAACTTCATTTATCATGGCTGGGGTAAAATCTTTACCAATAAACATATAAATAGATAAAAATATTACTACTGCTAATAAAAAATTAGCAAATGGGCCTGCTGCAACAATTATAGCTCTTTGATATAAAGGTTTTAATACAAAGAGCTTTTTTTGATCTTCTAAAGAATATTTATTTATAATTTTTTCTTGATCTGCCTGACTAAAAACATTTCGGTCACCAAAAAATTTTACATATCCACCTAACGGAATCCAGCATATTTTCCATCTTGTCCCAGATTTATCATTCCAAGCAAAAATTTCTTTACCAAATCCAATTGAAAAATCAGTGACGCCCACTCCATATCTCTTTGCAAAGTAATAGTGTCCATATTCATGAATAAATACAACTACTAAAATTAAAACAATAAAAGGAATTATATAATTAGCCATATCTATTAATATATTTAATATTACTTAATTTTCCAAGCTAAAATAGGGACAAATGTTGCTAATAAAAAGGACAAAAATAATAAAGATTGGGATACAAAATCAGAAAAAAGACTACTAGGAAGCAATATACCAACTAAAATCGATTTTGTGAAATCTGGACTTGGAAATAACAATAATCCAACAATTAATCCAATTAAAATTGATATATAAGCATTTTTTTCTTTAATCGATTTATTATAAAAACTATAGAACAAAGTTAACACTGCTGAACAACAAAATAAATCAGCAAGTAAAAAAAGATATAAAATACTTAAACCTTTTGATGCAACAACAAACACAATAATTGAAATACATATAATTAAATAATTTGAAAGTTTAAAATAATCACTTTTAAAATTAATTACTTTATTACCATCAACAATAATTAAACTAGAAATTGCATTAATAAGAGTATCAATACTGCTGATGGTTAATGATATTCCTAGAATTACAACTATCACTGATAACATTGTTATTTTTTCTTTGAATAGAAGTGAGAAAAAAGCAAGATCTGGAACAACAGTTGAATTAACTGAGATAGCAATCAAGCCACTAAAACCCATGAAAAAAACTATAGGAATAATTATAAAAAAAGAAAATAATAAACTTTTCTTCAATATATAATTATTTTTAGCTGCATAAACTCTTTGCCAATTTCCTTGATGAAAAAGATTTGTTGCTGCAACAGCTATAAAAAAAGTTAAACCTGCTGTAAAATTCGGCAAGTAATTAAAACTCAGTAAGTTAGGTTTTTTTAATTTAATAAATTCAAAATTAAACTGTTCAAAGTTAAAAGATACTAAAAAACTTAAAGCAATAATTAACAATATAACAAATAGAATAAATTGAATGGTGTCAGTAAATATTGAAGCTCTTAATCCCCCATATAAAGTATAAACTAATGAAGTAGTTACTACTATTAATGCTGTAATCCATAAACTTGTTCCGGATATATAGTTAACTAATATTGATACGGCAGTCACTTCTGCAATTAAAAAAATTGCCATATAAAAAACTGTGAGAAATAATATTAATTTAAATAACTGTTTTCCAAATTTTAATCTTACTACTTCTATTAAAGTTCTTGCTTTAGGGAACAATTTTCTAAATTTTTCGCCTAAATACATTAAAATAAATAATGGAAATGCTGTTCCAAGAGTATATCCAATAACTGCACCTATTCCTCCCCATGTAGCAGCAGAAGCTGGACCAAATAAAATCCACGCTCCTAAAGCAGAAGAAACAAAACTTGCTGTTAAAGAAAGTACTCCGATATTCCTATTTGCAATTAAATAGTTATTTAATCCTTTATACTTTCTTGAATAATAAATACCGCTTATTAAAAATATAAAGCTTAAAATTAAGGTTAATATGATTGCAGATGATTGGCTTAATATATTTACCGATATCATTTTTTCCCTTTCTGAATTACCGGACAGGTTCCTAGGGTTTAATCTCAGTCTTTCGACACCCCTTTTTTAGTAATATTAACTATAATTAAAAAAATAAAATTATCCAATAAGAAATTAATCCAGTAAAAATAGTTAGGGTTAAATTCTTTGATAATATTCCAGTCAAACACGCAATTATAGTTGCAATAACTTTTGGATCATTAAACTCAACTAATAATCCAGAATCATCAAGAAAAACTGCTGGAAAAATTATTGCTGGAAAAACAGCTGATGGAACATAATTTAAAACAATTTTTAATGTACTATTTAATTTCTGAGGTTTTATTAGAAGTACTGAGCCTAATCTTGTTAAATAATTTATTAATCCAGCCACTATAATTGATATCCAAATATTCATGACTTTTGTTTCCTCATTTTAACAATCAGATATGCGATTAATAAAGAAATTAGACTAGAGAAAATTATATAAGATTTGAATGGTGCATTGTACATAATTACTGAAAGCACTCCAGAAGCAATTATTACTATTATATGATCAATCTTTCTAAAATAATTTATTAATAATGCTATAAATGTGAGCGGTATTGTAAAAGTTAAACCTAGTTCTTCAGGAACAATAGATCCCAACAAAATCCCAATTATTGTTGTTAATTGCCAAGTAATCCAAAGCGTAACACCAGCTCCTAATAGATAATAATGTTTAAATTTATCTTTTTTATTTTTTTTAAAATATTCATTTGAAACAGCAAAAGCTTGATCAGTTAAAATATATGATAAACCTATTTTCCAATAAATTGATAGATTTGATAAATATTGATTTACTACTGCTCCATATAACAAATGCCTTGTACTAATCACGGATGAAGATGTAATAGCAACTATTGAGGATGCGCCAGCAGATAATAATTGAAAAAAAACTATTTGACTTGCACCACTAAAAATAATGATTGAAGTAGCATAAGTCACATAAGGTCCAAAGCCCAATTCTATTCCTATAGCACCAAAAATGATTCCAAATGGAAAAACTGGAATTAATAATGGAAGAACATCAATTGTTGCTTTAAAAAAGTTTTTAGTTTTACCATTCATTTAGTTAAGGTTTATTAAAAACAAACTATATGATCAATGTAAATGGGTCTTTTAATGCCAAATTTTTCATCAACTTCATGTTGATGTACATGGTGAGAATGTACAAATACCGGAATATGTAAGTTACTTCTTGTTTTAAGAGTATAAATAAAATTTGTTCCTCTAAACTTTCTATCTATGACTTCTAATTTTAAATTACTTTTGTCATCATGCTCTAAGTCTTCTGGCTGTAAAAGTAACTGAACATCTGAACCTTTTGGATAGTGTTTAATAAAATTCCCCTTGATTGTTCCTAAATCTAAATTTTCTAAACTATTTTCTCCTGTAACTTTTGCAGGAATAAGAATTCCTCTATTAAGGAAATTAACAACTTCAATAGAGTTTGGGAAATGATAAACATTATATGGATCGTCGTACTGCTTAAGTTTTTCATCTAAAATTAATCCACATTTATTTCCTAAATAAAAAGCTTCGTAAGAATCATGGGTAACTACAATAGTTGTGATTTGTAAATCATTTAAAATTTTTTTTAATTGAACTTGTATTT
This sequence comes from uncultured Pelagibacteraceae bacterium, assembly GCA_902588595.1. Lineage (GTDB taxonomy): Bacteria > Pseudomonadota > Alphaproteobacteria > Pelagibacterales > Pelagibacteraceae > Pelagibacter. Next base: position 36,622 of record CACIPT010000005.1, on the reverse strand, counting down.
CTTCTTTAAAACTTTGGTCAACATTCGATAAAGGTTCATCTAACAATAAAAGATCAGGTTGTGTAACTAATGATCTAGCAAGAGCTGCTCTTTGTGCTTCTCCTGCGCTAATTTGGTGAGGATATTTATTTAATATTTTTTCTATATTTAATAATTTTATTATTTTTTTAGGATTAATTTTCTTTTTTCCATTAGTCTTTTTTGCTTCAGCACCTAAATAAATATTTTTTTCAACTGTATAGTGCGGAAATAAACTATTTTCTTGAAATGACAGAGATATGTTTCGATTTTCGGGTTCAACATGATATTTTGCCGATGACAAAATATTATCTTTAAGTTTTATTGATCCAGATTTTATTTTTTCTAAACCTGCAATTGTTCTAAGAATTGTAGTTTTGCCAACTCCAGATGGTCCTAAAAGACATATTATATCTCCTTTTTTTTCAATATTAAAAGATACATTTTTTACTTTAGTTTTACCTCCTGCTCGAAAACTAACATTTTTAATTTCTAAAAAACTTTTATTCATCTCTATCTCTTAAAATATATTTAGACGTAAGTAAAATAAAGAAACTTGCTATTATAATTAAAAACAAAGAAGGTACTGCGGCTGCTTCTAAAAGATCTTGAGAAGCATATATATATGCAGTAGTAGCAAAAGTTTCAAAATTGAAAGGCCTTAATATTAAAGTTATTGGTAATTCTCTAATTATTTCTAATGATATAAGTATGGTAATTAATAAAACTGAATTTCTTAAATATGGAACATGAATATTTAAAAATGTTTTAAGTTTTGAATAGCCAATTAAGTATGCACTTTCATCAATAGATCTATTTATTTTTTCATAACCAGATTTAATTCCATTAGATGCTAAAGAGTAAAATCTAATAAAATAAACTAACACTAAACCCAATATAGAGCCTATAAAAATTCTCTTGATGGATTTTAATTCAAAAAAGTCAACAACTGTATTATCAAACCAAGCAATAAAAGTTATAAAAGCAACTGCAAGAATTACACCTGGTATTGCATATCCTGAAATAGAAAAAGTAGTAAGAATACTTAAAAACTTGCTACGTGAAACTCGATTTCCATAATTTGATAAAAAAGAAAATATAATTAATGTTAAACATGACAGAAAAACTAAAATCATTGTATTTATAAATAATTGTTGAAAATTAAGATCAAAAAAATTTTTTGGAAAAATTATTGTCCAATAAAGCATTTGGCTCAAAGGAAATAAAAAACTAAATAATAAAATTAATGCACAAGTTGAAAAAATCATAAATGATTTTATTCCAGTTAAATTAATTTTCTCTTTTTGTTTAAAACCACCTTTTGTAGGTGAGTGATATCTTGCTTTTTTCCTAGAAAAATTTTCTAGTATGAAAAGAACAAAAATAAAAATTAATAAATAAAAAGATAGTTGATTTGCAAATGCTAAATCATCAAATGAAATCCATGAATTATAAATTCCTGTAGTTAAAGTATTTATTCCAAAAAACGATACAGCTCCAAAATCAGAAAGTGTCTCCATAGCAACCAATGAAAGACCAGCTACAATTGCTGGTCTTGCTGAGGGTAAAATTATTGAAGTAAATGATTTAAGCTTTGAAAAACCAAGGTTTTTTCCTAATTCGATTAAATTTTGAGATTGATAGTAAAATGAAGCTCTAGTCAATATATATACATAGACAAACAGTGAAAAAGAAACAGATAAAATTGCTCCTAACATACCATCAAATTTAGGTATAGACCTATTGTAGTCTCCTTCACCAAATAAAGATTTTAATATTGTAAATGCTGTTCCATAGTTTTCAAAAAAGGCAGTTAAAGAATAAGCATAGATATATGGAGGAACAGCAAAAGATAATATGAGAGCCCATTTAAAAAAATTTACACCAGGAAAATTATAAAAAGATACCATGTAAGCGCTTCCTACTCCTAAGATAAATGTAAGAATTAAAACACCTAATAGTAAAATAAATGAATTAAAAATATATTCTAAAAGAAATGTATTTTTTAATATTTCAAAATAGTTTGTAGTGCTTTCAAAAAAACTAAAAAAAATAGTTAATATTGGAATTGCAACTATTAGTGAGACAATTAATGAAGTAAAATACCAAAAATTAAATTTCATATTATAATCCGCCTTATAAAAGAAAAGTAATTTCCTAATAAAAATTTTAGCGTCCATGTGAAAGGAGACTTTTCAATGAGACCCAAACCATGGACACCAATTCAAGAAATTATTAAAAATTAAATAACTTTAAGATGTGCGGAACCTCCTTGTTATTAATCTCTGATAAGTTTCTTTTATTTATTCTTTTTTCAATTTTTTTACACTCCTCAGAACATGCGGGGCATGCCTCGGCTGAGTTATTGTAATTGAAATCAGAAATAAATTTTTTTTCTTTCATTTACTTCCATCCTGCAGCTGTCATTACTTCTAATGCGTCTGCTTGTTTGGCACCGTAAGATGAAACTTTAGTATTTAAATCTTGTTTAAAGTCTAATCCCATAGCTACCACTAATGGATGAGGAGAAACACCTGCAATCATTGGATATTCGAATGTATTATTTACTATATGTTCTTGAGCCTCTGTACTTAATAAAAACTCTATCAATTTAATTGCATTTGCTTTGTTTGGCGCATGTTTTAAAAGACCTGCTCCACTTATATTCATGTGTGTTCCCCTATCATTTTGATTTGGAAAAAAAGGTTTAACTTTTTTTGCAGCTTCTTGTTGCTCTGCACCTTTTTTTCCAGATAACATCAAAGCTAAATAATATGTGTTAGCAACTGCAATATCAGCTTCTCCTGCTGCAACAGCCATAATTTGTGCTCTGTCATTACCTTTTGGAGTTCTTGCCATGTTCGAAACAACACCTTTCGACCATGCTGCAGTTGCTTTTTTTCCATTATTTTTTACTAACGAAGCAACAAGTGATTGGTTATAAATATTGTTAGATTTTCTTATTACTAATCTACCCTTCCATTTAGGATCTGACAAACTTTCATAAGTTAAACCCATGAGCTCTGAACTACTTACTCTTTCAGGTGCGAAATAAACTATTCTTGCTCTTTTTGCTATTCCAACCCAATGCGAAGTTCTAAAATTTTTTGGCACAGCAGATTTAATGGCATCAGATGTTAATCCACCTTGGAGCATACCTTTTGCTTTAGCAGCACCCAATCTTCCAGCGTCAGCCGTAATGTAAAGATCAGCTATACAATCAGCTCCCTCTTCAAGTATTCTTTTTTCTAAAGCTTTTGATTTTCCAGATACAACATTTACTTTTATTCCAGTTTTAGAAGTAAATTTTTCATAAAGCTGAATATCTGAATCGTAATGTCTTGCACTAAAAATGTTTACTTCTGCAGCTATAGCTACAGTTGAAATAAACACAAAAAATAATCCTAGAATTGATATTTTTTTCATTTTATCCTTTTCTCCGCACTTTTATTTATTTATTCTAATGAAAATGAGAACTATTATCAATAATAATGATTATCAATCGCACTGATTGTCACAGGTTGTATTAAAACTCCCACTCAGAGATCTTGCTATACAAGAAGTTTCTAAATGCTTGGACTCTGGCTACATTTTTTAAAGATTCAGGATAAACAAAATGTGCTTCGGTTATAGGCCCTTCTACACTGGGTAATACTTTAACAATATTTGGTTGTTTAACAGTTAAATAATCAGGTAATGCAGCCAGGCCAACGCCACTTTGTACAGCTAGCAATAAACCATAAACACTATTAACTTTCATGCAAGATTTTCTTTTTTTATTATCTTTCATGCCTAATTTTAAAGCCCAATCTGGATTAAAAACTGGAGAAGGGGTTCCTTTTCCAAAAGATATAAATTTATGCTTGTTTAAGTCATTTATCGTTTTGGGATATCCATTTTTCTCAAGGTATTTTGGTGATCCATATATATGATAATTAATATCAATAAGTTTCTTTTGAATATAATTCAACTGTTTGGGCCTTCTTGCCCAAATTCCAATATCTGCCTGCCTTGTACTTAAATCTAGCTCTTTATCATCAAATATAAGTTCGACTTCTATTTCAGGGTTTAATTGCATAAATTCTTGAATTCTTGGAGTCAGCCAAGTTGTTCCAAAGCTTACAAATGTAGTTACGGTTAATTTTCCAGATGGTTTGTTTTTTTTATCACCTAAGGTTGTTTCGACCTCTTTTAACTTAGATATAACCTCATGTGCCGTTTTAAATAAATACTCGCCATTTTCTGTTAATGTCAAGCCTCTTGCATGTCTTTCAAATAGTTTAACTTTTAAATCATCTTCTAAAGATTGAATTTGTCTACTAATTGCTGATTGACTTAAATTAAGATTTACAGTTGCACTCGTAACACTTCCGGCTTCAGCAACTGCGTGAAATATTTTTAATTTATCCCAATCCATTATTTATTTAAATCTACTATATATCTACCCGATGTTTCACCTTTAAGCATCTTTGGATAAACTTCTAATAGACCATCTAAATCAATCTCCTTAATTGATTGACTTAGTAAATTGAAATCAATTAATTTTGCCGCTTCGTTCCATAAGAATTGTCTTCTTCCTATGGATGTGTTCACTGAGTTAATCCCCCAAAGTTTTACTCCTCTTATAATAAAAGGCATTACAGTTGTATTTAATTTTATATCAGCGGCATTTCCACATGCTGCAACAATTCCAGATTCTTTTGTTTGAGCTAATACATTTGCTAATATTTGACCACCTACTGTATCAACAGCACCATCCCACAAGCCTTTATCTAAAGGTCTTGGTTCTTTCATTAATTCGCTAGTATTTATTATATTTTTTGCACCTATTGATTTTAAATATTCTTTATTACTTTCTTTTCCAGTAACAGCAGTTACATTGCATCCAAGTTTATTTAAAATCATAACAGCAATGCTTCCAACACCTCCTGATGCACCAGTTACAATTACATTTTCAACTTTTTGACCAAGAAAAAGTTCTTCTTTTGCAGTTTTTGTTGTGAAAGAACATGATAATGCTGTAAGTCCAGCTGTACCCAAAATCATTGCTTGTTTTGATGTTAGCTCTTTTGGTTTTTTTACTAAAAAACCTCCATTAACTTTTGCATACTGAGAATAGCCACCATAAAAAATTTCTCCTACTCTCCATCCTGTTAATATTATTTCATCGCCTGGTTTAAATTTATCATTTTGACTTTCTTCAACTTTGCCTGAAAAATCTATACCTGGTATATGAGGAAATTCTTTTACTAATCTTGCTCCATTTTTTAATATTAATGCATCTTTAAAATTCAATCCTGAATAATCAACTTTAACTAAAACGTCACCATGTTTTAAAAAAGTTTTTTCTACAGATTTTACTTCTCTAGTAAAGTTTTCACCTTCTTGATTAATTACAAGTGCTTTAAATTTTTCTGACATCAATTTTATTTATATTAGATTTATTTTGCTATAAATCTTAAATATCTATTTTGATAACTTAAGTCTTCTTTAAATTGACCTAGGTAATAATTTGTTACGGTTGTTGCTTGTTCTTTTTTAATACCTCTCATAGTCATACATTGGTGAGTTGCATCTATTGAAACTGCAACACCTTTGGCATCAAGAGCTTCCATTAAAGTTTTTGCAATTTGCATCGTTAATCTTTCTTGAGTTTGTAGTCTTTTTGCAAACACTTCTACAACTCTTGCGAGCTTACTTAAACCTACTATTCTTTTATTCGGAATATATGCAACATGAGCTACTCCTATTATAGGTGCCATATGATGTTCACAATGACTTTGTACTGAAATATTTTTTTGAACAACCATGTCATCATACCCTTCTAAATCTCCAAATGTTTTTTCTAAAACTTGTTTTGCGTCTTCGTTATATCCTTTAAAATATTCTCTAAAAGCTTTCATTGCTCTTTTTGGAGTTTCCAAAAGACCTTCTCTAGAAGAGTCTTCGCCAATCCATTTTATAATTTTGATAAAGGCTTCTTCAGCTTCTTTGTCTGAGATTTCTTGATTTATTTTTTCGTTTTCGTTTTTTACTAATTTCATGACGTGCTTTTATATATATAAATCGTTGATATTAAAATATTTAATATACCCTCCAATATGTTAGATAATCAATAATATATGTTTAAAAAGAGAGAAAATGTCGCTGAAATAGAAGAGGGAAATTTACTATCTCCTAAATTCGATAATGATGGTCTAATTCCCGTAATTACAACATGCTTTAAAACTAAAGAGATTCTTATGCATGCCTACATGAATGTGGAGGCTTTTAAATTAACAATAGAAACTAAAGAAGCACATTATTGGAGTAGATCTAGAAAACAAATTTGGCATAAAGGAAAAACTAGTGGATTTGTCCAAAAAGTTAAAGAAATAAGAATTGATGATGATCAAGATTCTATATGGTTATCTGTCGATATAGGTGATGGTTCAAGTTGTCATGTTGGTTATCGCTCATGTTTTTATAGATCAGTGCCCCTAGGTAAAATAAGTAATGCAAGACAGATTGAAATGAAATTTGAAGAAAAAGAAAAAAAATTTGATCCAAAAAAAGTTTATAAAGACGAACCAAATCCAACAAAAATTTAATGACTGACAAACAAAAGAATGTCCTAGGTGAAGATCTAGAAGAGTGTTCAAAAAATCCATTAACAGGTTGGTTTAGAGACGGTTGCTGCAATACAGATGAGAATGATCATGGACTGCACACAGTTTGTGTAAAAGTTAATAATGAATTTTTAGAATGGTGTAAGGAAGCAGGTAACGATTTAATTACTCCACATCCTGAGTTTGGTTTTCCAGGACTAAAGGATGGAGATAATTGGTGTGTATGTGCAGGATGGGTTGCTAGAGCAATAGACGCAGGAAAAGGATGTTCTGTTTATTTAAAAAAAACTCACGAAAATACTCTTAAAGTTATTCCTATTGAAAAATTAAAAAAATTAGCTATCGATCTTTCTTAATTACATATTTCCATATTTAGGACCTCCTCCTCCTTCAGGAGTGACCCAGTTAATATTTTGTGAAGGTTCTTTGATATCACAAGTTTTACAATGAATGCAATTTTGAGAATTAATTAAAAATTTTTTTGAATTATTTTCTGTTTGGATTTCATAAACTCCTACTGGACAATATCTTTGCGCAGGTTCATCAAATTTTTCAAGTGTGTAACTTAAAGGTAAATTATGATCTTTTAATTTCAAATGCACCGGCTGATTATCTGCATGGTTAGTTCCTGTTAGGTATACTGAGCTAGTTTTGTCAAAAGTAATTACGTTATCAGGTTTTGGATAATCAATTTTTGGCATTTCACTGGCTGATTTTAATGTTTCGTGGTCAGCATGTTTGTGTCTTAATGTAAATGGTAACTTTCCTCTAAATAATATTTGATCAATACCAGTAAAAATTATAGCTAAAATTAAACCCCAACTAAAACTTGGTTTAACATTTCTTGCAGCATGGAGTTCTTCAAAAACCCAACTTTTTTTAAACTTATCTTCATAAATAGATAAATTTTTATTTTCTTTTAAGTGAGCTATAATTGTTTCTGCAGCTATCATTCCACTTTTCATTGCTGTATGGGATCCTTTAATTTTAGGTGTGTTTAGTGTGCCCGCATCACAACCTACTAACAAAGCACCAGGCATATACATTTTTGGTAAACTTTGTAAGCCTCCTTCAATAAGAGCTCTCGCTCCATAAGAAACTCTTTTTCCTCCTTCAATTATTTTTTTAATTGATGGATGAGTTTTAAATCTTTGAAACTCATCAAATGGCGATAAATGAGGATTTTTATAGTCCAAACCTATAACGTAGCCTAAAAAAACCTGTTTGTTTTCAGCATGATAAACGAAACTACCTCCGTAGGTATTATTATCTAATGGCCATCCGGCTGTATGCATTACTAGTCCTTCTTCGTGTTTATCTTCATTAATCTCCCATATTTCTTTAAAACCAATTCCATGTTGTTGAGGGTCTTTTCCTTTGTTTAATTCAAATTTATTAATTAATTGTTTTCCTAGATGACCTCTACATCCCTCAGCAAAAACTGTTACTTTTGCATGCAACTCCATCCCAGGTTCATAGCTATCTTTTTTATTTCCTTCTTTATCTAAACCCATATCTTGAGTTACCACTCCTTTTACTGAACCATCATCGTTATATAAAATTTCGCTAGCTGGAAATCCTGGAAATATTTCAACTCCTAAGGCTTCAGCTTGCTCACCTAACCATCTACATAAGTTTGCTAAACTAATAATATAATTTTTATGATTTTGTTGAACTTTAGGAAGCAACCAAGTAGGCCAACTTAAAGATTTTATTTTTCCCAAAAAAAGAAATTTTTCTTTAGTAACTTTAGTTTTAACAGGAGCATTTAATTCTTTCCAATTAGAAATTAATTCATCTAAAGCTCTAGTTTCAAAAACATTTCCAGATAAAATATGTGCACCAATTTCAGATGCTTTTTCTAAAAGGCAGACATTAATATCTGGATTTAACTGCTTTAACTTAATAGCAGTTGAAAGTCCTGATGGTCCGCCACCTACGATTACTACATCGTATTCCATCACTTCTCTGGACATAATTTTAAATTTCTACAGTATTTGTTATTTTTGTATAGTGTTTAATTTATTTAATTCATCTAAGAATTGAGGAAGTGCTTCAAACAAATCTGCTTCTAATCCATAATCGGCCACGCTAAAGATAGGCGCTTCTCCATCTTTATTAATTGCAACAATGATTTTACTCTCTTTCATTCCTGCCAAATGTTGAATGGCCCCGGAAATTCCAACAGCAATATATAAATCTGGTACAACAACTTTTCCTGTTTGCCCTACTTGGTGATCATTTGTAATATATCCCGCATCAACGGCAGCTCTGGATGCCCCAATTGCTGCATTAAGTTTATCAGCGATTGCTGTAATTAATTTAAAATTATCTCCACTTCCCATTCCCCTGCCACCAGAGATTACAACTCTAGCAGTTCCAAGCTCAGGTCTATCAGATTTAACTTCTTCTCTTTTTATAAATTTGGTTAGTGTTGAAGCTTCTCCTTTTTCACCTTTTGCAATTTCTGCCGAACCTCCACTTGTTGGAGCTGGATCAAAAGAAGTTGGTCTAATAGTTATACATTTTTTTGCATCAGTACTTTTTACCGTTGCAAAAGCATTTCCTGCATAAATTGGTCTTAAAAAAGTGTCAGCTGAAATTACTTTAATAATATCGCTTACTTGTGAAGTGTCTAATAAAGCTGCAATTCTTGGCATTAAATTTTTTCCAAATGTATTTGCTGAGCAAACAATTTGTGAATAATTTTCTGAATTTTTTATTACAGCAGAAGTAAAATTTTCAGGTAAATAATTTTCATATATCTTATCATCAACTTGAATTACTTTTTTAACATTAGGAATCTCAGAGATAGATTTGGCTACTCCATCGCAAGAATGACCAATTACTAAAACATGCAAATCTTGATCAATTTGTGATGCTGCAGTAATAGCATTATAAGTAAATGGTTTAACTTCTTTATTGTTATGTTCTGCTATTAATAGTGCTGACATTATATTACTTTTGCCTCATTTTTTAATTTTTCAACTAACTCAGCTACACTCGATACTTTAATTCCAGCTTTTCTCTTTGGTGGTTCTTCAACTTTAATTTGTTCTATTCTTGGTTTTGTATCAACTCCTAGATCTGAAGCATTAATTTGCTCTAGAGGTTTTTTTTTAGCTTTCATTATATTTGGCAATGATGCATACCTTGGTTCATTTAATCTTAAATCACAAGTTACTATTGAAGGTATACCTGTCTCGATCGTTTCCAAACCTTCATCAACTTCTCTAGTTACTTCTAAAGATTTATCTTTAACTTCAATTTTTGATGCAAATGTTGCTTGTGGCCAGTTAAGTAAAGCTGCTAACATTTGACCAGTTTGGTTACAATCGTCGTCGATTGCCTGTTTCCCCATAAAAACTAAATCTGGTTTTTCTTTTTCAACAATTTTTTGTAAAATTTTTGAAACTGCCAATGGTTCAATTATGCCGTCTACCTTAACATGAATTCCTTTATCAGCGCCTACAGCTAAAGCCTTCCTAACTGTTTCTTGTGCTTTATCTTCTCCAACTGTAACCGCAACAACTTCTTTAGCTTTACCTGACTCTTTTATTTTGACAGCTTCTTCAATTGCATTATCATCAGGAGGATTAGTTGACATCTTAACATTGTCTGTAACAACACCAGTGCCATCTTCTTTAACCCTTACTTGTACGTTGTAATCAATAACTCTTTTAACTGCGACTAGTATTTTCATTATGCTCTTAACAATTTATTTTCTGGGTCGTAAGGACTTTCTTCTAAAATTGTAACATCGTGCATTTTGCCTAGAATATCAATTTGTAATTTTTGGCCAGTTGTCGCAAGTTCAGGTTTGACCATTCCAATAGCGATTGATTTATTAAGTCTAAAACCAAAATCTCCACCTGTAGCTCTTCCAACTACTTTGCCTTTTTCATATATTGGATTATTGCCCAATACATCAGCATCTGTAACATTGTGCACTTCCATTGTTACTAGTTTGTTTTGAAAACCTTTTTCTCTCCATTTGTTTAATGCTTCTAAACCAATAAAATTTCCTTTATTTGGATGAATAAATCTATCTAAACCTGACTCATAAGGAGAATATTCAATTGATAATTCAGTTCCAACTAGTTTATAAGATTTTTCAACTCTCAAACTATTCATTGCTCTAATTCCAAAAGGTTTTAAACCAAGATCTTTCCCATTTTCCATTAATTTATCAAAAATATGATTTTGATACTCAATTGGATGGTGAAGTTCCCATCCCAGTTCACCAACAAAATTTACTCTAACGGCAGTACATGGCGCATAGCCAATGTCTACTTTTTTTGAACTTAACCATTTAAAGTTTTCATTAGAAAAATCATCTTTAGAAACTTTGTTCATTAAATCTCTAGCTTTAGGACCGGCAATAACTAAAACTCCCATTGAATTGGTTAAGTTTTCAAATTGAACTGATCCATCATTTGGCATCCATTTTTGTATCCAATCATGATCAAGTCTTTGAAAAGCTCCTGCTGAAACTAAATAATAACAGTCTTCTGCTTCTTTCATTATTGTAAATTCAGAGTGAACCCCTCCCTTTGTGTTAAGGGCATGACATAAATTTACTCTACCAATTTTTTTTGGAAGTTTATTTGCTACTAAATAGTCTAAAAATTCTTCAGCTTTTGGACCTTTAATTCTACATTTTGCAAATGCGGACATGTCTAAAAGACCTACATTTTCTTTTACATTTTTGCATTCTTTTTCAACAGCCTTAAACCATTTAGACCTTCTAAATGACCAGTCATCTTTTTGTTCCATTCCATCCGTTGCAAAAAAATTTGCTCTTTCCCATCCAAACTTTTGACCAAATACTGCTCCTACATTTTTTAATCTATCATAACACGGCGCTTGTCTTAATGGTCTTGCTGCTTCTCTTTCTTCGTCAGGATAGTGAATCGTAAAAACATTTCGATAAGCTTCTTCATTTTTTTCAATTAAATAAGATTTTGAAGCATAATCTCCATACCTTCTAGGTTCAACTCCAAGCATATCAATTGTTGGTTCTCCATCCATAATCCATTCAGCAAGTTGCCATCCAGCTCCACCTGCTGCAGTAATACCAAAACTATGTCCTTCATTTATCCAAAAATTTTTTAATCCCCAAGCAGGTCCTACAATTGGGTTTCCGTCAGGTGTATAGCAAATTGCACCATTATAAACTTTCTTAACCCCTACTTCTCCAAAAGCAGGTACACGATGAATAGCTCCTTCAATATGTGGAGCTAATCTTTCTAAATCTTCCTGAAATAATTCATATTCTGAATCTTTTGAAGGGCCATCTACATAACAACATGGTGCTCCTTTTTCATAAGGACCCAATATCAAACCACCTGCTTCTTCTCTCATGTACCACTGAGTGTCACTATCTCTTAGTACACCCATTTCTGGTTTTCCTTCTTTTTTTCTTTTTACAATTTCAGGATGAGGTTCAGTTACAATATACTGGTGCTCTACTGGAATAACTGGAATTTCCAATCCAACCATTTTACCAGTTTGTCTTGCAAAATTTCCTGTACATGAAACCACATGTTCACATTCAATTGATCCTTTATCAGTTTCAACTACCCAACTATTTTTTGTTTGTTTAATCCCTGTGACTGTTGTGTTTCTATAAATTTCTGCTCCTCGATTTCTTGAACCTATTGCAAGTGCTTGTGTTAAATCAGCTGGTTGAATATATCCATCTTCTGGGTGCTGAATGGCGCCAATTAAACCATCAATATTACATAAAGGCCAAATTTCTTTTACTTGTTCTGGAGTTAAAAATTTTACCTGAACCCCTATTGTTTGTGCAACACCAGCGTATTGATGATATTCTTCCATTCTATCTTTGGTACTTGCTAGTCTAATATTGGATACAACACTAAAACCAACGTTTTGTCCTGTTTCTTCTTCTAAAGTTTTATAGAGATTAACCGCATATTTGTGAAGTTGTCCTACTGAATAACTCATATTAAATAGTGGAAGCAACCCAGCTGCATGCCAAGTAGAACCTGATGTTAATTCTTTTCTCTCAACTAAAACTGCATCCTTGCATCCTTTTTTTGCCAAATGATAGAGCATGCTTGCGCCAACTACTCCACCACCAATAACAACTACTTTTGTTTTAGATTTCATAAAGGCGATTCCTACTAAATTTTTTTTACTACTTAAACAAAATTCTAACTTATATAGATGAGCCTAAGGACACAGGTTGAGAAACTCCTGTTGTTAACCAGCAGCCTTTGAGAGGCCCATCAACTTCATATTTTTCAACTATCCATCTGAATTTATAGTAGTTTTTTTCTTCACCTAAGACAGTTACTTCATAAGCTGCAATGGAATCTGTTGTTTTTACCTCAATAATGTTGTGGTCAACATGATTTAGTAGCATCTTATAGGAATCGCTACTTAATAAGATTTTGAATTTTTCCAAAGGACCTGTAAATTTTTTATTGTTTGGGTGAGCAAATTCCCATGTTTGTTCTATTCCAGCATTTATAAAAGGATCATCATTGTTCTTTAAACTTCTTAGCTGAATTTTTACCACTTGATATGGTTCAATTCCATTATTAGGTTTAATTACATCCGCTCTTGTAGTTACAATAAACATAACTGCAAAAAACAAAACAATAACTAAGTAAATGATTCCGTATAAAAAATATTTAAAATATTTTTTCATAAACGAACAAAACTATTTTTTGTAGCCATTTGATGTTTAATTTCATTATTTTTTTCAAATAAAATTTCCTCACTAACTTCTGATAAATTCCAATGTCCTTTATCAATCTCGCCATCTAGCTGACCTAACGTCCATGCAGATAAACCAACTATCACCAGACTATTCTTTGGTCCTTTTTTTTGAGCTATATCTAATAACGTTTTGTAATCACTGGTAATTGAGACATTTTTGTAATTTTTAGTATTGTTATTTTTATAATCTTTAGAATGAATTATAAAAATCTTATTGTTATCTAGTGGACCTCCCCAATATATTGGTAATTTCACATTGTATATTTTTTTTTCTTCAATATTTTGATCATTTAAGTTTTTTAATAACGAACCAAGAGTAAAAATTCCTATCGGTTTGTTAATTACAATGCCCAATGCTCCTTTTTCATCGTGGTCAAGCATAATTATCACTGCGTTTTTAAATCTTGAATCATTGAGATTATCAGTTGCTACTATAAAAAAATCTTTAGTAGAATCGTAAAATTTACCTTTTAAATAATTTTCAGGAAATTTATAATATTTTGGTAAATCTAATGCCTTGGCAGAAAAATTTAAATTAATCACAAAAAAAATAAATATTGCTATAAGTTTTTTCATAAATTTAAAGCTGTTTCTTTTACATCTTCTAAAAATTTTTTTCTTTTTTCATCGCTTACAAATGGGACTGCAAAATATCTTTTATAAATAACATCTGTTATTCCACATATATTAAATACACCTCTTCGTAATCTTTTAGTTGGCATATTTAAAAAAAAAGTCCTGATTGCAAATTGTGGAGATCCATATGTACAAAAAACAATTGCTTTTTTTCCTTTTAAATTTCCTAATGGATAACCATAATTACCAAATAATTTTTTAAATTTAAATGCCCAGGGTGGGGCTAAAACTTTATCAATCCAACCTTCTAAGATCGCTGGCATTCTAAAATTCCATATAGGTGCAATTAAAACAATTATGTCTGATTTTTCTATTCTTTTTTGATGATCAATTACAACTTCATCTGGCTCTTCACCTGCATACACTGGATTAAATTTTTCTTTATACAAATCAACATAATCAACTTCATTACCATTTTCTTTTGCTGCTTTAATAAAAGTATCTTTTATTGCTGCATTGAATGATTTTTCATTATAGTGACCATAAACTAAAAAAATCTTTTTCATTTAATTAACTTTTGAAGCTATATAAAAGCCAGCAAACATTGATGTTACAAAAAAAGCAGAACTCATATTTAATAAAGCTAAAGAAGTAATAGCTGGGCCTGGACATAAACCAATTAAACCCCATCCGCCTCCAAACAAAACAGATCCTATTATTAGTTTTTTATCTATTTCTTTGTTGGATGAAATTAAAAAATTTGATGAAAACAATGGTTTTTTTTTATTTTTAAATAAATGAAACGCAGGAGTAGAAACAATAAGTGCACCTATCATTACAAAAGCAAGAGAAGGATCCCAGTCTTTAAAAATATTTAAAAAACCCAAAACTTTTTCAGGGTTTATCATTTCAGAAATAACAAGACCAATACCAAAAACTATTCCACAAAGTAGCGATACTATTTTGTTCATAAAATTCCTGTAATCAAGACAGTTATTATACCAACTATCATGAAAGTTATTGTTGCTATAATTGATCTTAAAGAAAATCGACTTATTCCACTAATTCCGTGACCACTAGTACAACCATTGCTCAATCTTGTTCCAAAACCAACTAAAATTCCTGCTATAACTAATAAAGATAATGAGTTTGAAATTGATATATTAATTTCTTTACTTGTAGTGAAACTGTAAATTAAAGGTCCCAATATTAATCCAATTAGAAATAAAAAATTCTCTAATCGATTATCTTTTGAAACTAAAAAATTACTAGCTATTCCACTTATTCCAATCATGCGACCATTTAGAATAAAAAATAATGCAACTGATAATCCAATTAAAAGACCGCCTAATAATGCTGATAATGGAGTAAAGTTTACTATATTCATTTAATTCCAGATTTTATTTAATTTTTTTTCTCTTCCACATGCTTTTTTATATCTTAAATAATTTAAAAATTTTACTTCATAATAGTTTTGATGTTTCTCTTCAGCTTTGTAGAATTTATCAAATTTTCTTACATAAGTAACAATTTTTTTATTAAATTTTTTTTCTAATTTAATAATACTATTTACTATTAAATTTTTTTGCTTGTCATCTTGATAGAAAGCCACTGATCTATAACTATATCCTTTATCACAAAATTGACCATATTCATCAAAAGGATCAATATTTTTCCAAAAATGATCAAGCAAATCGTTAAAATTGGTTTTATTTTTATCAAAAATAATTTCTATTGTTTCAAAGTGACCAGTATTTCCATATGTAACTTCTTCGTATGTAGGATTTTTTGTTGTTCCGCCTGAATAACCTGAAATTACTTCTAGAACACCTTCTTTTTTTTCAAAAGACTCTTCCATGCACCAAAAACATCCACCTGCAAAATATGCTTTTCTCAAATCTTGGGCAAATGCTGATGTTTGTAATAATAATAATAAAAATATAGCCTTGTATTTTGCTAACATTTTATTCCAAATTTACTTCAAACATTGCTTCATTTCTTCTAAGCATAGGTAATGTAAAAGGTCCATTATAAGTTGCTTTTATTGCAGGACCTACAATTGAAATATTATCTTTTGTTAATTCGTTTTCTAGAATCTCTTTATGTTTAATGAAATTCTTATCAGATGCTCTTCCTGAATACCTAATTACTGCATAGTAACCCCTTTCAATGTTAACTATTTTAACATCAGTACTTGATGGATTTGGAACATTATCTTTATTAAATTTTGATGGTAGATAAAATTGCATAGTCATGTTTCCTTTTTTTTTCATTTGAGTAACGGGTACTGTCATTTTAATTTCTTCATTTGTTTCATTATCTCCTGATATGTAATTAAACAATTTTCGAAAGCTATTATTTTCATTTGTATTAAGAGCCTGAATAGCCAAACGATCAGAATATTTTCTTATTTCATAAGTTTCGTTTAATTTTACTACATCGTATTTAGCTTCTTCATTTGCCATAACATTAGAATATGAAAAAAGTACTGAGCTGTAAAATATGAAAAATATAATTTTTTTCACTAATTTTTTAGTACTGGAAATACTGGATTGGCCTTTTGAAATAATCTCTGATACTCCTGTTTTATACATTTGTTTGAAACATACTGAATGTTAGAATTTTCAGCAATTTTTTCAGCTTCTTCGTTTTGAATTCCATATTGTAACCATAGTACTTTACTTCCAATTTTAACTGCTTCATTTGCAATGCCAGGGGTTTCTTTCGAAGGTCGAAATATATCAACAATATCAATTGATTCAGAAATTTTTTCTAAGCTTCCAATAACTTTTTCTCCATTTATTATCTCTCCTTCAGCAAATGGATTAACTGGTATTACTCTGTAGCCAAAATCTTGCATATATTTCATAACTACATTGGCAGGTTTTCTTTTCAAATTCTTTGGGTCTTCGCCCTTTTTTTCTGAACTTACACCAACCATTGCAATTGTTTTTGAATTTTTAAGAATATCTTTTATTTGATCATCACTCATTTGTTTTTCCATTTTGGTTTTCTTTTTTCTAAAAATGCAGATATTCCTTCTTTAGCATCCATTGCCATCATGTTTAATGTCATCATTTTACTTGTGTAAGCGTAAGCTTTTCTTAAGGGCATTTCTAATTGTTTGTAGAAAGCTTGTTTTCCAATTTTAATTGTTAAATTTGATTTTGATGCAATAGTTTTTGCAGTTTTTAAAACTTCGCTATTTAATTTTGCTTTTGAATAATAATCATTAATTAAACCTATTTCTTTTGCGTAGTTAGCTTTTATAGGTTCTCCTGTTAAAAGCATTTTCATCATTCTTTTTCTGTTTACTTTTCTACTTACTGCAACCATTGGAGTGCTACAAAAAAGTCCAATATTAACTCCAGGAGTAGCAAACATTGCATCATTTGTACTGTAAGCTAAATCACAACTTGCAACTAATTGACATCCAGCAGCATATGCTGCTCCATGTACTTTAGCTATTACTGGTTTTCTTCCTTCAACTATTTGAATCATTAACTTTGAGCAAAGATTAAATAATTTAAGATATTTAGATCTTTTCTTTAAATTTCTTACTTCTTTTAAGTTGTGACCAGCGCTAAAACCTTTTCCAACACCTTCTAAAATTATCACTTTAGTAAATTTATCTTTATCAAGCTTTTTAAAAGCATTTAAAAGAGCTTTTAAAGTTGCAAGAGATAAAGAATTATAACTTTTTGGGTCGTTAATTTTTACATTTTTTATCCCATTGCCTAAATTTTTTACTAAAACATTCATATTTTTAACTAGTTTCTTGATGAAGCAATTGATTTATACTTTTCTTGCAATTCTTTTTGTTTTGCAACAGTTGTTAAGGTTAATTCATCAGAAACTGCAGGTATATCAATACCAAAATTATTATATTTGTCGATACCTCTTACACATATTGCTGTATCGGTATCATTTTTCATTTGTTTTACGTGGGTTGCTACGTATTGGATATTAAAACCAATTCTTCGATCATTGCTTTTATTTGGTATAGATGAATGAATTGTCCATCCATGATGAAATGAAGCTTCTCCTGCATTAAGAGAACATAAAGTTTTTTTACTTTCATTAAAATCTTGCACGCATTGGTTTTGAAAAAGTACATTATTTTTATCTTCTATCGTTTTATGTTCTTTTTTTCCTTCTAAATGACTTCCTGGTATCATATACATCGCACCACTAATCTCGTCCGCATTTGACAATGCCAACCAGACTGAAATCTGATCATCATGACTAAAACCCCAATAAGTTAAATCTTGATGCCAACTTACAAATGCTTCTGTTTTGGGTTCTTTAATTATGTAAGTGGTATTATGAAGTAAAATATTTGGACCTATTGCTTTTTCTACGATATTTAAAATATTTTTGTGTGTAGCAAGTTCATAAGCTGACTTCAAAATTGTATGTATTTTTGATTGATAATGCATATTACCTAAAACTTTTTCAGTATTTTCTAATGTATCTCTATGTTTTTTTGCTTCTTCAAATGAAATTATTTTAACGGGAGATATAAAGCCATTTTCATTATAGTCTTGTAGATATCTGTCTAGGCTTTTCATTAAATTTTCTTAACTCTAATACCAATTCCTTCTTCTTCTTTTAAATTAAACTCTTTAGAATTTAAATCATATAATTCTTTAATTCTTAAACCATTTGTTTTGACTGTTAGTATATTTTGTTTTCTCATTCCTTCATGCCTTGCATAAACTGCTTTCTTTTTATTAACTTGGTGTGGTTGAAAATCATCAATATCTTTAATTTCTAATTGATCGCCCATTTTTATATAACCGGCATTTACAGCTTCGTGAAATAAATCTGAACCTTTTTTTGTTCTGATAATTGCTGCGTTAAAACCTTCATCTTCGCCTTTAGGAGACCCTCCTCTCCACGTGTCTAATGCAGCTATGTCAGAACTTTCTCCAATTGCATCTGGACAAATTTTGCATCTGAAGTGAACTCTCCAGGTAGATTCTTCTCCCCAAAAAGAATTATATTCACGATCATGTTCTCTTCCATCTTTTGTTTTAATGTACATTTTTCCTGGATTTCCAAATCCTCTGTATCTAAATATAGATAACTCTTCTTCTTTTACCTTAAAACTTTCAATAAAATCTTCTGATTTTGTAAACTCTGTCGAGCCTCCGCAAACTAAGGTTAGCAAATATTTGCATAACTTATTAACTCTTTCGTCTGATTTAGATAGTTGTCTTATAGCGCTAATATCGCAAGGCTTGCCAACAAATGCAAAAGGTTCATTTAAATTTAAAGCTTCATGAAATCTATCTAAAGGTGAGGCAGGTCCATATCTTGAGCAGCTATTTGAATTTAATAATTCTTCTTTATTGTAACTAAGTTTAGATACACTTCGCATTGGTTTTTCTGGATCAGTAACAGTATGTAAAATAAATTTTACTTTTTCAGATTCTAATAAATAAAGCGATAAACCGTTTAACAATCCTCCCGTTGAACTTTCAAACCTAATTTTTTTATCAGTAGACCAGGAATAAAATAAAGATAAATAATAACCCCAAACCAAATTATGTTTTGATTTTGTATCGACTTGTTCTTTTGGAAGGCCTTCCACAATAACACCGGGACAAACATTTAATATTTTACCAAAAGTGTCAGGAGTTATTTTTTTTAATTCTTTAGGTTCTAATCTGCCTTTTGGAGACATTGTAATTTCAATAGAATCTTTTCCTGTAATGCTTTGACAAAGACCACAGCCAATACATAGGCCATTATCTACAATATCGCTTAATTTATTTATTTGTGTCATGTCTAATTTTTTGGGTACTTATTAAATTTTGGAAGTTTGTCAGTAATTTTATAAAAATCTGATTTAGTACCGACAAATATATTCCTCATAGTTTTAAGTTTAGTAGGTTTATCAAACATACCAGCGGCTATTGAAATATTATCGCTATTTTTTATCTTAAAAAAAATACTAGCTCCACATTTTTTACAAAAACCTCTTTTTGCATTCTTTGAAGATTTAAACCATCCAAGATTTTTTTTATTGATAAACTTAATATCTTTGTCTTTTACATTTGAATATGCTCCATAAATTCCATGCGTTTTACGACATTGAATGCAATGGCAGTTTGAAACATTTCTATGATAACCTTTGGTTTTTATTTTTATACTCCCGCAAAGACAACTTGCTGTAAGGGAAAGTTTTTTCATTTTCTAATTTTATTTTCGTATTTTTTTCTTAGCTTTTGAAGATTGACTAAATATTCGTCTCTAATATTTGATATCATCGCTACAGATTTTCCTTTAGCTTGTTGCCTAGTTCCTGCAATAACTCTGGATGATAATTTTTTAGTTAATTTTGGAGCTTTTAATTTAGTCCATGGCAATTTTAAAGCAGGTCCAAATTGTTCTAACATATGTTTCATGCCAGCCTTACCTCCAGCTAAATGATAAGTTAAAAATATTCCCATCAATGACCACCTTAAACCAGGTCCATCTTCAATTGATCTATCTAAATCTTTAGTAGATGCATAGCCTTCATTTACAATGTGTAATGCTTCTCTCCACAAAGCTTCTTGAAGTCTATCTGCTAAATACCCAGGTAATTCTTTTTTAACCATTATTGGGTTCATTGATATTGATTTATAAAATTTATTAGCTTTATTTAAAAATTTCTTTTTTGTTTTTTTTCCTGGAACAATTTCAACACCAGGACACATATAAACAGGATTAAAAGGATGGCCAATCATTGTACGCGCTGGATTTTTACATTTTGAATATATTCTCGTTGGAAGTAAACCAGATGAGCTTGATGAAATAATAGCGTTTGGTTTTGCGTATTTGCCGATAATGCTCATTAACTTAGTTTTTATTCTATAGCTTTCTGTTGCACATTCTTGAATGAATTCAGCTTTCTTTAAAACTTCTTCTATAGAAGTAACGTATGTAAAATTTTTAAGATTTAGTTTTTTTTTATTAAATAATTTTTTTACATATGGCCAAGTACGTTTTATCTCAGCAACTAATCTTTTCTTTAATTTTAGATCCTTGTCAAAGGCAACAACTTTTTTATTGTGTGCTAAACACCTAATAATCCAACCTGATCCTATAACCCCGGTACCTATGACAGCAACATTTTTAATATTACTTGTCATTCTATTCTTTATAACTTGGATCTACTGCATCACATTTTCTTAATAATGCTGGCCATTCATTGGGGCCTGGTGAAAATGCATCGTATTGTTTTTGTGATTTTTCCCACAAAGATTTTGCTGCTGTTTCTAATTTTAATCCTGAACCTTGGGCTTGTACTGCAACTTCGCACATTCTTACAGCATAATACATATTCATGAAAGACTCTCCTGCAGTTTCTCCAACTGTTAATAGCCCATGATTTCTCATAATTAAAACTTTATTTTCTCCAAGATTTTCTGCAATTCTAAATCTTTCATCTTTATCTACTGATAAACCTTCCCAATTATGGTAACCAACTTTTCCATAAAGCATGGATGAATCTTGCACAATATAAGGTATCCCATCTTTTAAAGCTGTAGCAGCTAATGCTTTTGGAGGATGAGCATGAAAAACAAATTTATTTTTTGGATGGTTTAAATGTACTGCACTATGAATTATAAAACCTGCTGTATTAACGTCTTCTGGACCTTCCAAAACTTTTCCATGTTCATCAACTTTGATTAGATTTGATGCTTTAACTTCTTCGTACAAAAGTCCAAATTGATGCATAAAAAAAGTATGATCTGTACCTGGAGTCCTTGCCGTTATGTGATTCCAAACTGTATCATCCCAACCCATCATGTGAGTCAATCTAAACATTGCAGCAAGATCTACTCGTACTTTCCACTCAGCTTCATTAATATTTTTTTTCATCAGTCTGTTAATCCGTCTCCTTGAATATTCTCTCTTTTAAAATGAATTGGCAAGGCTTTTCCGTAAACTTGTTTAGAATGTTCAGGTTTATTAATTTTTAAAGGATCTTTTACATAACAAGGTAAAGCAATGTATCTTGAAGTTTTTCCTTCTATCTTTGTAACTCTATGCATTGAAAACCTTCCTTTAAAAATCTGTAAATCTCCTGGCTTTAAATCTAGAGATTTAACTCTTGTTCGATCATCTTTTAAAACTTTGGCAACTTCATCAAAGTTTTCATTATCTTTACTTCTTATATCTGGCACATATTCAAAAAGTCCTCCTTTTTCCGCCTTTTGAATTAAAACACTTAAGGTAAAATCATTTCCATCAAAGTGCCAAGGAAAATAATGGTCTGTATGCATAACGCTATATGGATTTTTTCCCAAAGGATCTGCCCACTTGTAAAGAGGGAAAACTTCAAGACTATCTGATACAAATTTTAACATCTCTTCTAAATCATAAAATTTATTTAGATCAGAATCTTTTTCTAAATCATCTGAATTTAAATATCCACTTTGCCTAACAGTAAATATTCTTTTTGGATGATTTTCATTAAGAGTTTTGTCTTCTTTTGTAAAATAAGGATTATGTTTATCAGATGTAAAATAAATTTTTCTTAGGTTTCTATCTACTTCATACTTCATCCTTTTAATTGAATCAGGTCTAATAAAATTAGAAAGAACACAACAACCATCTTCATTAAGTTGTTTTCTAGTATAA
This sequence comes from uncultured Pelagibacteraceae bacterium, assembly GCA_902588595.1. Lineage (GTDB taxonomy): Bacteria > Pseudomonadota > Alphaproteobacteria > Pelagibacterales > Pelagibacteraceae > Pelagibacter. Next base: position 14,033 of record CACIPT010000005.1, on the reverse strand, counting down.
TTAATTAAATCTTTATAACTTAAGGACCCACTATCATTTATTGGGTACTGTTCTAAATTTATTATCTCTTTTATATCAAGCACATTTATCCTTTCTTAATTGTTAGAATAATTAATTTGTTTAATTAAATAGATGTCGAGGGAGTAATTGACTTAATATGATTTTTGCAATCAATTTTTTTCAATAATAAATTTGACATTTTTTTAGTAATTTTCTCTCCAAAACCAACTCTTGTAAGTCTATTGTGGTGCGATACCAGATTCAAATTCATGACGTATAATAACAGTTTTGAGAATAGTCAGCAATAAATTTAGTCAGCTAGGCCATCAGCTCTAGCTTTGTTTCTTTCTAAATGAATTGGTAATACTTTGCCATAAATTGCTTTTGAATGCTCTGGAGTGTTTACTCTCCAAGGGTCTAAGACATAGGCTGGTATACACATATATCTTGATTTTTGACCTTCTATTTTTGTTACTCTGTGTAAAGTAAATCTGCCTTTAAATATTTGTAGATCGCCTGGTTCTAATTTTAATTGTTTAACTCTTGCTCTGTCACCATTTAAAACTTTTTTAACTTCATCAAAATTTTCATTACCAGGCTCTCTTATATTTGGACAATATTCAAATACTCCGCCTTTTTCAGGTTTTTGAATCATTAAACTTAAAGTGAATTCACAGCTATCAAAATGCCAAGGAAGTATACCTTCTGGCTCCATAACATTATAAGCATGACATGCCAAAGGATCTGCCCATCTATAAATTGGAGAAACTCCTAAGCATGCTGACACAAACTTTAAAAGTTCATCTGTTTCATAAAGATATTTCATTTCAGAATTCTTTGGAAAACAATCTGAATTTAAATATCCATTATATCTATTCATGAAAGTTCTTTTTGGGTGATCTTTTGCTAACTTTGGATCATCTTCAGCATATAAATAAGGATTTATACTTTCTTTAGACATATAAACTTCATCTAGTTGTTTTTCTAATTCTAAATTCATTATCTCTAATGATTTTGGTAAAATAAAATTAGGAATTGTAGAGCAACTAAATTGATCTAACTCTTCTTTACATTTATTTATTAAATTTTTAATTGATGGAGAGTTTAAGTCGTAAATTGGATATTTTTTTAAATCTACTATCGACTTAAGTCTTTCGTTCACTTCAAATCTCCATCCTCTCGCATTTTTGCTCTAATTTTTGTTGCTGAAATTTTTTGTATTTCTTCAGGCATAACTATCTCTTCTATTTTATAACCAACCCCTCTTCCGTAACAAATGTTAGTTATATTTGGAACAAGAATAATTTTAAATCTGCCTTCGTATTTTGGATTTAATCTTTCTTCTATTTTTTTCTTTACTGTTTCAAAATCAAAAGGATTATCATCTACTCCTTGAACATCTCTTATCTGAATACAAACTTGTCCAGTTTTTTTAATTATTTCTTCAAATAAAGCATAATGACCATCATGAAATGGTTGCCATCTACCTAGCATTTGAGCTGTTGGTTTTTTATTATCCCATTTATAAGACATTATTTTAAATCCTCAGCTATTTTAGATGCCCACATCTTAGCATCTTGAGTTGTTACATGAAAATTAAATTTTTCAGGTTTTACAAACATTTGGTTGGTGTCTTCAAATCTTCCTGCTTTTATAGTATCAACCCAGACGATATAATCTGCTGGAAATAAACTCCTTGCTTCAGGTGTTGGACAAATAAAATCAGCAATTACATTATTGTCTTCATTTTTCATTTTAAGTGCAACTTCTGCCATTCTTTTTGATTGTCTTTTTCTACCTTCTTCAGAAAAGTCCCAATCATTAGCAGCTTTTCTAATCTCGTCTGCATTTAATCTTTTTGACTTTATTAGTTTAGCTAGCTCATTTGCTAAAGTTGTTTTGCCTGCTCCAGGTAAGCCCATTATTAAAATTATTTTCATTATAGATGTTCTAAAGGATGATGGGACATAAGTTCAAGGTTATTTTTACCAACCAAATATTGTTGTTCAAGTTTTATTCCTTCTTTGCCGCCTACTTTCCCAATATAGGTTTCAACTGTGATAGTCATATTTTTTTCAAAAAAACCTTCTCTTTGACCTCCATCCGTTGGGTATTTTATCAGTGGCCACTCATCGCAAAGGCCAATTCCATGAACCATACATGGATATCTGTTTCCATAATACTCCTCAGGAAGTTTCCAAGATTTTTCAGTAAACTCTTTAAAAGACATTCCTGGTTTAATTAATCGAGAATTGTGATCGATATGTTCAACTCCCATTTGGTATAATTTTTTTTGATCATTGCTAAATTTATTTCCCTCTACAAATGCTCTTGATATATCCGCACAATATCCATACGGTCCAACCATATCAGTATCAAAAGATACTATTTCACCTCTTTGAATAACTTTATTGCTACTTTCTTGCATCCATGGATTTGTTCTTTCACCAGATGAAAGTATTCTGCACTCAATCCATTCACCACCATGTTCAATATTTGTTTTGTGTAAAATTGACCAAAGTTCATCTTCGGTCATACCAGCTTTTAATTCATTACGCATTTTAGCAACTCCAATTTCAGCAACTTCTACTGCTGCCTTCATGCATTTTAATTCTTCAGAAGATTTTATAACTCTTGCTTGTTCAAGAATTAATTTTGCATCTACTACTTTAATATCTGCTTTGTTTAAAGCTGTTACTGCTGGACCATTAATAACATCAATTGCTACTTTTTTAGTTTTAAAATAAGAATTTGATAAATCTTCAATCTCATTAACCCATTTTTTTAATTGTACACTTGCTTGGTCACCATTACTAAAATAATCCCAACTTATTGCTGGTCTTATTTCATCTATTAAATTTAAATGGCTAGATAGTCCTTCGCAGTTAAAATATTCATATAAAATTACTGGTCCATTAACTGGTACAAAGCAATATCTGGTAAGATTATGCATATGATAAACACTCATATTTGTAGTGTCTAAAGCATATCTGACATTAACAGGATCAAATAATATACATGCTTCTAAATTGTTTTTTTCTAATTCTTTTTTAACTCTATCCAATCTATAAGATCTAAGTTTCTCAAAATTAATCTCGTCTTCTCTTAATCTTTTTTTTGTTATGAAATTTTGTTTTGATTTTGTATCTGGAATAATTTTTCTATCGAATTTCATTAAATTAAAGCATCTGTATTCCTATTCCAGTCTTAGGATAGGTGTACAAATTATAATTTGCAGTTATTTCTTCACCTGATTTAATATCTCTAGTAGTAACTACATACATATACTTTGCATTAATTTCTGGATATAAATCATCTCTACTAGACTTTTTGACGTCTAATTCTTTTGCTTTTTCCTTAATTTGCTTTCCATCACAACATTTAAATTTGGGCAGTAAATTTGAAACCATTCTTTTAATATTTGGATTATTTGAATGATTATAAAAACCTCCTAATGGAGTTCTAATATAATTGTTTTCAAAATTTTCATCTAAGATATGAGTAATTCCTAAAAAAGTATTTGCTTTAATTTCTCTAGTTGCATAAATACCAAGACCTTCAATAGGTGATTTTTTTATGGTAAGGCATTCTGGTAGAGGTCTATACATTTTTTTTATATCAAATTTGTTGCTACCCATTTATGAAAATGGTGCGTGGGATTATCCATAATTGGTGAAAAATTTCCACCATTATAAGAAGGTGAATTTCGACCTTCTTGCATACCTTCTATTATACCAACATCTTCGGACTGAACACTTTTCCATAATTTATGATTCTGTTTTCTTAAAGATTTAAATTTATTTGAATTAGCTGCTTTTTCACCAACATAATATATTTCCATGTGTTCTTTAGTGTATTTGTGATCAATTGGTTCCAACCAATAAGAATAAAAATGATCTTTATGAATACCCAACATTACATTTGGAAATAAAGCCACATATTCAGCAATATGTTCTTTACCTTTTTGCCAATTAGGAAAACACGGAAATTTTTCTTTGCCTTTTAACTTTGGATTATAAACTGTTGTTCCTTGGCCAGCAAAACGATTTGGTAAACCTTGTATATGATAATGATCTTCAATTTTTGAATAAGAATTTAATCCAGGGTGAACCCAAGGTAAATGATAGCTCTCACAGTAATTTTCTATAGCAAACTTCCAATTGCACTTTGCATTTAAATTAAAATATCCATAATCATCTGAATGAACTATTAATTGTCTATCTTTTTTTGGCCAAAAATTTTCCCATCGATCACTTAAAGGTTTTATGTATTTATCAAATGTAATTTCATTATTACTTATATTTACAAAAATTAAGTCTAACCAAACGCTAGATCTAATTTCTTTTAAATTACTTTTTGATTTATTAAATTTTACTGAATTATGTTTATTCATACCTCCAAGATGAGGGGTTGCAACTAATTTTCCTTCAGTATCATAAGACCAAGAATGATAAGGACATCTAATTACATTTTTTATTTTACAGTTTTTTTGTATAAGTTTGTAACCTCTATGACTACAAACATTATGAAAAACTCTTATTTTATTTTTTTTATCTCTTAAAATAATCAGTGGAATACCAAGTAAATCAAAAGGTTTTGCGTCTCCAATTTTTGGTATGGCGCTTGCAATTCCAACAACAACCCATTTATCTTCGAATAATTTTTTTCTCTCTATTTTTGTGTATACTTCACTTGTGTAACACTCGTTTGGTAAGCCATGAGATTCTTCTATTGAATTACCAACAATATCTAATTTTTTTTTTTCAATAATATTATAAATCTCTGACATTATTTAATAACTTCGTAAAGTCCCAACCATGCATTTACGTTTTTGCTTGATATATAATTTGATTTGAAAAATTCTTTCTTTTTCCATAAATTACTTTCCGTTAATTCCTCAATTTTTTTATCAAAACCATATTCTTCGTAAATACCTTCATTAATTGTAAAACATAATAACCCTTTGTTTTTTGTAATTCTAATAAATTCATCTAGAGCTAGGGGTTTAACATGTCCAAAAGTAAAAGTTCCAACACACAAAACTGCATCATATTCATTATCTTTGATATTTAGTGATTTATTTAGATCAGCCTTTGAAAGATTTTTGTAGAGGCCTTTAGGGACTAGATCTAATAATTTTTGAGATAAATCAACTCCATCAAAATTAGTGTAGCCACTATTTTTTAACTCAACACCAACTAGTCCAGTTCCACATCCGGCATCATATATTTTTATTTCTTTATTATTTGCGTACTTTTTAAATGCTTCTACTGTTTCTTTAGGGCCAGTATAATCCCATTCAACCATATCTTTATCGTACTTATTGTTTTTTCCCCACTCATCATAATATTTCATGATTTCTTCTGTGGTTTTTAACTTATAAATAGGAACCTTTTTGCTTACGTCTTTGTCAGCCATTCTTAAGGCTATCAATAAATATTAAACTTAACAATTATATTTTAAAATTATTAAAAGTATGGTTACATCTTTCAAAAAAGAAATAATTTATGGGAAAAAATTTAATAGAAAGACTTAATGAAGGACCTATTCTTTGTGCAGAAGGATATCTTTTTGCTATGGAAAGAAGAGGATATTTATCAGCGGGAGCGTTTGTTCCAGAAGTTGTTTTAGAACATCCTGAAGTAGTTTCACAATTACATAGAGAATTTATAAGATCTGGTTCAGATGTTGTTCAGGCATTTACTTATTATGGTCATAGAGAAAAACTGCGTTTAATCGGTAAAGAAAAACTATTAGAACCTTTACAAAAAAATGCTTTGCAGATTGCAAAAGATGCAAGAGATGAATTTAAAGATCTCAACTTATTGGTTTGTGGCGACGTTGCAAATACTAATATTTATGATCCCAATAACAAAAAAAGCCATTCTGAATGTCAAAAAATGTATGAGGAACAGGTTGCTTGGGCAAAGGAAGCAGGAGTAGATTTTATAATTGCTGAAACAATAAATTGGACAGAGGAAATGAAAATTGCTCTTAAAGCGATTAAAGACGAAGGATTGATTGCGGTAACTAATTTTTCAATCAAAAAAGGTGACAAAACCAGAGAAGGACATACACCTGGTGAAGCTTGTAAAATTATGGAAGATCTTGGTGCTGATGTAGTTGGTTTAAACTGTTATAGAGGACCAAAAATGACTATGAAACTTTTACCTGAAATAAGGAAAAAAGTCTCATGTCATGTTGCTGCTTTACCAGTTCCTTATAGAACAACAGAAGAACAACCAGGATTTTTAAATCAAACTGATCATGAGTGTGATTGTATTCCTGGTGGTAATGCATTTCCTGTTGCATTAGATAACCTATATTGCAACAGATTCGAAATGGCTGAGTTTGCAAAGGACTGTGAAAAACAAAAAATAAACTTTATAGGAATTTGTTGTGGAGCTGAGCCTCATCATGTTAGAGAAATGGCAGTTGCACTTGGTAGAAAACCAATTTCATATAAATATTATCCGGATATGAGCAGACACTGGCTTCATGGAAAAGATAAGTCATTTTTAGAGATAAATACAAGCATGAAAGATAAATATTGATGGAGAAAAATGCCAAAGTAGTAATAATTGGCGGTGGCGTTGTTGGTTGCTCAATCCTTTATCATCTTTCCAAATTTGGCTTAAAAGACTGTATTCTTCTAGAAAGAAATGAACTAACTTCAGGTTCTTCTTGGCATGCAGCTGGTAATGTTCATGTCATTTCTTCAGATCCTAATATTTCAAGAATGATGGCTTATACCATTGGTCTTTATAAAGAAATCGAAGAAGAATCTGGTCACGCGACTGGATTTAAACCAAGTGGAGGTTTTTATTTAGCTTCTAATGAAGTTTGGGCAGATTATTTAAAAAGAGAAAGATCAAAAGCAAGATATATGGGTCTCGATCAAGAGTTTATTTCTCTTGAAGAAGTTAAAAAAAAAAATCCATTAATTGATCCAAAAAGATATTTATTAGCATTGTGGGATCCGATCGATGGTGAAGTTGATCCATCAGGAGTAACTTATGCATTTGCTAAAGCAGCAAAAGTTCATGGTGGAAAATATTATACTCACACAACTGTAAAAGACACTAAGCAAAAGAAAGATGGAAGCTGGGATGTAATTACAGACAAAGGAAATATTAATGCTGAAATAATTATCAATGCTGGAGGTTTATGGGCTAGAGAAGTTGGTAAATTAGCTGGATTAAATTTGCCAGTTCAACCAATGGAACATCATTATTTAATTACAGAAACAATCCCAGAAATAGAGGCAATGGGAGATCAAAGATTGCCGATAGGAACAGATTTTGAAGGCAACATTTATTTTAGACAAGAAGGGAAAGGAATGCTGCTTGGCACTTATGAACAAAAATCTACTCCTTGGAAAGTTGAAGGAACACCAATGAATTTTGGTCATGAACTTTTAGAACCAAAACTAGACAATATACAAGATAGACTGGCTATCGGTTTTGAAAGAATGCCAGCTTTAGAAAAAGCTGGAATAAAAAACATTGTTAATGGTCCTTTTACTTTCGGTCCAGATGGAAGTCCTTTAATAGGTCCAATTCCTGGTATGAAAAATTACTGGGTAGCTGTTGGTGTAATGGCCGGATTTTGCCAAGGCGGCGGTGTTGGAAAATGTATAGCAGAATGGATTATAGACGGTGAACCTTCAATTGATGTTTGGGCGATGGACGTTGCAAGATTTGGAGATTATGCTTCTCCACATTATGGAACAATAAAATCTTCAGAAAATTATGAAAGAAGATTCATAATGACTTTTCCAAATGAAACTTTACCAAAAGGCAGAAAACAAAAAACTACAGCTTTGTACGATCGTTTTATTTCTAAAGGTGCAGTTATGGGAGATAGTTTTGGATTAGAAAGTGTTTTGTGGTTTGCAAATAGTCCAGAAGATGCATATGAGGAACCAACTATAAAAAGATCTAGATCTCACGAATATGTTTTAAAAGAAGTCAAAAATGTTAGAGAAAATGTAGGAGTTATGGAAGTTGCAAACTTTTCTAAACACGAGTTTCAAGGACCTGATGCAAGAAAATTTTTAAATTATATTTTGGCAGGTCGGATTCCAAAACCTGGAAGAATTTGTTTAAATCCAATGTTAACGCCAAAAGGTAAACTTTGTGGAGACCTGACAGTTGCTTGTATTAATGAAAATCGATTTATAATTTTTGGTTCTGGTACAGTACAAGAAATGCATAGAAGGTGGTTTGAAAATCACTTAAAAGATTTCGATGTTGTTTACAAAAACAGATCAGATGATTTTCATGGTCTTGCTCTTTCTGGGCCAAAATCCAGAGATTTATTACAAAAATTAGTTAGAGAAAACATTTCAAATGAAAATTTTAAATTTAGGGATGTTAAAGAAATGTTTGTTGCTGGAGTCCCTGCTATTGTAAATAGAATTTCTTTTACTGGAGAACTTGGTTATGAAATATATGTATCTCCTCACTTTCAACTAAAATTATATGAAGAAATAGAAGCTATTGGTAAAGAATTTAATTTAAAACCTTTTGGCAGTAGAGCATTAATGTCTATGAGATTAGAAAAAAATTGGGGTGCTTGGACATTAGATTTTAGACCGGATTTTACAGCAAAAGAATCTGGATTAGATTTTTTTATTGATTGGAATAAAGATTTTATTGGCAAAGAAAATGCAAAAAAAGATAACAGTAAACTAAAACTTACTCCTTTAATTATCGAAACAGATGATATCGATGTTACAAACAATGAAGCAGTAGTAAAAGATGGAAAAAGTATTGGCTACATTACTTCTGGTGGTTTTGCTCATTATGTGAAAAAAAGTGTTGCTTATTCTTATTTAGATAAAAAAATTTCAAAGAGTAATGAAAAATTCCAAGTGGAAATTAATGGAGACTTTTATAATTGTTCAGTGATAAAAGAGCCTCTTTATGACCCAAATGGAATAAAAATGAGATCATAATCTAGCATAAGTTGAAACAAGTTTGATTTATTTTCAAAAATATGTTTTCTTAAGTAAATAAACTTACGTAAGAGGAAAAAATGAAAATAAGAAAGATATTTTTTTCTATATTGTCAGTATTTCTATTTGGTGCTTTCACTAGTGTAGCTAACGCAGGATGCGGAAAATTAGTTATTGCAGAGCAAAACTGGGCATCAGCTGAATTAATGGCCAATGTAGATAAAATAATTTTAGAAAAAGGATATGGTTGTGAAGTAGAACTTGTACCAGGTGCTACTATGCCTACTTTTACTTCAATGAATGATAAAGGAACACCTGACATGAACCCAGAACAATGGGCTAATGCTGTATATGAACCATTAAAAAAAGCAGTGACAGAAAAAAGAATAATTGTAGCTAATAAAGCTCCAATTACTGGTCTCGGAGAAGGTTGGTGGATAACTCCAGGAACTATAAAAAAATACCCACAAATAAAAGATATGACTGCTGTTGAAATTTTGGAACATCCAGAATGGTTTCCTTATAAAGAAGATCCATCAAAAGGAGGTTTCATGGGTTGTCCAGCAGGTTGGGGATGTCAGTTAGCTAATGCAAATCTATTCAAAGCTTTTGAAATGGAAAAAAAAGGTTGGGTATTAATTGATCCAGGTTCTGCTGCAGGTTTAGATGGTTCTATCTCTAAAGCTGCTGATTCAGGAGATCCTTGGTTTGGTTACTATTGGAACCCTACTTCAATGGTTGGAAAATATGATTTACAACCAGTTGATTTTGGTGTGCCCTATGGAGGTGATGAAAATTGGAATACATGTATAGTTAAGCCTGAACAAGAATGTGCAAATCCAAAACCATCTTCTTGGATTGAGTCAGAAGTAAATTCACTTGTTACAGCAAACTTTGCTAAAACTGGAGGAAAAGATGTTTTGTCATATGTTGAGAAACGTACTTACCCAGGCCCTGTAATGAATGGAATGCTTGTGTATATGGCAGATAACCAAGCAAAAGGTTCAGATGCAGCAATAGAATTTTTGAAAAAGCATGAAGATGTTTGGAGTAAATGGGTATCTTCAGATGCGGCTAAAAAAATCAAAGTTGGTCTTTAAAAATATAATTTATTTAACGAGCCTATAATTTATTAGGCTCGTTAATTTTTTTAGGAACTAAATGGATTTTTTTAATAAATTTCCCGTTATGGAGCGTCAAGCTCTAATGGAATTCAGAAAAGGAGTTGATTTTGCTTTTAGGGATTTTTCTAGAGCTTACGGCGATAGTATAGAAGCTTTTTTCGATCCATTATTATTTTTTTTAGTCAGATTAGAAAAATTATTAATTAATTCTCCATGGATAATAATTATAGCTATTATTTGTGGTTTAGCATGGTTAGGTTCAAGAAACTGGAAGCTTGTCGTTGGAACTGCGGTCGCCTTCTTTCTTATTGGTTACTTTGGTATGTGGAAAGATACTATGGCAACAGTGGCAATTATAACTGTTTGTGTAATTATATGTATGGTTGTGGGAATACCGGTAGGAATACTGATGGCTCGTTCTGATAGAACTGAAAGAACAATCTTGCCTGTTCTAGATATGATGCAAACAATTCCAAGCTTTGTATATCTAATTCCAATATTAATGTTATTAGGAATAGGAAAAGTTCCTGGATTAATAGCTATTTGTATATATGCTGTTCCACCAATAATAAGATTAACAAATTTAGGAATAAGAGAAGTCGATAAAGAAACAATTGAAGCTAGTGTAGCTTTTGGTGCTACTCCAATACAAAGATTAAAGACTGTACAAATACCTTTGGCTCTTCCTACAGTTTTTGCGGGTGTTAACCAAACAATTATGATGGCTTTAGCTATGGTGGTTATTGCCTCGATGATTGGAGTAAAAGGTTTAGGTGTTCCTATTTTAAGAGCCGTTTTGAACCAATATCTTGCCTTAGGACTTTTTAATGGTTTAGCTATAGTGGCTTTAGCAATTATTTTTGATAGAATTGCCCAAGAGTATGGTCATAGAATACAAAAGCACAGAGGAATAAAAAGATAGTCTTCTTAACTATTTTTAATCTCCGATTTTTATAGACAGATATTTCAAAATAAATAAATATCCATGAATGAATTTTTCTATAGAAATTGGTCCAATGACAGATCTAGACACTCTTCCTAATTTAAAGGATGTTTACATCACTTTTTTGCCTGGTGGGGATTTCAAAGAAACCGTTGATAAAGCTGAAGAACTGGTTAAAAAAAGATGTAATCCGGTTCCTCATTTTCCTGCAAGATCAATAGAAAATGCCTCCCAATTAAAAGAATATGTTTCGAGATGTAAAGATGTGGGGGTTAAACAAGCTTTAATTATTGGAGGAAGTCGAGAACCGGTTGGAGATTTTGATAGCTCAATTCAACTTTTGGAGACCGGATATTTTGAACAGATGAAGATAGGAATCGCTGGACATCCCAATGGGAGTCCTGATATATCCGATTCAAAATTAGAAAAAGCTATGAATGATAAAAAGCCTTATGCTGACTATATAGTAACACAGTGGTTATTACACCCTCAGCTAATCATAGATTTTATTTCTAAACAAACAGTACCAGTTCATGTTGGAATTACTGGGCCACTAAAAATAGCTAGCTTAATTAAATTTGCTAATATTGTCGGTGCAAAAAATTCCTTAAACTTTCTTAAATCTAATTTTAGTAAGGCGTTAGATTTAATGAAACCTAAAGACCCAAATGATTTAATTGGGAAAGTTAAATCACATACTGATTTTTTCCACATTTATACATTCGGCGGCTTGAAGGAAACAAACAAGTGGTTGATGGAGAACAAATATGTCTAATGAATTTGATTATACTAAACTAAAACATGTAACTTCAGTTGATCAAACTGATCGTGAAGTTCCATACAATTTAAGACAAAGCGGCCCTACAAAAGTTGAAATGTTAATTTCAACAAGAGTAAGAAAGTCACCTTATTGGCATTTATCAATGCAAGCTGGTTGTTGGAGAGCAACAGTTTATAACCGAATTTACCATCCAAGAGGTTATGTAAAACCAGAAGATGGTGGAGCAATGGTAGAGTATGATGCAATTGTTAATCATGTAACAATGTGGAATGTTGCTGTTGAAAGACAAATAAGAGTTAAAGGTCCAGATGCAGAAAAATTTACTGACTACGTAATAACTAGAGACGCTACTAAAATTTCACCTATGAGAGCAAGATATGTAATTTTATGTAATCAATATGGTGGGGTTTTAAACGATCCAATTCTTCTTAGAATTTCAAAAGATGAATTTTGGTTTTCACTTTCAGACTCTGATATTGGTATGTATCTACAAGGAGTTAATGCTGATGGAAGATTTGATTGTAGAGTAGAAGAGATTGACGCTTGCCCAGTACAAATTCAAGGTCCTAAATCAAAAGCTTTAATGAAAGATTTATTAGGTGACCAAGTTGATCTGAACAACATGCCTTTCTATGGTCTAGCCGAAGTTAAAGTTGCTGGAAGAAGTTGTGTTATTTCACAATCTGGTTTTTCTGGAGAAGCTGGTTATGAAATATATTTAAGAAACGCAACTTTGTATGCTGAAGATATGTGGAACGCTGTTCTTGAAGCAGGAAAAAAACATAATTTGATGGTAATTGCTCCCGCTCACCATAGAAGAATACAAGCTGGAATTCTATCTTGGGGTCAAGATATGGACACAGAACATAATCCTTTTCAATGTAATCTTGGTTATCAAGTTTCTTTATCTGGTAAAGGTGAATGGAATAAAAAAACAGATTATGTTGGTAAAGCCGTTTTAGAAAAAATGCGTGATGAAATTAAAGCAGGCAAGAAACCTTACAAACTTCAATTAGTTGGTCTTGAATTAGGTGGAAAACCAATTGAAGAATACGCACCGGACTTTTGGTTAATTTCAAATGCTGATGGTGGAGATCCAGTTGGTTTTATAACTTCTCCTTGGTTTCATCCTGAAAAAAAACAAAATATTGCAATGGGATATGTCCCATTTGATGGAACTTTAAATGCAAATGGTTTTCCTAAAGGTAAAGTGGGAACTAAATACAAAGTTCATTTACCTGCTAAATATTCAGATACTCCTGGAAAACCTGTTGATGCAGTAGTGGTTGATATACCGTTTAAAGAATCTTTTAACGCAAATACTAGAGAAGTAGTTAAAGGTTAATAATTTTAAATAGGGGAAATTAATTATTTCCCCTATTTTTCAATTTAAATTAAATTTGCTAGTAAAATTTTCTTTTATTACTAAAGAAATGTTTATAATTTAAATCCAAGATATGTTTGCACAATTTTTAAGTATTGTAGTTAGTTCAATAAAACTAGATAAAACTTTATATAGCGATAATAAATTTTTTGGTGAAGCTGGAATTTATTTTGCTGGTTTAATAATGATTTTGGATGGTATAGCTGGAGCTGTAGCCGCAAATTCAATAGTCAAAACATCTATAGGTATTTCTGGGTTAACTGCAGTTTTAACTTGGTTAGTCTGGGCAATTTTTATTTATGTTGTTGGAGTTAAATTATTTTCTGACAAAGAAACAAGAGTAACATTTAAAAAAATATTAATCGCCGTTGGGTATGCTCATGCGCCTGGTTTGTTAAGATTTTTTGCTGTTACGCCAGATTTTGTTATTCCTATCGTATTTTTAACTCAGTTTTGGATTTTTGCGTCTTTAATAATTGCCACAAAACAAATTTTAAATTTGAAATCTAGTTTTAAAGCTTTTGGAATTGTATTTTTATCTTTTTTAATTATAGCTTTTTTATCTATCTCATTTGTTATGAGTAGAATGGATGCTTTACCTATCGGTAATATTAGTTAAATTGGAAATAAAGTTTTTGATGTTCTGCAAGATTTACAAAGTTTATATCCTGTAAGCATTAAATTTTCCGTAACACTCTCGTCAGTTTTTTTACATTCTTCACAAATATCATCTAATTCTTTTTCAATTATTTTATTTTCATCTGTATCTTCAATCATTGTCAGTTAATCCTGCCCCTGCCGCTCCAATTTTTAATGATTCTGTCTCTTCAACAAAAGTATCC
>CACIPT010000004.1 GCA_902588595.1 uncultured Pelagibacteraceae bacterium | reverse complement strand
TACAAAATCGCAATTATTTTTTTTATAAATTGAAATCATTTTTGAAATATATTTTGGATTATGTTGAAGATCCCCATCCATTACCACAATGTGTTTGAACTTAGATTTCTCAAATCCTTCGCTACATGATTTAGACAAATCTCTAATTTTATTTCTTCTAAAAATAACCTTTAAATTTTTATATTTTTTAACTAATTTTAACAATATTTTCCTAGAACCATCCGTCGATGAATCATCTACAAAAATAATTTCGTACTTAAACTTTTTCAAACTTGAATTAATTTTAGAGGCCAGTAATGAAACATTGTTTTTTTCATTAAAAATTGGAATTATAATTGAGAACTTCATATATTTAATTTTATTTTTTTTACTTATATATAGTATTATTTAAACAATTAATGAGAACTAATAAATTTATCTATATTTTGCTAATAATATTTCCATTTATTTTTTTAGCACCCTTAACTTTTCAATATTTGGAAGTAGGCAATGATTTTGAACTGTATTATTTTGTTTATAAGAAATATATTTTTGAACTTTTAATATCAGGCCATTTACCTCTTTGGTCACCATCTGAAGGAGCAGGATACTCTTTAATTTTTAATCCTTTAACGCAATATATTTATCTTCCGAGCTGGATACTATATTTAGTTAGTTTTTTTATTGGAGATTTATCAAAGTATTCTTTTTTAATTTATACCATATCGGCTATATCAATTTTTAATGTTGGATTATTTTTATATTTAAGAACTTTAAATATTAATTTTAAAATTGCTTTAACAACTGTTTTAATAACATCTTTAAGTTTAAAAATAACTGAACTGTTAAGATTCCCAAATGCATTACATACCTTTGCTTGGTTTCCATGGATACTATACGGAATTAATTCTGTATTATTGAATACCAATTATAAAAAAAATTTCGTAATAATTTTCTTTTCAAGTTTAATGTTGTTAACAGCAGGCTATCCATATTATATTTTTTATGGGTTTATTTTATTTCTTTTCTATTTCATTTTTTTACTCTTTAAACCTGTAAAGCAAAATCTATTTTTTGAAAAAAAAACAAATATTCTTTCTAATAAGAATTTCATTCTAAAATGTTTATATCCAGCAATTACCGCTTTAGTTTTATCATCTCCATGGTTATTAAAAATTTCTCAGCTTATGAATATTACAAGAGGAAGAAATATTTCTGATATTAGCTTTTCTTATTTAGGTTCATCAAATATTTACGATCAAATTGGATCATGGATTTATCCTCCATTTTCAATGGCAGAAGGATGGTACTATTTTGGAGCAGCATCTGTTTTTTTAATAGTTGTATTAATGATATTTTCAATTTTTTTTAATAAATCTTCTTCAAATCAAGACTTAATTTTAAAATATTTTTTTATTTTTTTTATTTTTTTATTTTTGTTAAATTACCAATTTTCAAATTCAGAAGGTTCACTTATCTTTTCAATCGTTTGGAAAAATATCGATTTTATTCAAAATTTTAGATTTTGGTTAAGAATGAATATAATTTTAGTTCCAATAATTTCTGTAATTCTTGCTTTATCAATTAATAAATTTGTTAATATATTAAATGAAAATGATTTATCAGTAAAAAAAAAATTAAACTATGCAATAGCAATTAGTTTTGTTTTAATTTTTTTAACTCAAATATATTTTATTTTTTTCTCAGATTATAAAAATTTATTTTGGGATACTTGGCAACTAATAAGAATAGATTATGCAGAAAATTTATTACCAGAATTTTTTTCATTTTTTGTTAATCTTTATAAAGGTTCAATTTATCCTGTATTTTTTTTAATTTCATTTGTTTTAGTTTTGTCTATTAATAACATTTATAATTTTTCAAATATTTTTAAAAAAAGAAATTATTTATTTATTTATTTAATTTTATTTATTTCTATTTGTGAGTTGTTTTTTTTATCAAATATACAATGGTCTATTCCTTATAGATATTACGATGATGGTTATGAAAAATTACAATTAAAAAAAAATTATAATTTTCCTAATAAAGATGCATTAAACGATTTAAACATGGCTTTTTTGAGCAATAGGGTCTCATTAGAAAAAAGTGGCAATAACAGATACGAAGGAAACACTTATTATAGAAATAACAAGAAGTTTAACATCAATTATATAAATTATTGGGGCAATGAAAAACATACAAAATTATTTGATAAATATTTTCAAAGAAATGGCAAATTTAAAGAAGATTTAGATTTTTCTATAAGAGCAAATATTAAATATTTTTATGGAATGGATAATTTTTCAAAAAAAATTTTTTATTCAAAAGACCTAAAGCATGATGACATATTGTCTTTTCTAAACGACTCTAAATCATATGAAATTCAAAATGAATTTTATTTTGAATTAATCAAATACAACGGAGACGAATTAATAATTGATATCAATGTTGACAAACATGGGTGGATATCTCTCATTGACACTTGGGATAGTAACTGGAAGGTATATGTTAATAAAAAAGAAAAAAACTTGATGAAATTATTTGATGCATATAAATCTGTTGAAGTTCAAGCTGGCAATTCTGAAATTAGATTTGTTTATAAACCATTTAATTTTAATTTTAGATAAAAATGAAGATAATTGTTTTACAACATATTAATATAGAAGATCCAGGATATATAAAAGATTTAATGATTAAGGATGGTGTTGAGTTAACCACAATTGAGTTAGATGAAGGTCAAAAAATACCTTCAGATTTATCAAAGTTTGATGCAATGTTTTGTATGGGCGGTCCAATGGATACATGGATGGAAAAAGACTATCCTTGGTTAATAGAAGAAAAAAAAGCTATCAATGAATTTGTTGTTTTTTTAAAAAAACCTTATTTAGGTTTTTGTTTGGGATGCCAATTGTTAGGAGAGGTCGCAGGTGGAAAAGTAGTAAAATCAAAAAAACCTGAAATTGGAATGTTAAATATAAATTTTTCTGAAAATAAAAAAAATGATTTATTATTTTATAAATTTCCAGAAAAAATTACATCTCTGCAATGGCATTCTTATGAGGTTCAAGGATTAGAAAAAAATAACGACATAACTTTAATAGCTTCATCGCCAGAAACAAAATATCAAATATTTAAGTACAAAGATCATGCTTATGGAATTCAATTTCATATAGAGGTTAAAAAAACAACAGTAGGTGAATGGGGATGTGTTCCAGAGTATAAGTCTGCTTTAGAAAAACAACTGGGAGAAGGAGCATTAGATAAATTTGATAAGGATTCCCAAATGCATATTCCCAGTATGAACGAATATTCTAAAATATTGTACGAAAATTTCAAAAAATTGGCGCAATAATTCTTCTTTAGTTTCCCTTATTATTAAGCTAGATTTTTAAATTAAATAATTAGGAGGGGAAATGAAATCAAAAAATTTGGTCAAATTTTTGATGGCAATATTATTTGTTTTTGCAACAACACAATCATTTGCAAAAACAATTAAATGGTCAATGCAAGGTGATAGTTTAACACTTGATCCACATGCTCAAAACGAAGGACCAACAACAATGGTATCAAGACAAATTTATGAAGCTTTAGTTACTAGAGGCTTAGATATGTCTATTGGACCGCAACTGGCGGAAAGCTGGGAAGCTACAACACCTAAGACTTGGAAATTTAATCTTAGGAAAGATGTGAAGTTTAGCGATGGAACACCTATGACATCTGAAGATGTTGTATTTAGTATCTTAAGAGCTCAACAACGTACATCAGACTTTAAAGAATATATAAGTACTATTACATCAGTAAAAGCAACTGGTGATTATACAGTTGAAATTCAAACAAGAGAACCAAATCCAATTCTTTTGAATCAATTGTCAAATATATTCGTAATGTCTAAAAAATGGTGTGAGAAAAATTTTGCACTGGCTCCACAAAACTGGGATGCTGGACAAGAAACATTCTCTGCAACTAACGCAATGGGAACTGGTCCTTTTAAAATTACTTTAAGAGAGCCTAATACAAAAACTGTCTTTAAAAAAAATAGTAAATGGTGGGGTGAAGTTGAACACAATATAACTGAGATACACTTACTTCCAATTAAGAATGCCGCTACTAGAGTTGCTGCATTGTTATCTGGCGAGTTAGATGTTGTTACAGATGCTCCAGTTCAAGACTTAGATCGTATTAGAGCTTCTGGTAATCACAAAGTTCAAAGTACACCACAAATGCGTACAATCTTTTTAGGAATGGATCAAGCCGCAGACCAACTTAGAACTGGTAATACTGGTGATAACCCATTTAAGAAAAAAGAGGTTAGACAGGCTCTTTATCAAGCGATTGACATAGAAGCTATTAAGAAAAAAGTTATGAGAGGTTTAAGTGAACCTGCGGGAATAATTACTTTCCCAGGAGTTACAGGATACACTAAAGCACTTGATGAAAGATTACCTTATGATGTTGATGCTGCAAAACAGTTATTAGCTGATGCGGGTTATCCTGATGGTTTTGATGTTGAACTTAGATGTCCTAATGACAGATATGTAAACGATGAAGCAATTTGTACAGCTGTTGTTGGAATGTTAGGAAAAATCGGTGTTAATGTAAGTTTATTTGCTCAAACTAAAAGCAAACACTTTAAGGAACTTAAAGACAACCAAGGAGACTTTTATATGTTAGGTTGGGGAGTTCCTACTTTAGATAGTCACTACGTGTTTCATTACTTATACGAGACTGGCGCAAGCTGGAACAAAGTTAACTTTAGCGATGCTGAAGTTGATGCTGCAATTAGAGTAATGGAAGGTGAAGTTAATCTAGAAAAAAGAAATGCTGCAATAGCAAAAGCTTGGGAAATTGTAAGAGATAATATTGCTTATCTGCCTTTACACCACCAAGTAATTTCTTGGGCATCAAAAAGAAGTGTTGATGTTCCTATAAGACCGAATAATGAACCATTATTCCGTTTTTCTAACGTAAGATAAATTAATTTTTTACAAGCCCTTTTATAAAAAGGGCTTGTAAAAAAGATTTTCATAAATTGATTAAGTATTTTTTTAAGCGTCTGATACAATCTGCCATGGTGATGCTTGTCGTTGCCTTTGTTTCTTTTTCACTATTTAATTTTGTAGGAGATCCAATCAATAATATGGTTGGTGAAGAAACATCAGATGAAGAAAGAGCAGAACTTAGAGAAACTTTAGGACTACTAGACCCTATACATATTCAGTTTTCAAGATTTGTAGTTAATGCCTCAAAAGGTGAGTTTGGAATATCTTATCAATTAAGAAGACCTGTTTCAGAATTAATTTCTGAAAGACTACCAGCAACAATTGAGCTTGTTTTAGTTTCAGCTTTAATTGCACTAGTTTCTGGAACTTTACTAGGTGTTTACACGGGTATAAATAGAAAAGGCTTTTTAAGTGATGCTATATTAGCTATTTCTTTACTGGGCGTCTCACTCCCCACATTTGTAATAGGTATATTATTTATTTATCTATTTGCAGTAATTTTAGGAGTATTACCTTCTTTTGGTAGAGGTGAAGTTGTTAGCCTTGGTTATTGGACTACAGGTTTTTTAACTTTATCTGGGCTAAAAGCAATAATTCTTCCTTCTGTAACTCTTAGCCTTTTTCAAATGACTTATATCATTAGACTTGTACGTGCTGAGATGATGGAAATATTGCAAACCGACTATATTAAATTTGCAAGAGCAAGAGGCATAAATGAAAAAAGTATTCATTATAAGCATGCATTAAAAAACGGATTGATACCTGTAATTACAATTGCAGGAATAAACATCGGTACTTTAATTGCCTTTTCAATAATTACAGAAACTGTTTTTCAATGGCCTGGTATGGGATTTTTATTTATTCAGGCTGTTCAATTCGTAGATATACCAATTATGTCTGCGTACTTAGTTTTTATAGCATTTGTTTTTGTGATGATAAATTTCATTGTAGATATCTTATATTACTTCATTGACCCAAGAATTAGAGTTAAAGCGGAGGCAGTAAGTGGATAATAAAAATTTAACATTATTAAATAGAATAAAAGACAGCGATATTTACTTTAGTTTTATAAAGTCACCTACGGCTATACTTTCTACTTTAATATTAATTATAATTTTCTTTTGTTCTTTTTTTGTTGAACTCGTAACACCATATAATCCATTTGACCCATCATCATTATCTTTAATGGATGCATTTACTCCACCATCATGGACCGAAGAAGGTCTTGCTAAATTTATTTTAGGAACTGACGGCCAAGGTAGAGATATGTTAGCGACAATTCTTTATGGGTCTCGAATTTCTTTAATTGTAGGTTTTTCAGCGGTTATATTTGCTTTAGTCATAGGAGTAGGATTGGGATTAAGCGCAGGATATTTTGGTGGAAAATATGAAATGATTGTTATGAGATTAACAGATGTACAGTTAACTGTACCAAGTATTTTAATGGCTCTTTTAGTCGATGGAATTGCACGCGGAATTATTTCAAGAGAATTACATGATGAAATGGCAATTTACGTTTTAATTTTTGCAATTGGAATTTCCGAGTGGCCTCAGTTTGCAAGAGTATCAAGAGCTGCCACTTTGGTTGAAAAAAATAAAGACTATGTTTCTGCTTCAACAATTATTGGAGTTTCAAATGTAATTATTATGTTTAAACATATTTTGCCAAATATTTTAAGACCAGTTCTAGTAATTGGAACAATAGGTCTTGCACTTGCAATAATAGCAGAAGCAACATTAAGTTTCCTGGGAGTAGGCGTTCCGCCAACAACACCTTCATTAGGAACATTGATTAGACTTGGAAATGATTTTTTATTTTCTGGTGAATGGTGGATTACTTTTTTCCCAGCAATATTTTTAGTTATATTGGCATTTTCAATTAACTTACTAGGAGATTGGATGAGAGATACTCTTAATCCAAAACTAAATTAATGACATTTTTAAAAATAAATAATTTAAGTGTTAACTATGAAATGCGAAGAGAAACTGTTTATGCAGCAAAGGAAGTAAATATAAACGTTGAAAAAGGTGAAATACTTGGTTTGGTAGGAGAATCTGGGTCAGGAAAAAGCACAGTTGGTAATGCAATCATAAATCTTATAGACGAACCAGGAAAAGTATCTGGTGGATCAATAATACTAGATGGAACAGACATTTATGAAAATCCTGAAAATATTCTTAAATTAAGAGGAAAAAAAATAGGTCTTATTTTCCAAGACCCTCAAACATCTTTAAATCCTATACTTACGATAGGAGAACAATTAATTGAAACAATTCAAACTCATCTAAAATTAAGTACAGAAGAAGCAAAAAATAGAGCTATTAACTTATTAAAAGAAGTAGGAATAAAAGATGCTGAAACAAGATTTGACAATTACCCTCATCAATTTTCAGGAGGAATGAGGCAAAGAGTTGTTATTTCTTTAGCTCTATGTTGTGAACCTGAACTTCTTATAGCTGATGAACCAACTACTGCTCTAGATGTTTCAATACAATCTCAAATTTTAGATTTAATTAAAAGATTAACTAAAGAAAGAAATTTAGCAGTAATATTAATTACTCATGATATGGGTGTCATATCTGAGACAACTAGCAGAGTAGCAGTAATGAAAAATGGAGATCTTGTAGAAATAGGACCAACGAAAGAAATACTAACAAATCCCAAAGAAATTTATACCAAAGCACTCGTAAGTTCAGTTCCTCCTACAAATAAAAAAATAGATAGATTTAAAATAATTGAAAAAGGAAATAAGAACCAAGGTGAAACTAATATCAAAATTTTAAATAGATGGACAAAAAAAGAAATTATTGATCAAGATTTAGTTAAAGTTAAAAATTTAAGTAAATCGTTTGATGATAGTTTTTTTACAGAAAGTTCTAAAAATTCTGTAATGGCAGTAGACGATGTATCATTTAACATTAAAGAAGGTGAGTCTTTCGGGTTAGTTGGTGAAAGTGGTAGCGGTAAATCAACAATAGCAAAAATGATTGTTAATTTACATAGCCCAAGTGCTGGAGATATTGATTTTGATAATGTTTGCATAACAAAAATTAAAAGTAATAAAGAAATGATGAAGTTTAGAAAACAAATTCAAATGATATTTCAAGACCCTTATTCATCTTTAAATGGAAGATTAAAAGTTAAAGATATAGTTTCAGAGCCTATTAAACTTCACAATCCTTCAATAAGCTCAAAAGATATAGATAGTTATATTTATGATTTATTAGAATCTGTTGAATTAACACAGCAATCAGCTGAACGATATCCTCATGAATTTTCTGGAGGTCAAAGACAAAGGATATCAATTGCAAGAGCTCTTGCCACTCAACCAAGACTTCTTGTGTGTGATGAACCAACTTCCGCTCTAGATGTAAGTATTCAAGCGCAAATATTAAATTTATTAAAAGATTTACAAGAACAATTAAATTTGACAATCTTATTCATTAGCCATGATTTACCAGTGGTAAGACAAATGTGTGATCGAATAGCAGTATTAAAGAATGGAAAGCTTTGCGAGATTTCAAAAACTGAAGAATTGTTTAAAAATCCATCACATGAATACACAAAAGAATTGTTAACATTAATGCCAAAAATAGAATCAATTTATAACTAATGAAAAAACTTTTAGGGATCGTGGTTCCGAGCTTAAAATGATTAGAGAAATTCCAATTATCGACTTTTCAGGTTTAGAATCTGATAACAAAAAATTACGTAATTCAGTAGCTAAAAAAGTTCATGAAGCAGCATCAAAAGTTGGCTTTATGTATGTAAAAAATATTAATATTAACGAACAAGTGATAAAAGAAGCTTTTAATTCAAGTGCCAACTTTTTTTCTTTACCTGATAAAAAAAAGAAAGAAATCCAATATCTAGAGAAAACAAATCATGGATATCAGTCAATTGGAGGACAACAATTAGACTCAAATATAGCTCCGGATTTAAAGGAAACAATTACAATGAGAAATGTACCAAATAATTTAAACAATAAAGCTTTGTGGCCATCATCTCAATTTGCATCTGATGCTAACAGAATGTTCAAATCTTGCCTTGAAGGAGTTTTTCAAATTATGGAGGCTATAGCATTGGCATTGGATGTACCTGAAGATTTTTTTAAAAAGTGCCATACTGGAGAAAATATGACTCTTAGATACTTACATTATCCAATTATTAAAAAAGATATAAAAGAAGAACAAATGGGAGCAGGAGCACATACGGATTTTGGTACAGTAACTTTGTTATTTCAAGATGATATTGGTGGACTTGAAGTTCAAAGTTCTGAAGGTAAATGGATTCCAGCTACACCTATTCATAATACAATAGTTGTTAACACAGGAGATTTATTATCCAGATGGACAAATAAAATTTATAAATCAACACTTCATCGGGTAAGACCAATGGTAAGTAATAAAGAAAGATATTCCATAGCTTTTTTTGCAGATCCGGATAGTTCGACAAAAGTGAGTGTTTTTCCAAGTTGTTTTAATTCTGAAAACCCTTCAAAGTTTTCTGATATAACTGCAGGAGAACATATAGCTCAAAAAATTGAAGAGAGTAATAATTTAAAGATATGAAAAAACTTTTATTAATTTTATCTATTGGTTTGTTATGGTGTGATGTTGGATTAGCTAAAAAGCTAGTTAAACTTCCTAAAGACACTTCATCAGGATTTAAAAAAGTACATAAAAGTTTAACAGGCAAATATTACAAAGACTATGGCATGCAAGTCGTAGATAAAAAAGATGGTCATCCTGTAAGAGCAGGAAATAAATCAATTAGGTTTGAGGTCAGATCAGGCGATTGTGGAAGCGATCCAGATGGTTGGAGTGATTGCAAAAATGATCGTGAACGTCATGAATTAACTGTTGGAGGTAAAAAAGACTTAATGAGCAAAGGAGAATATTGGTTTAGTTGGTCAGTTTATTTTCCAGAAGAACATCAAAATCTTTATCCATTAAGTAATAATTATGGGCAATTTCATCAAAGGAAAGGTGAGCCAGTTTTTATGTTTAAAGAGAGAAAATATAGTTATTCAGTTGTTAAAACAATCGGCGAAGATGATTATGAAGAAAGAAAGCTTGTTGGAAAAAATGTAATGCCAGGAAAATGGCATGATATTTTAGTTCACGCAAAATGGTCTAAAAAAAAAGATGGTTTCTTTAAAGTATGGATAAATAATGAACTAAAGTATGATTACAAAGGTCCGACAAAAACAAAACAATATGTTTACTATAAGTTTGGAGTCTACCGCACAGGTATTTCAAGATATTTAAATTATAAGAACTTAGATGGTATTGAAAAGTGTTTTGAGGAAAAAGGATATACAACTGAAGAATATACTACTTTTTATAAATTTCAGGGAAATAAATATCCAGGACACAATAATTCAATAAAACTTTATAATAAGTGCAAAGACTATTATCAAAACACTGATGTACCAACAACTATTGTTTATTTTGATGAAGTTAGAAAGGGCAAAAAAAAAGAAAAAGTAGGAATAATTAAATGAAAAAAAATAAAAGGAGGAAATAATGGAAAAATATAGTGGACGTTGTAGATGTGAAAAAGTTGCTTATAAAATAACTGGTGAGCCAACTTGGAAGGTTAATTGTAATTGCAACTGGTGCCAAACAACAAGTGGAAGCGCATTTAGATCATTTGTACTGTTTAAGCAAGATGATGTTAAGTTTGTTGGCGATCGTCCCGCTTCTTATGAGGATACAACAACTGAACACGGTAGACCAATGATTAATCTATTTTGTTCTACCTGCGGTACACAAATTGGGATTAAACTTCCTAGTAGTGAGAATCAACACATCTCTATTGGTACAATGGACCAGCGTAAAAACATAAACATCAATTGTAATATTTGGGGACAAGAAGCTCTTCAATTTATAGGTTATTCAAAAGATGCTGAAGTCTATAAGACAGGTTATTGGAATGGCACAGGAGAAAAAATGGTAATAGAGAAATAAAAACAAAGGAGGAAAAATGCCAATGTTTAAACCAATCTCAGAAAATGAAGCCACAGGAAAAGTTAAAGAAGTTTTTGATGAGATAAAAAGTGCAAGAAAAATTACAGAAGTTCCAAATTTTTGGAAATATCTTGCAAATAGTCCAGAAACTTTAGAAAGAACTTGGAATTCATTAAAACAAGTTATGAAAGCAGGTGCATTAGATGCAGTAACTAAAGAATTAATTTATGTTGCAGTTTCAATGACAAATAGCTGTGAGTATTGCACTAAATCTCATACTTTTGCTGCAAAGAAAAAAGGTGCAACTGAAGAGATGATCAAAGAAATGATTGATGTCATGGGAATAGCTAATCAGAATAATAAATTAGTAGAAGCTTATGGTGTTGAGGTCGATGAAATTTACAAGTAATTAATCGATTGGATAATTCCAAGCGTCACCACCAACAACTTTTGATATAGCAGAGAAATCTTTTGTATCATTGCCTTCTTCACAAAATTTATCATAAATTTCCAAAGCCATTTTCGCTAGTGGAGTAGAAGCATTTACTTGTTTTGCACATTCATTAGCTAATTTTAAATCTTTATTCATCATGCCCGCAGAAAATCCTGGTCGATAATTATTATTAGATGGTGTTCCATCAATTAAACCAGGCAAAGGCGGATAAACTGAAATTGGCCAACTATTTCCTGATGCATTTTTCATTATTTCATGAACTTTTTTAATATCTATATTTAATCTTTTAGCCAACATCAAAGATTCAGAAGCTGCGATCATTGTTATTCCTAAAGACATGTTATTACAAATTTTTGCTCCATTACCACTGCCAAGATCTCCAGCATGAAATATATTTTTCCCCATTATTTTTAATAAAGGTAGGGCAATATCAAAAGCTTCCTTAGTTCCACCAACCATAATATTTAAAGTTGCTTTTTCTGCACCCATGACACCACCACTGACGGGAGCATCAATCATTTTAATTCCTTTTTCTGTTGCTTTTTTTCCTATTTCAATGGATGTTTGAATATCAATTGTAGAGCAATCAATAAGAAGACAATTATTTGATACTTTATTAATTATACCTTTCTCTCCTAAATAAACTTCTTTTGAATTTTTACCTTCTGGAAGCATTGTGATTACAGTTGTTACTTCGTTTGTAATTAGATCATCTAAATTTTCCACAACATCTAATTTTTTTTCTTTTGCTTTTTCGATCATGTTTTTTGAAACATCAAAGACTTTAACTTTTTTTCCTGCTTTAACTAAATTTTGAGCCATTGGATTTCCCATATTACCAACACCAATGAACGCTATTAGTTCAGACATATTTTTCTCCTTATGTTAAATTTAATTTACTTTACCTAGTAAATTTACAATTAAGACCCCAGCTATAATTAAAATAATTCCAATTAAACCATACATGTTAGGCATTTGGTTATATTTAATAATTCCAAATATTAATATTGATGCAACTGTAACTGCACTGTAAGTGGCATACGCAAAACCAACTGGAATTGCATACATTCCTTTTGCAAGTGAAAACATAGTTACACACATTAAAAGCAAACAAGCAACAGTTGGTGTTAATTTTGAAAACCCATCAGATATTTTTGCAAAACTATTTGCGCCTATTCCACATGATATAGCAACAAATAAAAAAATGTATCCAGTGAGCGGTTTCATATTAATTAGCTTTTCCTAATAAGTTAACGATTAAAACTCCAGCTATAATTAAAACAAGGCCAACAATTGTATAAAAATCAGGCATCTGGTTAAATTTGTACATTCCAACTATTGTAGTTGCAATAATACATAATCCTGCAAATGATGCATAAGTAATACCAACAGGAATTGTTTTCATAACAAGCGATAATGTGTACATACATCCAACTATAGTTACTGCAGTTAAAATGCTTGGAACTAATAAAGTAAAACCTTGAGCCCCTTTAGCAAAACCATTAGATGCAGTTCCTAAAACTACTGCGACTATTAAAATTATATAAGCTGTAATATTAGTCATTTAACTTAAAAGACATCTTGCTGTAATTTTATTACCGTCGTGATCGCGTATATAGCCATAATAATTTCCATCAGATCTTGGCCCTGGAGCTCCTTCATCAGTAGCGCCATTTTCTAATGCTGTTTTATGAAATTTATCTACTGCTTCTTTTGTTTCAGCTGACAAGGCAACCATTGTACCGTTTCCTGCGTTAGCATTTTCTTTATTATGTGGTTTTGTAATATAAAATTTTACTCCACTATCTTCGCTTGAATGACCATAGCCAATATATCTTTCAGTTATGGTAACTCTTTTCATTCCAAGATGAACCAGGACAGAATCATAAAACTTACTTGATTTCTCAAGGTCATTAGTTCCAACCATAACAAAACCAATTACTTTACTCATTACTTTGGAAGTTTTGTTGCTCCAGTTTCCATGTAAGCAATTTTTCCATCTTTATATTTGTAATAAGTCATAACCGCTTCTTTATTACCATCTTTGTAACTTACAAACGCATGTTCAAATCCAACTTCATCATTTTCAAAAAGTACTCTTACTTTTTCTTTTTGAACGTCTTTCATACCAAGCCATTTTAATATATCTTGTTTGCCTAGTTTATTTCCAGATGAATGCATTAAAAACTGATAATCATCATGTATCATTTGTTCACCTGCAGCTACATCTCCTTCATTAATAATTTTGGTCATTTTTTCTATTATTGACATATTTTTTTCCTTTCTTTATTGTTTTGGCATACTAGTAGCGCCAGTTTCAGATCGAATTATTTTACCATCTTTTATAATGTAGACTACAAGAACAGCTTGTCTTGAACCGTCTTTAAAAGAAATAAAATAATGAGCCACTCCTATTTCATCATTTTCATAAATGATACGAGAACTTTCAGTTTTTGGAGCATCAGGGCTAATTAACCATTTACTTAATTCATCTCTGGGAACTTTTTCTCCAGTTGAGTGTCTTAACCAATAATAATCTTCACTAAGAACTTCATTATATGCTTTTAAATCTTGATTATCTTGAGCATCAATTAGTTTTTGAACAACAGACATACTCTTAAGCTCCTTTTACTATTATAAAATTTCCGACAGAATTATCTAACCGTATCTGTCTTACTGGTTTGTATTCTTCAGAGTTATACCACTCTAAGGCTTTCTCATAAGAAGGGAATTTAATCACCACTGTTCTAGGATATTTCCATTCTCCTTCAAAGCATTGAAACTCACCACCTCTTACCAAATATTCTCCACCAAATTTTGTAACTATGTCTGTAACTTTTGCTAAATATTCTTTGTAGTCTTCAGGATTAGTTACTTCAATTTGAGTAATTGCATACCCAGTCATTTTTATTAATCCTTATAGATTAACTTTGCTCAATTCATACATTTGAACAACTTCGACACATTCATCGAAAATAGGTTTTGCTATTGGATTATTACCCGAAGCGAACTTCTTCATTTCTTCTTCATTATGAACTGAGACTTTAAACATAACATAACTTTTATCAGGTCCTATTGCTGGGACTGTTTTTTCAACATGAGCAATAGTTTTTCTTACTGCCATTCCTTCATCTGACTGCATAAACCCCATGAACTTTTCAAATTTTCCTTCACCAGATTTAAGTTTTGCTATTGCAAGCATTTCTTTTTCCATATTTTCTCCTTTTTTTTTATTAAAGTATATAGAACTAAATCCAACTTGGAAATGGAAGACCTTTTTCTTGTAAAAACTTTTTATTAAACATCTTAGAGTTGTATTTATCTGATTTGTCACAAAGAATTGTAACAATAGTTTTTCCGGGACCCAATTCTTTCCCTAATCTTATTGCTCCAGCAATATTTACGCCACAACTTGTTCCTAAACTTAAACCTTCGTTTTGAATTAAATCATAAAGTATAGGTAATGATTCCTGATCACTTATTGAAAAAGCTCCATCTATTTTTGCTTCAGCAAAATTTGCTGTAACTCTACTAGATCCTATTCCTTCTGTAATAGATCCACCTTCGCTTTTTAATTCTCCATTTTTAATATAATTGTAAAGAGCCGAACCTGTTGGGTCTGATAAATAAATTTTTATATTTTTATTTTTTTCTTTTAAGTAGCTACTAACCCCTCCAATTGTTCCTCCAGTTCCAGAAGAACAAACAAAACCATCAACTTTGCCATCGGTCTGGTTCCAAATTTCAGGTCCAGTTGTTTCATAATGTCCTTTAGCGTTAGCAGTATTATCAAATTGATTAGCCCAAACCACCCCATGGTTGTTAGAACTTTTTAATTCGTCTGCTAATCTTGCTGCAACTTTTACAAAATTTCCATCATCTTTATATGGTTTTGGTGGAACTAATTTTAATTCTGCTCCAATATTTTTAAGCATGTCTTTTTTTTCTTGAGTTTGATTGTCATTCATTACAATTATAGTTTTATATCCAATTGAATTTCCAATTAAACATAAGCCAATACCCGTGTTTCCTGCTGTTCCTTCAACAATAGTTCCACCTTTTGAAATTAACTTTTTATCTTGAGCATCTTTTATTAAAGCAAGCGCAGCTCTATCTTTTACTGAACCACCAGGATTTTGATATTCAGCTTTTCCGTAAATATTACATCCAGTTATTTCAGAAGCCGCTTTAAGCTTAATCAATGGAGTGTTTCCAATTCCTTCTATGAAGTTGTTTTGAGAGTTTTTCATTTACCACTAATTGGGGTTATACCATAAGGTTTAAATTCTTCTGTTGTGGTTCCAACATTTTTAGCAGGTATTCCAACCATAACTGCATTTTCAGGAACATCTTTTGTTACAACTGCATTTGCTCCAATTTTTGCATTTTTTCCAACTTCAATTGGACCCAAAACTTGCGCACCGGATCCAACAACAACATTATCTTTTAATGTAGGATGTCTTTTAACATTTCTTTGTTCATTAGATTCAATGCTAGGAGAAATTCCTCCCAAAGTTACCATATGATATATTGTTACATTATTTCCTATTTCAGAAGTTTCTCCGATTACAACACCCATTCCATGATCAATAAATAAATTTTCGCCTATCTTTGCTTTTGGGTGGATTTCAATTCCAGTTAAAAATCTTGAAAATTGAGATATCATTCTTGCTAATAAATCTAACTTAGCAATAGAAAAAAAATTAGCTATTCTATGAAAAAAAACTGCTTTTACACCTGGGTAAGTTAATATTACACTTAACTTAGACTTTGCAGCCGGATCTCTATTAATTATGGATTCTAAAAAATTATTCATGATATTTAAATGATTTTGATTATTTAAATAAACAATTAGCTGTTACAACAACAACTATTTGATTCAGGGGAGCATGTGCAAACTTTGCTACCATCACATTTGCATTCTTCACAATTGCAATTTTTGCAGTTACAAGATTTATTTTCACAAGCCATGCAACCAATATAATAAAGGTTATTTAAAAAACAAGTGTAATATTGCCTCAACTTAAATCTGATTTAATGTAAGACCTTTTAAATTGGCCGGAACAGCTATATCGATCATTTTGGGGTTTTCTAAATTTAGATTTTCCATTATTTCTACATACTCTTCTTTTGAACTAACTTGTAGTCTTGGATTATTATTTTTTTCATTTTTAATAGTTGAATATTTTTTTCCATTATAATCATGAGCCGGATATACCAAGGTACCTTCTGGTAATTTTAATAATTTGTTAAATAAAGAGTCATAAGCATCTTCAGAGTTTCCTGATTGAAAATCTGTTCTTCCTGTTCCGTTTATTAAAAGAGTATCGCCTGTAAAAACTCTATCGTTCATTAAATAGCTATAAGAACAATCTGTATGTCCTGGAGTATAAATTGCTTTAAGCTCTATATTTTCTACATTTATTTTTTCGTTGTCTTTTATTTTTAAATCTATCACTTCAGATTTAGATTTTTCTCCCATAATTCTTGTACAGTTTGTTCTTTTATTTAGTTCATTTAATCCAGTGATATGATCAGCATGTATATGAGTATCTATTACTTTAACTAATTTTAAATCTAATTTTTCTAATATTTTTACGTACTCTTCAGTGTGTTCAATTACAGGATCGATTATTAAAGCCTCTCTACCTTTGCCACTAGATATAATGTAAGTGTAGGTTGAAGATTTGGTATCGAATAATTGTTCAAATATCATTGGCAATGTTCAATACTATAAAAAATTGCATAGCAAATCAATCTTGCTTATAATAATTTAAAAAAAAATTCAAAGGAGAATTAAATGACTTTAAAAATTAATAGCGTAGCTCCAGACTTTACAGCAGAAACTTCTGAAGGAAAATTATCATTTCATGAGTGGCTTGGGGATAGCTGGGGTATTTTGTTTTCACACCCTAAAGACTTTACGCCAGTTTGTACAACTGAGCTTGGTGCTTTAGCTAAAATGAAGCCGGAGTTTGAAAAAAGAAATGTAAAAGTTATGG
Source organism: uncultured Pelagibacteraceae bacterium (assembly GCA_902588595.1). Classification (GTDB taxonomy): domain Bacteria; phylum Pseudomonadota; class Alphaproteobacteria; order Pelagibacterales; family Pelagibacteraceae; genus Pelagibacter. Next base: position 40,072 of record CACIPT010000004.1, on the reverse strand, counting down.
GTTTAAGTGTAGATCCAGTATCAGATCACGTTAAATGGTTAGATGACATTAAAGATGTTTGTGGTTTAAAGCCAAATTATCCAATTGTAGCAGATGAAAAATTAGAAGTCGCAAAACTTTACAACATGCTAGAGGGTGATGCTGGAACAACATCCATGGGTCGTACTGCTGTTGATAACGAAACAGTTAGAACCGTTTATGTTATTAGACCTGATAAAAGAATAGGTTTGTTTTTAACTTACCCAATGACAACTGGACGTAACTTTAATGAGATACTAAGAACAATAGATTCAATGCAACGTACAGCCAAACACAAAATTGCGACACCTGCAGATTGGGTACCTGGTGATAAAGTAATTATTGTTCCTAAAGTAACTAACGAGGAAGCAAAAAAAATATATCCAGATGGTTGGGAAACTTTAAAGCCTTATTTACGTAAAGTTCCAGACCCAGTAAAATAAATTTGGATCAAAAAAAATTAGACCAACAATCTCAGCATTGGGAAAGCAATTTCTCAAATAAGCCTGAGATGTTTGGTTTAAATCCAAGCTTATCAGCAAAAAAAGCTCTAAAATTATTTCAAGAAAAAAAAATTGGTAAAATAGTTGAGATTGGAGCAGGATTAGGAAGGGATACTATATTTTTTGCAAAAAATTCAATTCATACTATTGCATTAGATTATAGCCCATCAGGAATTAAAGTAATTAATCAAAAAGCTAAAAAAGATAATTTATCTAATTATATTTCAACAAAATTGTTTGATGTAAGAGAAAAACTTCCTTTCGAAAATAATTCAATAGAAGCGTGTTATTCTCATATGCTTTATTGTATGGCTTTAACAACAAGTGATTTAGAAAAATTAAATAATGAAATTCTAAGAATTTTAAAACCGGGCGGTATTAATATTTATACTGTACGTCATATAAATGATGGAGATTTTCAAAACGGTATCCATAGGGGAGAAGATCTTTATGAAAATGATGGATTTATTGTTCATTATTTTTCAGAGGAAAAAGTTAATTCTTTATTGAATGGTTTTAAAAATATTTCTTTAGAAAAATTTGAAGAAGGTACATTTCCAAGAAAACTATTTTTTGTTATGAATGAAAAAAAATAATTTATGAGTTTAGACTGGGATTTAATTTGGACAATACTCCAAGTCGTTGCATTGTTAATTATTGCCAGAGAAATTGACAAAAGAATAAGAAGAAAAAGAAAAAAATAATTTATTTTTTGTACTTTTTCATACAGACTTCAGCCAATAATAAGTTTGGATCAATAAAAAGCTTTGATTCTTTTGCTTTTCTGAATGATTTATAGGCAAAAATTGCTATTGGCAGTTCAGTACATCCTAAAATAATTTTTTTACACTTTTTTCTTATTAGATGTTTTACAGCAGCCCTCAGTGCTATTTCAGCTTCTTTAACTTTTCCCATTTTAACTAGTTTAATTGATTTATTAACAGAATTTTTTTGTAGTTTTTTTTCAGGACTAATTAATCTAAAGTTTTTATCAAAATAATCGTTATAAACTTTTGTTTTTAATGTAGCTTCAGTACATAAAATGCCAATTGTAGAATTTTTTTTACATGTTTTTTTTGTATGTAGATGAACTTCTTTAGGCATACTTAATAAAGGAATTTTAATTTTTTTTTGTATATCTTTGTGCCAATAATGTGCAGTGTTGCATGGCATAACAATAAATTTACATTTATTTTTTTGTAACATTTTACAACCATCGACAAGTGCTTTTAAAACATTATAGTATTTTTTCAGATTTTCAGGTCTTCTAGGAGTATTAGACTTGTTATAAAGTACAAACATAGGATATTGTTGATCAAGTTTTCCTCTATTTAATTTTGCTAATTTATTGCAAAAATCCAAACCAGCCTGAGTTCCCATTCCACCTAAAATACCAATCATAAAATATAATTATTTTTCTTTAATGCGTTTATTTTCTCCTCTCATAAAAGTGAGAATTAAACAACCTTTTTCTGTGTGAGATGAATGTTCACTATTAGGTTCGTATGTAACAAAATCACCTTTTTTGAAAATTTTTCCATCAGAGTCTATTAATTCTCCTTCTAATATGAAAAACTCTTCATAGCCTTTATGGATGTGAGGAATTGTTTTGGTTCCAGGCTCTAATTTAGAAATGTAAGTTCCATAATTGGTTTTTTTATCAAAACTAATTTTGTGCCAAGTCATGCCTGGTATTACTTTTCCATATCTATCAAATGGTTCAAAATTTAAATTATTAACTTGTGTTATTTTTCTTTTACTCATAAAGGTGTAAAACTAATTACAATAATTATTTATGCAAGATATATATATTGATGATATTGGATCAGGTTTTCCTTTAGTTTTAGTTCATGGATATTTAGGTTCCTCAGAAATGTGGGGCTTACAAAAGGAATTCTTAAGCAAGCATTTTAGAGTAATTACTCCTGCACTACCAGGTTTCGGAGAAAGCTACAAAGCTCAGTCTTTAAATAGCATTAATGAGATTGGAAAATTTGTATTCAAATGTCTTGATAAAAAAAAAATAAATGAATTTCATTTGATGGGACATTCAATGGGAGGAATGATAGTCCAAGAAATGGTAAAAATTTCTGGAGATAGAATTAAAAAACTAATTTGTTTTGCAACTGGTTCAATTGGAGATATTCCAGGAAGATTTGAATCAATGGATACGACAAGAGAAAGATTAAAAAAAGATGGATTAAAAGAAACAGTAAGTAGAGTTCCACAAAAATGGTTTGTAGAAGGTGCCAAAGCTAAATATTATTATTTATGTGAAAATGCAGTTAAAGATATTTCTAAAGAAACTGCTGATAATGCTCTTGTTGCCATGAAAAATTGGAGAGGGTATGAAAATTTAAAAAACATTAAACAAGATACCTTGATCATTTGGGGTGACAAAGATGTTTCTTATAATTTTGATCAAGTTGATACTTTAAAAAAAAACATACCTAATAGTAAATTAGAGATCTTTAAGGGTTGTAGTCACAACGCTCATCTCGAAGAACCTCAAAAGTTCAATGAAACGGTAAAAAATTTCTTAGAATAGTCTTAAAAATAACTTTCTTATAAATTGACTCTTCAAAAATAACATAGTTAAAATTGCTTTATAAATTTAATTAACAATAGGGGAAAATATGAGAGTATTAAAGAGTACCTTGATAGCTGGTTTGATCTCAATTCTAGTTCCTTTTTCAAGTTTTGCTGAAAAAGTAAAAATTGGTGATCCAGGTTGGACAGGTGCAACTGCTATAGCAAATTTATTAGCTGCAGTAGTTATTGATAAAATGGGTGGAGAAGCAGAATTAGTTCCAGGAAACAATACTGCAATCTACGGAGCAATTGACAGAAGTAAAGGTGAAATAGAAGTTCACCCTGATATTTGGTTACCAAACCAAGAAGCTTACACTAATGATTTAGTTCCAAAAGGAACTCTTAAGTTAAGCAGCAATTCTTACGAAGGAAACCAAGGTTATTGTGTTTCACAACAATTTGCAAAAAAAATGAATATTACTGCAATTGAAGACTTAGGAAGACCTGAAGTTGTTAAAGCTATGGATAGCGATGGCAATGGCAAAGGTGAGTTCTGGATTGGTGCAGATGGATGGGCTTCAGCTAATGTTAATGAAGTAAAAGTAAGAGATTATAAATTACTTGATGCTGGAATTGAACCTATAAGAGCAGCAGAAGCTGTTAAAAATGCTAGAGTTTTAGATTCAATCAAAAAAGGTGAAGGTTATGCATTCTACTGTTACAAACCTCATGCGATTTGGGGAATGGCAGATGTAGTAATGTTAGAAGAGCCTAAACATGATCCTGCTAAGTATAAGATGATACAGCCAAAAGCAGATCCAGATTGGTATAAAAAATCTTATGTGGCATCAAAAGATGCCCTTAAAAAAATCCAAATTGGTTGGGGAACATCTTTAGAGAAAAAATCTCCAGCAATTGTTGAATTTTTCAAAAAATTCCAAATAACTGCTGATGACGTATCTTGGATGGCATACGAAGTATCTGTTAAGAAAAGAGCACCAGGAGAAGTTGCTAGAGATTGGATGAGTAAAAACAAATCTACAGTTGACGGTTGGTTAGGACTGTAAATTTAGATTAATAAATTATATTTACCTGGCAACAAAAAGTTGCCAGGTAATGTTTTTCAATTAAATTTTTTATTTTTATAAGTATTATATGGAAACAGCCATACAAATTCAAAACGTCTGGAAAATTTTTGGAAACAATTCAAAAGAAGCTTTGGATGTAATTCAAAATAAAAATATTTCAAAACAGGAAGCATTAGAAAAATATAACTCTGTAATAGGAGTTTCAGATGTCTCATTTGACGTAAATAAGGGAGAAATATTCTGTGTTATGGGACTTTCAGGTAGTGGAAAATCTACATTGGTTAGACATATAAATAGACTTCTTGAACCAACTTCTGGAAAAATATTAATTAACGATCAAGATGTAATGCAGTTTGACAAAGACAGTTTACAAGAATTAAGAAATAAAAAAATAGGAATGGTATTTCAGAATTTTGCTTTAATGCCACATAGATCAGTCCTAGACAATATTGCAATGCCTTTAGAAATAAGAGGTGTAAGTAAAAATGATAGATTGGATGCTGCAAACAAAATTTTAAATATTGTAGAACTTCAAGGATGGGGAAATAAATATGCACATGAATTGTCAGGAGGTATGCAACAAAGAGTAGGCTTAGCTAGAGCCTTAGCAGCTGATCCAGAATTTTTATTAATGGATGAACCTTTTAGTGCATTAGATCCGTTAATTAGAAGACAACTTCAATCAGAATTTATAAAACTTTCAAAACAAATGAAAAAAACAACTGTGTTCATCACACATGATTTAGACGAAGCAGTAAGAGTAGGGCATAGAATTGCTATAATGAGAGATGGAGCGGTAGTTCAAATTGGAACACCTGAAGAAATTGTAGTCAATCCAGCAGATGAATATGTTGCTGATTTTGTTAAAGGAATTTCAAGATTAAAAGTTGTTCAAGCAAAAACAATTATGCAATCTCTAAAAGATTATGAAAAAAAATTCGGTCCATTAGCGAATGATACTGAAATAGTAAGTGAAAACGCAGTTTTAAGTAAATTAATAGAAACCTCAATTTCAAAAGATAAACCAATAGTTGTTTCAGACAAAAATAATCAAAAAATAGGAATTATAAGTCAATCTGATCTATTAAAAGCTGTTGTTGAAGGAAATGAAAATGAGTAAAGAAAATAAAAATTTATCTAGGTCAGAACTTATTAGCAATTTTGTTATTACAAATTCCAAATATTACATTCAAGAATTTAAAAAAATTGGTAGCAAACCATCTTATTCTTTTTCATTTAATTTATTTGCATCATTACTAGGTCCAATTTGGTTTGGAATGAGAAATATATGGAATTATGCATTAGCATTCTTAATTATTGAAACTTTTGCTGTTGTTCAAATTATTAGAGGTTTATTTGGAAATATTACAAAAGACGCTTTAGAAAAAATTGATAAAATTCAGTCAACAATTGACTTTAGAAACAAACAACTTGAAGCAGCGATTGAAAACAATCCAGACAAAGTAGAAGTCTATAAAAGAGCAATAAAATCTTTAGAAGAGGCTATGAAAGAATATGTAATAGATGTTCAGCAAATAGAAGCTTCTGCTATTTGGATAACAATCTTTGGGTTTGGTGTATTAATATTAGTTAAGTTAATTCAAGGAGTATTAGCCAATACTATTTTAGAAAAAAGATATTCAGAATGGCTTTCAAATAAATTGATCAGTCCTGGTATGAAAATGAAAAACTACATATTAAGTGGAATTTTTACTGCTGTAATAATGTTATTTTCAGTAGTTCATTATAGTTTTCCTGGTTTAATGGAAGTTATGAATGACTTTCCTACTCATCCAGAAATTAGACTTACCTCAATCAAATGGGTTGAAACAATATTTGATTATGCAGTTATTAAAGGAGATGCTTTATTTACAGCAATTACAATTGGTATTAGGTCAGTGTTAGATTTTTTAGAATTGCTTTTTGTAAAAACTCCTTGGATAGTAATAATAACTACCATTGTAGTTCTTACAGCTTTATCAGCTGGAATTAGAACATCTATTTATTCAGCTGGATTTTTAGCTTACATGGGTTTTCTTGGTTTTTGGGTTAAAGCTATGACTACACTTGCTTTACTTGGCACTGCAGCAATTTTAAGTATTGCGATTGGAATTCCACTTGGAATTTATTGTGCTAGACGTCAAAGATTTTATTCAATGATAAGGCCTATTATGGATTTTATGCAAACCATGCCTGCTTTTGTATTTATGATTCCGGTCATTGCATTTTTTGGCACAGGAAAAGTTGCAGCAGTTATTATTACAATGATATTTGGAGGAACTCCTGTTGTAAGACTTACGGTTTTGGGCTTAAGGGGAGTACCCGAAACTATAAGGGAAGCTGCAATAGCATATGGTGCATCTAAATGGTATTTACTTAGAAAAGTAGATCTGCCATTAGCAACTCCATCTATTCTTGCAGGTGTAAACCAAACAGTGATGTTAAGTCTTGCCATGGTAGTAGTTGCTTCTCTAATTGGTGCAAAAGGTTTAGGACAAGATGTTCTTGAAGCTTTACAGTATGCCAATGTTGGTCAAGGCATACTAGCTGGTATAGCGATTTTATTTGTAGCATTAATTTTAGATAGAGTTGTTCAGGGAAAGAAAAGAGTTTAGTTAATGAACAAAAATGTTTTGTTGTTAACTATTAGTCAAGTTTTTGGATTTACAGCTGCAACAATCACAGTTTTTTTGAGTGGAATTATAGGATCGCAAATTACTTCTATAAAGTTTTTATCAACTTTGCCTACAGCTATTTACGTTGTTGGTACCGCAATTTTTACTATTTTAGCAGCAAGAATTATGAGCAAAATAGGACGAAGATTAGGTTTTATTTTTGCAGCTTTTGGAAGTTCAGCAGCTTCTTTATTAGGTGCTTTTGCTATCAGCCAACAAAACTTTATTTTATTTTGTGTTTCATGTTTAATTCTTGGTATGGGAGCTGCATTTAATCATCAATATCGTTTTGCTGCAGCTGAAAGCGTAGAAAAAGAAAAGGTACCTAAAGCTATTTCAATTTTAATGTTAGCGGGCATTTTTGCAGCTTTTTTAGGAATATCATCAGCAAATTATACAAAAAATCTTATTCCTGATCATTTATATATGGGCTCTTATCTTTTGCTTGCTGCATTTACTTTTATGCCAGCAATATTTTTATTTTTTTATAAAAATAACGAAACAACAAAAATAGAATTTAATAATAAATATAGTGGACGCAGATTATTTGAAATAATTTCTCAACCAAAATTTTTACAAGCAGTAGTGGCTTCTGCATTTGCTTATGCTGTAATGTCGTATTTAATGACAGCAACACCTATGAGTATGCATTTAATGGAAAAAATGAGTTTGGAAAAAACAGGCTTAGTTCTTCAATTGCATGTGGCAGCCATGTTTCTTCCATCATTAATTACAGGAAATTTAATTAAAAAGTTTGGCCATAGCAATGTAATCTATATTGGAGTTTTATTTCTTGTTGTAACAATAATTTTAAGTTTATTTGAAAATTCATATGCAAATTATATGGTAGCTCTTATATTTTTAGGATTGGGATGGAATTTTTTATTTATTTCTGGAACTAGTTTAGTTGTTTTAACTTACAAAGAAGAGGAAAAATTTAAAGCACAAGGAATTAATGATTTAATTGTATTTTCTACAATGGCATTAGCAAGTTTATCTGCTGGTATATCTTTAAGTTTAACTAGTTGGACAACTATGAACTTACTATGTATTCCTTTTTTAGTTTTAATAGTTTATTCAAGTTTTAGAGCAGATATATTAAGCAAAAAATGAGTTTTTTGTTTTTAGGTTTTTTCACTGGTTTAAGTTTAATTTTAGCTATAGGAGCTCAAAACATCTTTGTAATAGAACAAGGTTTAAAAAAACAATATATATTTTTAGTTTGTTTAATTTGTTCTGTATCAGATCTAATTTTAATTTTTTTAGGACTTTTTTTATTTGAATATTTTAAATTTTACTTCACTAAAAATGTTGAGTTAATTTTTAATATTTTGCTTTTCATTTTTTTGATTTATTTCATTTATAGCAAAATAAGATCACTATATAATAAGTCTGATATTAATTTTGGTAGCAATATATTATCACTAAAGAATGTAATTGTTAAAACACTTGGTTTTACATATTTAAATCCACATGTTTATTCAGATACAGTCTTTTTTTTAGGAAATTTTTCAAAAAATTTTTTGATTACTCACAAATACTTTTTTGGCATAGGAGCATCAATTGCCTCTTTTTTATTTTTTTTCTCTTTAGGCTATTTAGCGAAATTTTTTTCAAATTATTTAATTAATTCAAAGGTTTGGAAAGTTATAAATTTTTTTATTATTATATTTATGACTGTTTTATCTAGCTATGTATTTTTGGATATTATAAATTTAATTTAAAAACCGTATTTTTTAAGTCTTACATCGCCAGTTCTAGCATGGGCTTCCATTCCTTCATATCTTGAAAGTCTTGCAGCTGCTGCACCAACTAGTTTAGTAGATTCTTTTGTCATTCGTTGAAAACTTAATGTTTTGATAAATTTACCTACGAATAGTCCACCAGTATATCTTCCAGCACCTTTAGTTGGTAAAATATGGTTTGTACCTGAACATTTATCTCCATAAGCAACTGTTGTTTCTTCGCCAACAAATAATGAACCGTAATTTTTAAGTCTATTGTGAAACCATTCCAAATTTTTTGTTTGTACCTCTAAATGTTCAGGAGCATAATCATCACTTATAGAAGCCATTTCTTCATCTGTATCGCAAAGAACGACTTCACCGTAATCTTTCCATGCAGCTTCAGCGTTAGTTCTTGGTAATTCAGGCAATTCAGCAATTAATTCTGGCACTCTTTTAATAACTTTATCAGCTAAATCCTTACTTGTAGTGAATAACCAAGCAGGAGAATTATAACCATGTTCTGCTTGACCTACTAAATCTACTGCAACAATTTCCGCATCTGCATTTTCATCTGCAATAATTGCAATTTCTGTTGGACCAGCAAATAAATCAATTCCAACCTTACCGAACAAAATTCTTTTTGCTTCAGCAACAAATTGATTTCCAGGACCAACCAATATATCTGCTGGTGCATTTCCGAATAAACCATTTGTCATTGCTGCAATAGCTTGAACACCACCTAAATTCATTATTACATCAGCACCACAAAGATCAGCTGTGTAAACAATAGTAGGGTGTACTCCCACACTTGGTTTTGGCGAGCTGCAAACTAAAATATTTTTCACTCCTGCAACTTTGGCCGTTGTAACGCTCATAACAGCTGAAGCTATATGTGCATATCTGCCAGCGGGGACATAACATCCTGCTGTATTAACGGGAATTAATTTTTGACCAGCATACAAACCATCGGAAAGTTCTACTTCAAAATCTTGACCATAGTTTTTTAATTGAGCTTCAGCAAATTTTCTAACTCTTTCATGAGAAAACTGAACATCATCCTTGGTTTTTTGATCTAAGTTTTTTTTAATTTCTTCTATTTTTTCTTTTGAAACTATTACATCGCCTTCAAATTTATCAAATTTTTTTGAAAGTTCTCTACATCCATCTTCTTTTGTTTTTTCAATATCTTTAAGTATATTTTCTACAATTTCTCGAGTTTTAGTATCATCTGTAGATGATGTTTTTGGTGATTTTTTAATATACTTGATTGCCATAATTATTTAGAAAAGTTTTTTATAACATTAATTAATCTAATGCAACAACTGCTGCTGCCATTGATGCCAATCTTGCTGGTGCATCATCTGATCTACTAGTTATAACTACAGGAACTTTTCCTCCAATAACTACACCTGCAGCACATGCACCCATAAAATATATCATCATTTTAACTAAACCATTACCTGCCTCAACGCTCGGAACTAACAAAACATCAGCTTGACCAGCAACAGCATTTTTAATTCCTTTAATTGCCGCTGATTTTTTTGAAATACTATTATCAAATGCAAGCGGACCAAAAACATCTGCATTTAAATTTTCTTTATTTGCTAAGTCAGTAATTTCTTTTGCGTCCAATGAACTTTGTACACTATCCAAAACTTCTTCTGTTGCAGACAAAACAGCTATTTTAGGTCTTTCTATTCCAATTCTATTTGAAAAATTAATTACATTTTTTAGTATGTGCATTTTTGTTTTTACATTAGGCATAACATTTAAAGCTCCATCAGTGATTATTAGCGGCTTATCTTCTTTCTCTAAAGTCATATGCCATATGTGACTTAATCTTGTTTTGCCCAACAAATTATATTCTCTTTTTAAAACTTCTTTCATAAGGACATCTGTATGAATATGACCTTTAACAATTATTCTTATTTTTTTTTTTGATGCTAATTTTGCCACAACTTTTGCAGTATTGTTTTCTACAGGCTCATGAATGATTTCAAATTTTGATATGTCAAATTTTAAATCATCTGCACATTTTTGAATTTCAGTTTTATCACCAATAAAAATTGGTATGATTAATTTTTCTTTTACAGCATCCATCACAGACAGCATTGGAAGAGGTTTTCCAGCATTTACTATCCCGGCAACCACATTTTTTTTCTTATGTGCAACATTAAGAAGATTTTCAGGACAAACTATTTCTTTATCTGAGAGCATTTTTATTAGTTTTTTGTATATATAAATTTAATTTATAGTAAATTATAATAAATAACATACAGTAGAAAACTGTGTCGGAACTATGGAAATTGTAACTAAAATAGCACCAATAGCGCTAGCTTTAATAATGCTTGGCCTTGGTTTAGGCTTAACAACCCAAGATTTTACAAGGGTATTAAAAAATCCAAAAGATTTTTTAGTAGGTTTTGTATCTCAGCTGATTATTTTACCAATAGTTGCTTTTGCATTAATAAAAGTTCTAGGAACATCACCAGAAATTGCTTTAGGTGTGATGATAATTGCAGCGGCACCAGGTGGTATTACATCAAATGTTTTAACAAAATTTGCAAAAGGAGACGTAGCCTTATCAGTTTCGCTAACAGCGATTATAAGCATCATTAGCATTATAACAGTTCCATTAATTGTTTTTACTTCAGCAGATCTTTTGGGAGTTAGCTTCGCTAATGAAAATATTAATATAATGGGGACTGCATTAAAAATGACTTTAGTCGTTGCAGTACCGGTTATATTAGGAATGATTATTAGAAAATTTGCTGAAAACTTTATAAGTTCAAAAATTTCATTTATTGATAAAGTTACAGGTATATTATTTTTAATTGTATTTATTGCAATTTGGATTGAAGAAGGAGCAAATATTACTACTTACCTTGCTCAAGCCGGTCTAGTAGTATTAACTTTAAATATAGCAATGATGATTATTGCATATTATCTTGCAAAAACTTTTACATCTGGAATAGAACAAATAAAATGCATTTCACTTGAATGTGGACTTCAAAATGGAACTTTGGCAGTTTTTGTTGCTACCGAAATATCTAATGAAATTGTATACATGATACCAACAGCAGCTTATGCACTAATAATGTATATAACTGGATTTATATTTATTTATTTTTTAAGAAATAAAGTTTAATTATTCCAAAAAGGGCAATCACTTTTTGCAAGAAGGTATTTTTTTAAATTATCATTTAATTTTAATGTTGTAATTGACATTCCTGCCATCTCCATAGAAGTTGCGTATCTTCCAACATAAGTTTTAATATTTTTTATTTTAGAATTAGATAAATTTTCATTAACTCTTTTAGATATAATGTATAGCTCTTCAAGAGGTGTAGCACCCAAGCTATTTATCATAACTACAATATTATCATTAGCAGCTAATTTAGAATCATCGATAATTCTATTATATAAATCGTCAACTAAATCATTTGCAGGTCTTAATTTTTCTCTTTTAATTCCAGGTTCTCCATGTATACCCATTCCTATTTCAATTTCATCATCACTAATTTCAAAAGTGGGTTTTCCAGCTTCAGGTAAAATACAAGGTGAAACAGCTACACCAAGAGTTCTAATATTATTATTAACTTCTGTTGCAGTTTTAAAAACATCATCAAGAGATGCGCCAGTTTCAGCAATTGCACCTGCAACTTTAAAAACAAATATCATTCCTGCTATTCCTCTACGTTTTGATTTTTCTGCTACACTTGCACTTGCAATATCATCAGCAACAATTACTTTTTTTGTTTTAATCCCTTCAGCTTCCACCATTTCACAAGCCATTTCAAAATTCATTACATCACCACCATAATTTCCAATGATACACAAAACTCCATTACCATTATCTGCATTTTTTATAGCTGAAACCATCTGATCTACAGATGGAGATGCAAATACGGATCCAATAGCACAAGCATCTAAAAATCCTTCACCAACATATCCAGTAAACACAGGCAAATGACCAGATCCACCTCCAGTTACTATTCCAACTTTATTTGAAGCTTTATTTGCTCTTGTAACTACTCTGTTGTTCTCTTTAGCTAAAGCATAAACATCTGGATGAGATTTAATAAGTCCATCAATAGACTCTTCTACAAAATTAGCTGGATTGTTGATTATTTTTTTCATAACTATTTTTATATTTTATATTTAAAAATATATATACTAGTAAAATGACAAAACCTTTTAAAGTAGATATCTCAGAAGAAAGTCTCCAAAATATATATTCAAAGGTGAAAAACTACCAATGGCACGAGATGCCTGACGATGGAGGTTGGGATTACGGAACAAATTTAGATTACATGAAAGAATTTGCTGATTATTGGGTTAATAAATTTAATTGGAGAAAAACAGAAGAAAAAATAAATAAATTTAATAATTTTAAATCCTATATAGATGGAATTGATATTCATTTTATTCATGAAAAAGGAAGTGGATCTAATCCAAAGCCATTATTGCTAAATCATGGTTGGCCTGGATCGATAGTAGAATTTTTACATATTATTGATCAATTGGCTCATCCTGAAAAATATGGAGGAAAAGAAGAAGATGGTTTTGATGTCGTTGTTCCATCTTTACCTGGTTATGGATTTTCAGGACGTCCTTCAAGACCAATTGGTCCAAGAAAAATGGCAGCAATATTTAATTCATTAATGGCCAATGTTTTAGGCTATAAAAAATATATTTCACAAGGAGGTGATTTTGGAGGAACAATATGCACATGGCTAGCGTATGATTTTCCAGAAAATTTGTTAGGAATTCATATTAATATTTTAATTACTCGACACCCAGATGGACCACAAACAACCGAAGAAAAAGAATGGCAAGAAAGATTTAAAAAAGAACAAAGAATTGAAGATGGTTATAGAACACAGCAAGCTACAAAACCACAAACATTAAGTTATGCAATGATGGATAGCCCAGTAGGTGTTGCTGCATGGATAATTGAAAAAATGAGAGGTTGGTCTGATATAAAAAATGGAGACATTGAAAGTGTTTATTCAAAAGATATTTTATTATCAAATATTATGGTTTATTTAGTAACAAAAACATTTAATACAGCATCCTGGATTTATTATGGAAGAAGAGAAGAGGGCGGTAGAGCACTTCCTAAAGAACATCTTCCTTTAAAAGTTCCAACAGCAGCAGCTTTATTTCCAAAAGAATATTTAGAATGGGCTCCAAGATCTTATGTTGAAAGAATTTATAATATTCAACGTTGGACTAAAATGCCAAAAGGAGGCCATTTTGCAGCTCTTGAACAACCAGATTTATTAGTTAAAGATATTAGAGATTTTGCCAAATCTTTATGAGTTTATTAGAGTTTATAAAAAAATCGCCAAAAGCAGAATTGCATTTGCATATAGAAGGAACTCTCGAACCTGAGCAAATGTTTGCTTTAGCTAAAAGAAATAATATTGATATTCCATTTAAAAACATTGATGACGTTAAAAAAGCATATAATTTTAGTAACTTAGAATCTTTTTTAAAAACCTATTACGAAGGAGCAAAAGTATTAATAAAAGAACAAGATTTTTTTGAACTTACTTGGGCTTATGTATTAAAATGTAAGGAAGACAACATAGTTCATACTGAAATTTTTTTTGACCCCCAGACCCATACCAAGAGAGGAATTAGTTTTGATATTGTTATAAATGGAATTTATAAAGCCTTTCAAAAAGCTGAAAAAGAATTTGGTTTGAGTTTTAAAATTATAATGTGTTTTCTAAGGCATTTAGATGAAGAGGAGGGTTTTAAAATTTTTGATCAGGCTTTAATTCACAAAGATAAGATTTATGGAATTGGATTAGATTCTTCTGAGACGGGCAACCCTCCAAGTAAATTTGAAAAATTATTTAAAAAAGCTATTGAATATGGCTTTATAACTGTTGCTCATGCAGGTGAAGAAGGGCCACCAGAATATATGTGGGAAGCCTTGAACCTTCTTAATGTAAAAAGAATTGACCATGGCGTTCAATGCCTTAAAGACAAAAAATTAGTTGAGAAGTTATCAAAAAATCAAATTCCTTTAACAGTTTGTCCTCTTTCAAATATAAAATTAAGAGTTTTTAATGAATTAAAGGAACATAATTTAAAGAAAATGTTAGATAAAAAATTAATGGTTATGGTAAATTCAGATGATCCAGCTTATTTTGGGGGATATTTAAATAAAAATTTAATTGAAACTCAACTAGCATTAAATCTTTCAAAAGATGAAGTAAGAACACTACTTGTTAACTCATTTAAATCTTCTTTTTTAAATGAAGAAAAAAAGAAAGAGTGGATTTCTAAAATTTAAAAAACTTCAGTTAACCTATTTAGAGCAAGCATACCTGGGTCATCTAAATCTTTTGTTTTATCCTCAAACATTCTTGCTCTCCCTATTCTTATTTTTTTTCCTTTAAAATCGTCTAAAGCCTGTTTTGTTGCTAATTTAAGTACATTTGAATAATTTTTATTATCTTTAAGCATTTTTATTATTAGATCCAAACTGTCTGCAATAGTTTTGTCTCCCAAACTAGTTTTTCCTCTTTCAAGTATTGTTTTTAATGCTGTTTTAAAAATATCAATAATGTCTTCATGACTACATTCAGTTTTTCCTTTTAAATTTTTAGAAATATTCATGAATGAAAAAGCAATTAATGTACCAAAACTAGATCCAGATCTTTTAACAAAAGCTTGTGAGCAAAGCATAAAGTTAGCACCCATATCATCGTTGAATTTATTAATGTTATTATTTACTTCTTCTAAACCATGCAAAATTGTAACTCCTAAATCACCATCACCTATTTTTCCATCTGCAGCATTAAAATCATCATAAGAATTTTTTGCTTCTTCCAATAATTTTTTAAAAATATTGGTTAAAACTATCTTATTAAGCATTTAATTTTTTTAAATCTCCAGCAATATTTGTTGGAATATTAATTTTTTTATTAAGATTTTTCTTATATTTACGTAGCTTGCTTTGACCAGGATATAAAATTTCTTTTACACCTTTTATTTTAGGTAATCTTTTTATTCTTTTAATATTTTCTTTAATTCTTTCGCTATAATTTCCAACAAAAAGATTAGGCTTCATAACAATAAATAAATGACCAATGTTTTGAGGACCTGAAAAATCATCAAAAGGATCTTTTACTTTTCCACCATGATTACCTCCAGTAAATACACCACTTAATATATCAACCATCCATGCAAGTCCTGAACCCCTAAAACCTGCTATTGGCAATTGAACACCCGCTAATGCTTTTTTTGCATCTGTGGTTGGTTTGCCAAACTTATCTAAAGCAACTCCTTCTGGTATTTTTTTTCCGGTTCTTGCGGCAACTCTTATTTTACCTCTATTAATTACTGAAACAGATGTATCTAAAATAAAAGGAATTTTTGATGATGTAGGCGTCCCAAAACATATTGGATTTGTTCCAAATAAACTTTTTCTTGCTCCATGAGGAGCTATTGCTGGAGGTGCATTAGTAAAACAAAAAACTATTAAATTTTTCTTAACCGCTTTTTCTGCGTAATAACCAGAAAGACCATAGTGTCCACTATTTTTAATTGCAACTAATCCTATTCCTGTTTTTTTTGTATTTTGAATTGCTTGTTTTATTCCAATATCAGCGGCAACAAAACCGATACTGTTATTTGCATCAATTTGCGAAATAGAATGAGAAATTTTTTTAATTTTAATTTTTGGCTTTGGATTAATTACTTTTTTGTTTATTCGATCACAGTACATTTTTAATCTGGACAAACCATGGGAATGAGCTCCAACTAATTCTGCATTTATCAAAGCATCTGCACAAATATTTGCATGATTTTTACTTAATTTATGCTTGATAAGAATTTTTGTTATCAGTTTTTTTAATTCATTTCTTTTCATTAAAACCACCTAATCATTCCAATTATTCCAGCAGAAGCATAAAATATTTGTAATAATAAAATTCCTTTGTGCTTACCAAAATATGCCCATAAACCAATTAAAAATGCAGAAATTAAAAGTAAAGTAAATCCAAGAAATTCAGCACCAATATTTAAAGCAACTAATAATGAATAAATTATTGCTGTAATTACACCTAACCATTCTAAGATTTTATTTCTGTCCATTTAAATTAAATCTTAACCTTTTCCTCTCCAAGGAATAGTTTTATCTATTATTTTTCTAATAGTAACATCAAATAATAATCCCAGCATTCCCATAACGAAAATGGTAATCCAAATGACTTCATATTGCATATATTTTCTTGCAACGTTTTCAACAAATCCAATACCTGACGTACCAGCTAAAAATTCTGCTGCAACTAATGTTCCCCAACACATACCAACAGCAACTCTTACACCTGTTAATATTTCAGGCAATGAATTAGGAAATATAACTTCCCTTAATATTTGCCATCTAGAAGCCCCCAATGAATGGGCAGCATGGATTTTTGAAAGTTGAGTTCCTGATGCACCAGCTCTTGCTGAAATAATCATAATAGAAAATGAAACCATAAATAATAAAAATACTTTTCCAAGGTTATCAATTCCAAAAACTGTAATAACTAATGGAGCCCAAGCAAGAGGGGGAACTGGTCTATATAACTCAACTAAAGGATCAAAAAACCCTTTAGCAAATCTATTTAGACCCATAAATAAACCTAATGGAACACCAAAAATAATACCAAGTGTTAATCCTAAAAATACTCTTAAAAATGAATCCCAAATATGTCCTGTTGGAACTGGAATTTTAAATGCTTCAAAATCACCTGTTACAACGTCTAAAACTTTACTTTTAAAGTTAGGTTTTACTGTTCCGTCCGCACTGTGAACTGGATATTTACCTGGCATTACATCTGCTATCCAGTCAGGTAATATAAAACCAACTATTCTGTTTACTCCCATCATTTCGTACCAAATCATTGGAATCATTTTAAATCCAACACTTGGTTTTAAAAGATCTCCAAAAATTCTAAATGTATCAGAAGGTTTTGGAAGCCATCTACCTGGACCATCTTCTGCACAAGTTGGACCACTAGCAACTATAGTTCCCGCAGGAAACAATAAAGCATCAATATAAATTAAATTTCCTTGTTCATTTTTTTGAACAACATCAAATTCTCTAATTGATTTTTCCATCTCATCTAAAGTGGTAGGAGGAAAAACACTTTCATATTCAATTCTTTGTCCAAGTTTTTTAATTTCTTTTATGTAAGTCATTTCTAATTCTTGGCTATCATCCAAACCATCTTTATATTCTTTAATTTCTTTTCTAATTTCTTCTAATAATTTTAAATATTCAGGATTGTGGTTTCTTAATGAAAAAAATTCATCACTAATTTCATTTAATTCTTGAGCAGCAGCATGAAATTTTAAACCTTTTTTGCTTTCTGGAAGAGGAGGTACTTCCATTCCTGTTGCACCCCATCCAAGCTGTTTTTTTAAATCTTCAATTCTTTTATTTTCTTCTTCTATACTTTTTATTGGGGGGTAGCTTACTTTTTGAAAATCTTCAGTTAGCCAAGTAATTTTATTAGTTAAATCTTTAATTTTATTTTTGATATCATTTTCTAAAAGTTTTTCATCTGTCAATAAAGGTATAGTTTTTTTAGTTTTGTTAAGTAATTTAACAAATAATTCTTTATCTTGATCTTTTAAATCGGGTAAATTTTGAATAATTGTTATTTTATTTTGTATATTAATATTTTCACGTTTAATAAGAGCAGTACTTTTATGCTGCCTTTCTTCAATTGGGAAAAGATATTTTAATGATAGTAATGACTCATTAACCTTTGCAACTTGACAAAGTTCATTGGCGGATTTTGGATAGAATGCTTTTGCTATATCCCAAGAATAATAAAGCCAAGACAGTAAAAGAAAACTAGATCCAACTATAACCCAATGTACACCACCTTTTGCTCTTTCTGGATTTCCAAAAACAGCATCACTTTTTTCAGTTTTGATTAATCTTTGCCCATAAAGAATAGAACCAATAACAGCAAAAATAACTAAAAAAGTGATAATTCCAGTAATCATTTTAATTTTCTTTACCCATTATTTCTTCTTCCATATCCCAAATCATTGATAAAATTTCTTCTCTTTTAGATACAAACTCATTGTTATTTTTTATTTCTCTTAAATCTTCGTTTAAACCCATGTTGGCAAAAGGAAGTTTATATTCTTTGTGTATTCTTCCAGGCCGAGGAGCCATAACATAAACGCGTTCACCTAATAACAGCGCTTCTTCAACTGAGTGAGTAATTAAAATAATTGTTTTTCCTGTTTCTTTCCAAATTTTTAAAACAAGAGACTGCATTTTTTCTCTAGTTAAAGCATCTAGAGCACCTAAAGGCTCGTCCATTAATATTAAATCTGGATCATTGATTAAACATCTTGCAAGAGCTACTCTTTGCTGCATACCTCCAGATAATTGGTAAGTAGGAGTATTTCCAAAACCTTTTAAACCAACAATTTCAAGCCATTCTTCAACTTTTTCTGCAGTTTTAACTGGATCTTCTTTTTTCATTCGCAAACCAAAGTTTACGTTTTCTGCAACTGTTAACCATTCAAACAATGCACCTTGCTGAAAAACCATTCCCCTTTCAACGCCTGGTCCATCTATTTCTTTATCACCAAGAGTAATATTTCCAGAAGTTGGACGAAGAAAACCTGCTGCAATATTTAATAAAGTAGTTTTTCCACAACCCGACGGACCAAGAACAGTTAAAAGTTCACCTTTTTTTAAAGTAAAACTTATATCCTTAAGTGCATGAACAGTTTCTCCTTTAGGAGATTTGAAAATCATATTTACATTTTGAGAAACTAAATCACTCATAATAATAGGACTTTATATTAAAATTTTCACAAAAAAAATAGGCACCAATTTATTCAATTGGCGCCTATTTAATATTCTATTTTTAACTCTTAATTACGGAAGATAACTAGTATCTACAACTGCTGCGTAATCTTTAAGAGCTGGGTTTTCTGAAGTAGCAAACATATTACCCATAACTTCTAGGTAAGTCATAAGAATACCACCTTTATTCAGATACTTAGATTTCATTGTTCCTGCATTAGGGAATTCAAATCCACCCATTTGCTTTTTAGTTCCAGCAAGATCCATAGCCGCATCTTTTGCGATTACGTTCATGTCTGATTTTCCAGCATTGTATCTAGCATTTGCTTCGTGAGTTACTTCAACGAAAGTTCTAACCATTCCTGGGTTTTCTTTTAGGAATTTGTTAGTTACTGAAGTAATATCAATACCAGCAATACCAGCATCTTGAGCTTCTTTAACAGTTAGTAATGAAGCACCTTTTTCTTTAGCTGCTTTAATAGATTTACCACCGAATAAACATGCCATTGCAACGTCACCGTTAACAAATGCTGCAGATCCATCCTCTGGATTCATATCAACAACTTTCATTTTAGAAATATCAGCTCCTACAACTCTCATTGTTTCTTTGAAAACATAGTCAGCCATAGTTCCTAAAGGAACAGCAACTTTTTGACCGTCTAATTTAGAAGCAGCATTTCCTTTATCGATACCTTTAGCAGCAACGCAAGTAGTTCCACCCATTCCGTATATAACTGCAATATCAACAAGCTTAATAGGTGCTTTAGCATTAACAGCGTTTACGAAAGGTGTTAAACCTTGTGAGTAAGATATATCAATATCTCCTGACAACATAGCTTCTGTCATCTCACCACCAGTTGCAAAGTTAGTCCATTTTACTGGCACACCCAAAGCTTTATCAAAAGTTTGTTTAACTTTATCTTCTTGGTTTGGAGTTGCCCACTCTAAGAAAAATGCAACCCTAACTTCGTTTGCAGCAGCATTAGCAACTGAAACTGACAAGTTGAGAGCAACAATAGTTCCTAGAATAAAACTAATTATTTTTTTCATTTAATCTCCTCTATTTTTTAAATTTAAAAACATAATTAAAGTGGAAAATAAGAGACTTGTAAACGATAGTTTATAAGACCCCTATTCAATAATAAACTTATACAACTTAAAAGTGTATAGTTTAAAATACGATTTTTATAGAGAGCTTTTAAAAATTAGTCTAAAAAATCAATAACTGAATTAACAAAAAAAATTAAAATTACTATGAGTTCTGAAACTAAATTTAAAATGCCAAACTCTTTAAATGAGCATTGGATGCCATTTACAGCAAATAAAGATTTTAAAGAAAATCCAAGATTAATTACTGAAGCTAAAGGAATGTATTTAAAAAATCACCATGGAAAAACCATGATTGATGCAAGTTCAGGATTATTTTGCAATCCTTTTGGACATGGAAGAAAAGAAATCGTTGATGCTGTAACAAAGCAACTAGAAACTTTAGATTACACACAACCATTTCAACAAGGATTTGGTGGTTCTTTTGAGTTAGCAACAAGAATTACAAAACATACACCAGGAAATTTAAATAGAATATTTTTCTCAACAGGCGGATCTGATGCTGTTGAAACTGCAATAAAAATTTCAATTGCTTACCATAAAGCTAATGGACAAGGTTCAAGGTTTAGAATTGTTGGAAGAGAACGTGCTTATCATGGAATGCATATTGGAGGAACCTCAGTTGGAGGAATGATTAACAATGTTAAAACTTATGCAAGTTTATTAATGCCAGGCGTGGTTCATATGAGACATACTCATTTACCTGATCATAAATTTATTAGTGGACAACCAGAAACAGGTGCAGAAATAGCAGAAGATCTCGAAAGATTTGCATCAAACTTTGGAGCTGAAAATATTGCTGCATGTATAGTAGAACCAACAGCTGGATCTACAGGAACGTTAGTTCCACCAAAAGGTTACTTACAAAGACTTAGAGAAATTTGTGACAAACATGGAATTCTTTTGATTTTTGATGAAGTAATTACCGGATGGGGAAGGATGGGTTCTGAATTTGCATCTCAAGAATTTGGAGTTACTCCTGATGTTATGACTATGGCTAAAGCAACAACGAATGGAGTTGTTCCATTAGGTGCAGTTGCATGCAAAGAAGAAATTTATAATACTATCGTTGATAATGCTCCAAAAGGTGCAATTGAATTATTTCATGGATATACTTATTCGGCTATTCCAGTTGCAGTAGCTGCAGGACTAGCGGTTCAAGACATTATAGAAAAAGAAGATATTTTTAATAGAGTTAAAGAACTAGTTCCTTATTACCAAGAAGCAATATTTTCTCTTAAAGATTTAGATGTTGTGGATAATATTAGAGGATATGGATTAATGGCTGGTATTGATATGAAATTAGATCAGAAACCTGGCAAAGCTGGTTTTACTTGTTATAAACATTGCTACGAAGCAGGCATTAATTTTAAAGCAACAGGAGATTGTTTGATTATTGCTCCAATGTTTATTTCAGAAAAAAAACATATTGATGAAATAATTGAAAAACTTAGAACTGGAATAAATAATTACGCCAAATCAAAAAAAAATTAATTCTTCATGAAAATTGGAGTTCCTAAAGAAATCAAACCTCAAGAAACTAGAATTGGGCTCACTCCAGATAGTGTTAAATCTTTAGTTTCAAATAGTCATGAAGTTTTAATTGAAAACAATGGTGGTTTTGAAGCGGGATTTGATAATGATCAATACAAATCTGCTGGTGCTAAAATTGTTCAAAAAGCAGAAGATATTTTTAATGATGCAGAAATAATAGTTAAAGTTAAAGAACCTTTATCAAATGAAGTAAAAATGATTAGAGAAAATCAAATTGTTTTTACTTACCTTCATTTAGCTGCAGCAAAAGAACTAACTAAGGGATTGATTGATACAAAATCTATTTGTATTGCTTATGAAACTGTTACGGATGATAACGGACGACTACCTTTACTTGCTCCAATGAGTGCAGTTGCAGGAAGAATGTCAGTTCAGGCCGGCGCACATTGTCTAGAAAAAAATCAAAAAGGTAGAGGTCTTTTATTAGGCGGAGCACCAGGTGTTGAATGTGGAACAGTAGTTATTTTAGGTGGAGGTGTTGTTGGAGAAAATGCAGCGATTATTGCAACCGGTATGAAAGCAAAAGTTCACATTGTAGACAAGTCTGAAGCAAGATTAAAACAATTAACAAAAATATTTGGTGATAAAATAATTCCTCAACAAAGTGACAAAACTGATTTAAACAAATTGATTGCAGAAGCAGATTTATTAGTTGGTGGAGTATTAATTCCTGGAGCAGAAGCTCCAAAATTAGTAACTAAAGATATGTTAAAATTAATGAAACGAGGCTCAGTAATTGTTGATGTAGCTATTGATCAAGGTGGCTGTGTTGAAACAAGCAAACCAACAACTCATGCTGAACCTACTTATATTGTTGATGATGTTGTTCATTATTGTGTTGCCAACATGCCAGGCGGAGTTCCAAGAACGTCAACTCTTGCATTAAACAAAGCAACATTGCCTTTTTTACTTAACATTGCAAACAAAGGTTATAAAAAAGCACTTACTAATGATAAAAATTTTTTAGCAGGCTTAAATATTTATAATGGACAAGTAACTTATAAAGCTGTTGCGGATGCGTTTGGCTATGACTTTATGAACCCAAATATGATTTTTAAATAACAGTATTTTAGATACAATAAAACTTTAATGAAAAAAAATAAGTGCGCAATTATTGTTACAACAATTTTTGATAATGGATGGTTAGAAAGAATTTGTAAAGAAATAATTAATAGCAAAGAAATTGAATACACATCAATTATTTATATACCAGACTATAAAACTCCTAAGTCAATTTTTCCAAAAATTAAAAAATTTAAAAAAAAAGGTATAAATATTTTATACTTATCAATTGAAGACCAACATGCTTTTGAAAGAAAATTAAAAATTAAAAATTTCATTAAATATAACTCTGATCATAGAAGAAACGTTGGTTTTATTTTAGCTTACCAAAATGATTTCGATTTTATTATTTCAATGGATGATGATAATTTTCCTATTTTAAAAAATTTTGTACAAGAACATAGAAAAAGACTAGGACATCAAAAAAATAAAAAAATTCTTAATTCTAAAACTGGCTTATTTAACAACTGTACTTTATTAGGAAAGAATAATTTTATTCATCCTAGAGGATTTCCATTAAATAAAAGAAATATTGATTATAAAAACATATATGATTACAAAAAAAATAATTCATTACAAATTGCTTGCAACGTTGGCATGTGGACAATTGCCCCAGATGTAGATGCAATCTCTTGGCTAGTAAAGAAAGAAAAAATTGATGTAAAAAAATGTGACGAAATAATTATATCTAAAAAAACTTATTGTCCAATAAACACACAAAATACTTCAATTAAAAAAGAATTTTTACCAGCATATTATTATATTAAAATGGGGTTTGATATTGGTGGTGGTTTAAAATTTGATAGATTAGGAGATATTTTTTCAGGTTATTTTTTACAAAAAGCAATTAAAACAAAAAATAAATTTATTTCTTTTGGTAATCCACTAGTTTCACATGAAAGACATAGTCATAACTATAGAGACGATGCAAACAAAGAATGGGGCGCATTAAGAACTATAGATGAATTTTTTGATTGGCTTATCAATTTAAAATTAAACGATGGGAGTGTTTTTGATATTTATCAAAATATAGCTGAAGAATTGAATAATTTTGCTCACAAAACTAATTTTCCTTACCAAACTAATTTGACTAAGAAATTCTATATTGAAATGTCAAAAGATATGACCCGTTGGATAAAATTACTTAAAAAGCTTTAATGAAAAATAATTTTCCGAAAAGCACAAAAGTAGTTATTGTAGGCGGTGGTGTTTCTGGTACTTCATGCGCTTATCATTTGGCAAAATATGGTTGGAAGGATGTCATTTTGTTTGAAAGAGACCAGTTAACTTCAGGCACTACTTGGCATGCTGCAGGACTTGTTAGTCAACTAGGACCTTCGGCTGGTGTAACAAAGATTAGAAAATATTCATTAGAACTTTATAAAAAATTAGAAAAAGAAGTAGATTTTTCAAGTGGATTAAAGCTAAATGGAGCTCTGTCTATTGCTACCACAAAGGGAAGATGGCAAGAACTTAAAAGACAAGCAACCACAGCACAGTTATTTGATGTAAATGTTGAAGTATTAAATATAGATCAGATAAAAAAAATATATCCAATTATTAATGAAAAAGATGTTTTGGGTGGAATTTTTATGCCAGGAGATGGCCAAGCTGATCCAATTGGAGTAACAAATTTATTAGCAAAAGCGGCAAGGAAAGAAGGAGTTAAAATATTCGAAAAATCACCAGTTGAAAAAATAATAAAAAAAAATGGAAGAGTAGCAGGAGTTATTGTTAACGGTCAAACTATTGAATGTGAATATATTGTTCTTGCAACTGGAATGTGGTCAAGGCAAATAGGTGAAGATTCAGGTTTTAGCATTCCATTATATCCAGCAGAACATTTTTATGTAATTACCGAAGGAATAAACGAGTTGCCAAAAAATATTCCTGTCTTAAGAGATTTTGATGACAGTTTATATTTAAAAGAAGACGCAGGAAAAATGTTAATAGGAATATTTGAAGGAAAATCAATTCCGGCATTTAAAAAAACTAATAGAGTTCCAGAAGATTTTTCATATGGAGAATTTCCTGAAAATTTTGAACATTTTGAACCATATTTAGAAGCAGCTTTAAAAAGAGTCCCAATTTTAGAAAAAGCTGGAATTAGAAAATTTTTTGCAGGACCAGAATCTTTTACTCCGGATACAAATACTCTTTTAGGAGAAGTGCCAGGGTTAAGAAATTTATTTGCATGCTGTGGTTTAAATAGTATTGGAATTGGAAGTGGAGGAGGTGTTGGAAAAGTTACAGCTGAATGGATAATGAATGGCCATATAAATGAAGATTTATTTATTTATGATATTAAAAGATTTCAAAATTTTCATTCAGAAATAGATTTTATTAAAGAAAGAATCACCGAAACTCTAGGAGACTTATATGGAATGCATTGGCCATTTAAGCAACACAAAACTTCAAGAAATCAAAAGCTTGTTCCTTATCATGAAGAGCTAAAAAAAAATGGAGCATGTTTTGGAGTTTCAGGTGGATACGAAAGACCAATGTGGTTTGCAAAAAATGGTGAAAAGGCAGAATATGAATATTCTTATAATTACCAAAATTGGTATCCATCTGCAGAATTTGAAACAAAAAATACAAGAGAAAATATTGGATTATTTGAGTTAACTCCATTTGCTAAATATGATTTAAAAGGTGAAACTGTTCATGAAGAACTTCAAAAAATCTGTACAGCAAATATTAAAAAAGAAATTGGAAAATGCACTTACACTCAAATGTTAAATGAAGATGGAGGAATCGAAACGGATTTGACCACTGTATGTTTGGCAGAAAATAATTTTAGAATTACAACTGGGGCCGCAAATAGAGAACATGATAAATTTCATATAAAAAAACACTTATCTAAAGATGTTGAATTATTAGATGTTACAGATGATTATTGTGTGCTTGGAGTATTTGGACCAAAAAGTAGAGATTTAATGAAAGATTTAAGTAATGACGATTATTCTAATGAAAATTTTAAATTTGGAACTGCAAAATATATTAGTATTAACAATAATCAAATATGGACACAAAGATTATCTTATGTTGGCGAACTAGGTTATGAACTTTATATAGAAAAAAACATAGCAAAAGAAATTTATAATTTAATTATAAACATCGGAAAAAAATATCAATTAAGTCAATGTGGGATGCATGCAATGGATATTATGAGAATGGAGAGCGGTTTTTTACATTGGGGACATGATATTTCACCAGAAGAAAACCAATACGAAGCAGGACTTAATTTTGCAATTAGTTATAAAAAGAACGTAGATTTTGTAGGTAAAAAAGCATTACTTAAAATTAAAGATAAAAAAAGAATAAAAAAATTTATTATGCTAACTTTAAAAGAAAGTAAACCAGGTGAACCATTGACGCTCCATGATGAACCCATCTATATTGATGGTAAAATTATAGGAAGAACAACTTCAGGAAGCTACTCATTTAATTTTAATAAAAATTTAGTTTTTGGTTACGTAAAAACAGAAGAAGATTTAAGTGTCTTAAAAAATAAAACAATAGAAATAGAGATTGAAAAAATTAAATATAAAGCTGAAATTTTATCTAAACCAATCAATAAAAAAGACTTTAAGAATATTTAAGTTCATTTTTACCCATAAAATAACATTGAACCCAATTTGGACTAATATTTAATTGTTAGGCTGCGATAACTGTGGTTAAATATGAAATATATGAGTGGAGAGAATATCACAAATAGTTCAGTTGAGACCCAAAATATGGAAGGTGAGCTTCACTCATTAAAAAATTCTTCTTCAAAAACAAAAAAAAGAGTAGATATAAACGTTCTATTAAACAAAGTAAGGTTAGCTCAAAAAAAAGAAAAAATAGAATCAACAATTTTTTTTGGTTTGGTTGCGGCGGTTATAGTTGTAACTGGGATAATCGTTTCTATTTAAGAAGAAAAAATAATATTATTAATTCGTGATATTGTAGAGCTGAGCTCTTTTATGTTATTTAATCTATGTTTGTTTAAGTTAGCACTAAATTTCCCTTTCACCAAATAATAAAGATTATTTTCGTCTTTATATATATCTTTTTGTTTTAACAATTTTATTAATTTTCTAATTACAGTTGGCCTTGGGATTCCAGTAAGGTCGCTAATTGTCATAGCATTTAATCCTTTTTTATCTCCAATATTTAAAACGCTATCTACCCATTCATTCTTATAATGAGGATTTTTTTTAGATTTTTTTAAAAACATGACTTGATTGTAAAACAAGGTTCCAATAATGAAAATTATTTCCAAATCATTATTTGCCAATTTTTTTCTTTTAAGCAAATATTGTATTTGGTATTCTAGAAAAATTGCTAAAATTTGGGTAAATCTTTCTTTTATTTTTTTTATAAAAAACTCTCTTTCATAATATTTTTTTACTTTTTTTTCTTTGTATAAAAAATATGAAATGTAATCTAAAATTTTTGAGAAAGAATTAATTGTAGATTCTGGTTTTTGAAGTAGACCTGCTTTTAAAGTAACAGTAATTGTTTTTTTATTCTTTATTAATATTCCTTCTTTTTCCAATTCTAAAATTTTTCTTCTTGCAGTTTCTTTAGACATTATAAGACTTTTAGCTATTTTAATTATGTTAATTTTTTCTAAATTAAAACTAGGATTTATATAAAATTCATTTAAAGATTTAACTTTAAATATTTCGTTAAGTTCAACAAAATTTTCTTTATACAAATATACCAAGATATTATACTTATCTAAATCACCCAAAGCTTGATAAGCTTGTTGAAACCAAGCGAATTGGAATTCGACAAACAAATAATGTAAAGAATCATAATTATCACAATAAAGATTGTAAATTTTATTATGAGAAATTTTTGTTGGACCCGATAGATTAATATTCTTTTTTTCCATTTTGAATAATTTTTTTTATAAAAAAAATATAACAAATTATTTATTGGAATTGAAACCTCTATTTAGCGAAGGTATCGTTATATTGATTGCTGACTCTTACAAAAGTTGTACATTTGCTTAGTTGTTTTAATGAAGGAGCACCAACATAAGTGCAACTACTTCTAACACCACCTAATATATTTAAAATAGTATCTTTTATTTTTCCTCTATATTTAACTCTAACAGCCCTTCCTTCGCTGCTTCTATAATCTGATAATCCGCCATAATGTTTTTTATTTGCAACATGAGAACTTGACCCATAAAATTCAATAAATTTTGACCCATTCGATTTTACTAATTTGCCTTTACCTTCATCATGACCAGCAAGCATACCACCAAGCATTACAAAGTCTGCACCACCACCAAAACCTTTTGCAACATCTCCGGGACATGTACATCCTCCATCAGCTATTATATGTGCACCCAATCCATGAGCAGCATCTGCACATTCAATTACTGCACTCAATTGTGGATATCCAACACCAGTTTGAATTCTTGTTGTACAAACACTTCCGGGTCCTATACCAACTTTAACTATGTCAGCTCCACTTAGTACTAATTCTTGCGTCATGTCAGCTGTAACAACATTTCCTGCGATAATAGTTTTTGTTGGGTACTTATCTCTTACTGATTTAATAAAGCTTGTAAAATGCTCCGAATAACCATTAGCAACATCTATACAAATAAATTTAAAGAAGCTAAACTCTTTCATCATTTTATCTAAATTTTGAAAGTCCTCTTTTTTAATTCCGATACTAATAGCTATATTCTGATACATTGATTTAATTTTCTTATATTGCTTAATTTTTTTAACATCATGTTGTTTAGTTAAACATGTAATCATTCCATGATCGTTTAATTTTTCAGCAATACCTAGCTCACCAACGCCATCCATATTTGCCGCCATGATTGGTGTACCTGACCATTCATTTTTACTGTATTTAAACCTATATGTTCTTAAAAGGTTAACATCTTTTCTACTTCTTAGAGTGCTTCTTTTAGGTCTGAATAATACATCTGAGTAGTCTAATTTAAGTTCTTCTTCAATTCTCATCGATGATGAAAGTATAGTCGAAAAACATTATTTCAATTGAAATATGACTTGTGGATAAGTTTTTTTATTTAAATTTTTAATAAATTGATGCGAAAAATATGAATATATTAACAAAACTTTAAAGTTTTTTGCTATATTCACTTTTTCTAAAGTCTAACTGTCTAGAGACTTGCCACTCCATGTACTTTGATATTTGAATGTCACAATCAAATTTATCGTAATTTTTATCACCAATTTTTTTTGCATACATCATCCAATTCCTCATGATTAGAAAATCATTTACTGTAAGTCCAGCTACTGTATCGTTTAAAATAACATTATCTTCTTTGATTCGTTGTTTGTCTATTAAGTTTTCTTTTTCTTTCCAAGACTTTTCATAATTCATGGCATTTTTTTTATCTTTAAATTTTGGATAAGAAATTGCAAACTCTGAACATCCTCGTTTTATTGCAATAGGCGTCTTATTATCTATTACAGTTTTTATAATTGGAGTTAATAAATTTTCAATTTGTTCTGCTTCATTTATACCTCTACAATAAATTAACCCTTTATAAAGTCCTGTAATTTCAGGTCTTACTTCAATAAAGCACTTTCTAGTATTATTTTTTTTTAAATTCAAGTTATCAAACACTATATATAATTTTAATAAATCAATTATATTTTTTGGCTCAACTTGAACTTTATAACAACTAAAGCAAAACTCAGGGATAACATTAAAATTATTGAAAACTTCAAAATGTCTTTTACAGTTTAAGTTATATGTATTTTTTCTGAATATTTCAGTATAATTATATTCAGTTTTGTTTAGATTTTCTATTATAACATTATTAGAAATATTAAAATAATTAATTATTTGATTATCATTAATTTGTTTTTTTTCATCAAATATAAAATTGTTCATTTTTAATAAACTATTTGTTTTAATTATAAAATTTAAATCTTTTTCTTGAGGATCATGAAAAGTTAAAAGATTAATAAGATTATTAAAAGAATCTTTTTCATTTGGATTAATTTTTAAGCATTTATCGTAATTTTGAATAGCTAAATCCCATTTACCCATAATGTTATATGATGCACCAAGATTATTGTAAGCATTTGTGAAATCAGGTTTTATTTTTATAGCTTTTTCAAAATAAGTAATCGAATCTTTTGTTCGACCAATAGTTTTTAGTAAAGCACCCATATTATTATTTGCTTCTGCATAATTTGGATTAATTTTTAAAGCTTTTGAAAAACAATCAATTGCAACTTCAAAGTTTTTAAGATTGACATTTATAATGCCTCCTAAATTATATATAATTGGATCATTAAAATTTTGTTTTATTAATGATTTAAACTCAATAAGAGCCTGATCAAAAGATTTTTCATTACATAGCCTTACGAGGTATGAAATTTTATGATTTATATTATTCATATTTATATTCTTTTATATTTATACAATGCCTAGGTTACATTTTTAAGTTTGATATTTTATAAACAAAAATTACAAAATTTTCTCTGAATTTATTGAAATCTTAGATAAAACTACTATAAGTCTATTTAATGTAATGGCGGGGTAGCTCAGTTGGTTAGAGCGCGGGACTCATAAGCCCGAGGTCAGTGGTTCGATCCCACTTCCCGCTACCAAAAATAATTTAAATTCAATTTTTAAAAGAATTATAAATTTCTTCTATAATTTTTAATGTATTGTATTTTTGTTTCCAATTTGGATAATTTTTTTTAAATTTTGAATTATTAGAAATATACCAAATATGATCACCAACTCTATTTTGTTTAGTATATTTAATATTTATTTTTTTTCCTTCTAATTTTTCTACAATTTTTATAGCTTCTAATATAGAACAGTTAGAAAATCTTCCTCCACCAATATTGTATACTTCACCTTTTTTAGGTTTTTTAAAAAATTCCCAAAAACAATTAATCAAATCATAGCTATGTATGTTATCTCTTACTTGTTTTCCTTTATATCCAATAATATTATAAGAATTTTTAGTCAAAGCTGATTTGATTAAATAAGATAAGAAACCATGTAATTTTGCTCCTGAGTGATTTGGTCCAGTAATACATCCAGCTCTAAATATAGCAGTATTTAATTTATTATTTTTTCCGTATTCTTGTGTAATTAAATCTGAATAAACTTTTGAAACTCCAAAAAAACTATGTGTGCATGAATCTAAAGAAAAATCTTCGGCAATTCCATTATAGAACTTATTTCCTTTATTTAAATCCCATCTTAATTTTTTTTCTTTTAAACTAATTTTGTTTGGATTGTCCCCATATACTTTATTGGTAGACATATGAATAAACGGAGCATACTTACAATATTTTTCTGTTAAAGTTAATAAATTTAAAGTTCCTAGTGCATTTATATCAAAATCCAATCTTGGATTAGATTTAGCAAAATCATGAGAGGGTTGAGCAGCAGCGTGAATTATTAATTTTATATTATTACCATATTTTTTAAATACTTTTGATAAACTACTAAAATTTCTAATATCAATGTTGTAATGTTTATATTTATTGATTTCAGAATTTAATTTTTTTTTAATCCAATTTGTTGAACCATCTTTACCAAAAAATTTTTTTCTAAAATTATTATCTATACCTACAATTTGAAAATTTTTATTATTAAAAAAAGAACAAGATTCTGAACCTACCAAACCACAAGAACCTGTTATTAATACTACAGACATAAAATATCAAAATTAACTATCATATTTACTTATATCAAAAAAGACCCAGGGCCACGCTAATACCTTAGAGTATTTCGAAAACCAAAAAGGCATATATCTTTCAGTTAAGAAAGAATATATTCTCTTTGTACCATACTTATTACCATCAAAACCAAAAACCTTTTCACAGTTTGTTAGCCAAGAAAATAAATTTTTATAGAAATCGTTCATTAATTTTTTGTTTTTAGATAAAAATATACAATTACCATTTAATTGAGTATTTTTAGATACATAATCTAAAAAATCATTTTTATCTTCAGACGGCAATAAGTTTGCAGCTTTTTCAATATTTCCATAACCATGATTCATTTCAAAATGAAGTTTGATTGTATGTTTTTTTTTATTAAAAAGAATTTCCGGATCTTTTAATATAGACCTAAAAGCATTTTTTAAAAGTTTAGATTTTTTTACACCAGATAAGTTGTATGGATTGCATAAAATAATGTCATAATTATTCCATTCATTAGCTGGTTCTTTTTGTAAAATTAGATTTAGTTCATCAATATTTTTTATATTCAAGAAACCATGTGTAAGATTTTTTGTTTTATCTTCAAAATTTTTCTTAACAAAATACCTTCTATATTGACATGTTCCCAACCATTCTTCATCATTATAAGAAGGAAGAATATTTTTCCATATCCAGTAATGAAAAGATGTTTCTGAATAACAAAAGTTTTTATCTGAAATATTATCTTTAGAATTTTCAATTATATAATTTTTAGGAAAATTTCCTTTACCAACTCCAACAGGAATTAGTCCTAGTTTCTCAATATTATCATTTGGTTTATGTGTTATGCAGTAGATTTTCATCAAAATATATTTCTAATTTTATAAATTTACATGTTAATAAAACAAATATTTCTTTATATTAAATTTTAAATTAAAACAAATTTTATGAAATTGAGCAGTTTTTATAGCATTTATTACAAGCATAGAGTTGATAAAGCAAAATTTATTTTAAAAATATATATATTTTTTATTTTACCATTTTCTTATTTGCTTAATTTGTTTTTTTTACCAAAAGTAAAAAATCTTGATAAAATTAATGATGATAGTTTTAATAATAAATCATTGGATTTTTTACTTGAGTATTTTGGAAGCGATAAAGCTAAGAAAGTTTTTGATCAGTATCCCAAACCTATAAAGAGAAAAAAAAAATTAATTGATGGTCATGGTTACTCAGAATTTTACGAAAAGTATTTAAAAATTTATAAAAACATTGAATGTAATATTTTAGAACTTGGATCTTTTAATGGTAATGCAATGGCTGCAATTTTTTTCTATTTAAATAAGTCAAATATATATTCCGGAGATATATATCCGGACATTTTTAGGTACAAGTCAGAAAGAATAAAAAATTTTTTTATAGACTGTAGTTCAGAAAATTCAATTAATGATAAAATAATTAATAATAATCTAAGCTATGATATTATAATTGAGGACGCAGGACATTTTTTAAAAGACCAAATAATTTGTTTATTTATGTGTTTTAAAAAATTAAAATCAAAAGGTGTATATATAGTCGAAGAACTTAATTTTCCTGACACAAGAGAAGATATGAGAAAAAACTGTTCAGGACCTACCCTTAAGCAAATATTAAATAAAGTT
The DNA here is from genome assembly GCA_902588595.1 of uncultured Pelagibacteraceae bacterium. GTDB lineage: Bacteria > Pseudomonadota > Alphaproteobacteria > Pelagibacterales > Pelagibacteraceae > Pelagibacter. The sequence continues at coordinate 6,645 of CACIPT010000004.1, read as the reverse complement.
ATTAGCAATGAAGAATTTAACTCAATTTATATTAATGAAGAAGATAAAAAATATTTTTTAAATCATTATAATTCAATTGAAATTTTTATGGGTAAACAGGGAAATGATATTGCTTTTATAAAAAAAAAATAGTCTCAATTATAAATATTTCTTTTCAAATTCAGTAAATGATATTGCTGATCGATCTCTTTTAGAAACGATAGGTTTTTTTATAGGCCACTTAATTTTAAATTTACTATCATTATATTTTATTGTTTTTTCACTTTTTGCATGTCTGTAATTAGTACAACTGTACATAATATAATTTTCTTTATCTAATCCACAAAAACCATGAGCAAAACCTGCAGGAATATAAATAGACTTAGAATTTTTTTCACTTAATATACAAGAAAAGGTTTTTCCATATGTCTTAGAGTTTTTTCTAAGGTCAACTGCAACGTCAAAAACTTTACCTTTTAAAACTGATATATATTTTCCTTGAGATTTTTTTGTTTGTAAATGAAGACCTCTAATAACGTTTTTTTTAGAATATGACATTACTAAAAAAGGAAATTTTTTTTTTATTTTATTTTCTCTTATTAATTCTTTGAAATGACCTCTTTTATCTTTAAAAGCTTTATTCTGAATAAGAAACAAATCTTTAAAATTAGTTTTTATAATCATGAAGAAATGAGGTTTTTTAAATATTTTGAATAATTGCAATTACCATAAAATTTTATTGCATTTATAATTTCTTTTTTTTTGATCCAATTATTATTTAAAGAAATCTCTTCGAGACAAGCTATCTTAAATCCTTGTTGATTTTCTATTGATGATACAAAATTACTAGTTTTATAAAAATCTTCTATTGAACCTGTATCCAGCCAAGCTCCACCTCTACCAATTATTTCTGCAGAAAGCTTTTTATCTGATAAATATTTTTTCAATAAATCATTTCAAGCTCATTTCTCCCTGATGGTTTTAAATTTTTCGAAAATTTTATTACTTTATTGTCAAAGAAATAAAGTCCTGTAATTGCAAAATTTGAAATATATTTTCTAGGTTTTTCTTTAATTGATACAATTTTATTTTTTTTATTTATTTTTGCAATTCCATAGAGTTCTGGTTTACTAACTCTATGTAAAAAAACCTTTGCCCCATTTTTTAACTTTTTACTTTCAAGAAGTTTTCCAGACAAGCTTTGCCCATAAAAAAAATTATCTCCCAAGATAAGTGCTACATTTTCTTTGCCTATAAATTTTTCTCCCAGAATAAATGCATCTGGCAATCCCTTGGGATATTTTTGTTCAATAAAAGTTATTTTAATGCCTAGATTTTTTCCATTTTGTAATAATCTTTTATATAGATTTAATTGACCTTTATTTACAATAATTAATATATCTTTAATTTTTGCTAACATCAAAATAGATAAGGGATAATAAATTAAAGGTTTGTCATATATCGGCAAAAGCTGTTTGTTTACCACTTTTGTTAAGGGACTCATTCTTGTGCCCATACCTCCAGATAATATGATTCCTTTTTTTATCATTTTTTTACACCAATTCTTCTAGTGATATCTTTTTTATTCAAATTTGAATAGTATTTTTGATTTTTAAAATACCATAAGAATGTTTTTTCTAGACCTTTAATAAAGTTTATTTTTGGTTTCCACTTAAGTTTATTTTTAATTTTATTACTATTAATCGCATATCTCATATCGTGACCAGGTCTATCTTTGACAAATTTAATTTTTACTTTTTTACCAGGTTGAACTATTTTTTTTGCTACAGATAATAATTTTTTAGTTACTTGCAAGTTGTTAATATTATAATTAGATCCTATATTGTAAAATTCACCTATTTTTCCTTTGTTGTATACTTTTATCAGAGCATCACAATGATCATCTACAAATATCCATTCTCTAGAATTTGTTCCATTACCATAGATTGGCAAACTTTTATTATTTAAAATATTATATATCAATTTTGGAATTAATTTTTCTGGGTGTTGTCTCGGTCCATAATTGTTTGAACAGTTTGTAACAATTGCAGGTATCTTGAATGTTCTTATATAAGAATAGACCAAATGGTCAGAAGATGCTTTGGAAGCGGAATATGGAGAACTAGGACTATATGCATCTTTTTCTTTAGAACGACCTTTTAAAACATCTCCATAAACTTCATCTGTAGAAATATGAATTAACCGTGTTTTTTTGTTATTTAAATAATATTTTTTAAAAGATTCCAAGATATTAAATGTTCCAATTATATTTGAATTTATAAAATTTTTTGGTCCATCAATTGATCTATCTACATGTGTTTCAGCGGCAAGGTTAAAAATACAATTTGGTTTAAACTGTTTAAATATTTTGTCAATTTTGTTTTTATTTCTAATGTCACATTTGATAAATTTATAATTTTTATTGTTTAAAAATGGTTTAGTATTATAAAAGTTTGATGAGTAACTTACTTTATCAATATTTATTACCTTATATTTTTTTGATAAAAGAATTTTGATTAAATTACTTCCTATAAAACCAAGACCGCCGGTCACTAAAATATTGTGCATTATTTTTTTTACATCAAACCTTACTTTAAGTATACTTGTTTATCTCAATGGATTTAAATCTAGATAATATTACATTTATAATCGTTTGTTTTAAAAGCGATAAAGTCATTTACAAATGCATGGATTCTTTACCAAAAGTTTCAAAAAAAATTATCATAGAAAATTCAAATGACATAAATTTAATGAAAGATTTAGAATCTAAATATGACAATATTGAGGTCATAATGAATGAAAATTTGGGTATGGGAGCATCTAATAATATTGGTATTAAAAAAGCTAAAACACAATACGCTTATGTTTTAAACCCAGATGTTGTTTTCAAGATAGATGCATTTGAAAATCTAATTGAAGCAACAAAAAATTTAAAAGATTTTACAATAATATCACCTATGCATAGTAATTTAAATTATCCAAATTATAAAAATTTTATAAATGAAAAAGTAATATATGAAAATATAATTGATGTAGATTCAATTGATGGTTTCTCAATGATTTTAAATAAACCAAAATTTAAAGATAATAAATTTTTTGATGAAAACATTTTTTTATACTTAGAAAATGATGATTTGTGTTTAAGAGTAAAACAAATGAATGAAAATATTTATATTATTAAAAATTCATTAATAGATCATCTTGGAGCTTCATCTTTAGACAATAATCAAAAAAATGAAATAGAATATCTTAGAAACTGGCATTGGATGTGGTCAAAGTTTTATTTTAATAAAAAGCATTATGGTTATTTAAATGCATTTATAAAAGTTTTTTCAAATTTTATTTCAGCAAAAATTAAATTTATTTATTATTTAATAACCATAAATTCACACAAAAGAAAAATCTATCAAATGAGAATTTCAGGTTTATTAAATTCAATGATGGGAAAAAAATCATACTATAGATTAAAAAACTAGTGTCCTGGAAATTCAATTAAATTTTCTACTTTGTGACCTTTTTTAATTAGATTATTACATCCACCTAAATCAAAAAGATTTATAACAAAAACAAATCCTGCAACAGACCCTTTTGATATTTCTACTAGCTTAGCTGCAGCATTAGCAGTTCCTCCAGTTGCTATTAAATCATCAATAATTAAAACCGAATCATTTTCTTTAATCGAGTCTTTATGAACTTCTATAGTGGCTGTTCCATATTCTAACTGAAAATCTACGGAATGAGTTTCTGCAGGAAGTTTATTTTTTTTTCTTAATAATACAAATGGTTTATTAAGTATATATGATACCGCAGATGCAAAAACAAAACCTCTTGATTCAATAGCTGCTATTTTATCTACTTTAAATTTTTTAGTTCTTTCAACTATTTGATCAATACACTCTTTAAATGCTTTTTCATTTTTAATTAATGTTGTTATATCTCTAAAAAGAATTCCTTTTTTAGGATAGTCTTTAATTGATCTAATATAATCTTTTAAATCCATAATAAATTACGATATATAAATAAATAAATTATTTTTTTGATATGGCAAACAATAAATTAGCAATAATTGGTGGTAGTGGCCTATATGATGTTGAAGAATTTAAAGAAAGAGAATTATTAGACCTAAAAACACCATGGGGAAAACCATCTGATAAAATTTTAAAAACTAATTATAAAAATAAAGAAATTTTTTTTCTACCAAGACATGGAAGAGGTCATTTTATAAATCCATCAAATATAAACTTTAGAGCAAATATTGATTCTTTAAAGCAACTGGGAGTAACAGATATTGTATCAGTTTCAGCAGTTGGTTCTTTAAAAGAAGATTTACCTCCAGGAAAGTTTGTAATTGTTGATCAATTTATTGACAGAACTTTTGCAAGAAATAAAACTTTTTTTGACGATGAAATAGTGGCTCATGTATCAATGGCACATCCAACATCCAATGGATTAATGAATGCATGTGAAGAGGCAATTAAAAAAGAAAAGATAGAATATCAAAGAGGAGGAACATATATTGTTATGGAAGGACCACAATTTTCAACTCTAGCAGAGTCAAATCTATACAGATCATGGAAAGCAGATGTAATTGGTATGACTAATATGCCTGAAGCTAAATTAGCAAGAGAAGCTGAAATTAGATATGCATCAGTTTCAATGGTAACTGATTATGATTGTTGGCACCCAGATCACGAAAATGTTGATGTTCAGCAAGTAATTAAAGTTCTTTTAGGCAATGCTGAAAAAGCAAAAAGTATGATTAAAAATTTAATTGAAAATTTTGAAAATCATATTGATCCAAAAGACCCAACAACCAATTGTTTGGATGTTGCAATAATTACAGTTCCAGAAAAAAGAACTCAAAAAACTAAAGATAAACTCAAAACTATAGCTGGTAGAGTTTTAAATAAATGAAAATTGAAGGAAAAGAATACCGTACAATTTGGTTTGAAAATAATACAGTAAAAATTATTGATCAAACTAAACTTCCGCACCAATTTATAATTAAAGATCTCAAAACAGTAAAAGACTCTATAAATGCAATTAAAATTATGGAAGTTAGAGGAGCTCCTTTAATTGGCGCTACAGCCGCATATGGCCTAGTTTTAGCAATCTTAGAAAACAATGATCAATCGTTTTTAAAAAAATCAGCTAATGATTTAATTAATTCTAGACCAACAGCTATAAATTTAAAATGGGCAGTTGATAGAATGATGAAAAAGTTATCAGGAGTTAATAGTAATGAAATTTTAAATATAGCTTTAAATGAATCAAAAAAAATATGTGAGGAAGATGTAAAGTTTTGTGAAAATATTGGATTAAATGGATTAAAAATTATTGAAGAAATTTATAATAAAAAGAAAGATACAGTAAACATATTAACTCATTGTAATGCAGGTTGGCTTGCAACAATTAATTGGGGAACAGCTACTTCGCCAATTTATCATGCTCATAAGAAAAAAATTCCAGTTCATGTTTGGGTTGATGAAACAAGACCTAGAAACCAAGGAGCTAATTTAACTTCTTATGAATTAAATGAAGAAGAAATATCTAATACTATTATCGCAGATAATACAGGTGGAATTTTAATGCAAAGAGGAGAAGTTGATATGTGCATTGTTGGAACAGACAGAACGTTAGCTAACGGCGATGTTTGTAATAAAATTGGGACTTATTTAAAAGCATTAGCAGCTAAAGATAATAATGTTCCTTTTTATGTTGCTTTACCAAGCTCAACAATTGATTGGGATATAAAAAATTATAAAGATATACCAATAGAAGAGAGGAATTCAGAAGAACTATCTCATATAGAAGGATTGGATGAAAATGGAAATATTAAAAAAGTAAAAATATATCCAAAAAAAAGTAAATCAATGAATTTAGCTTTTGACATAACACCTGCTAAATATGTTACAGGATTGATTACTGAAAAAGGTGTATGTGAAGCATCTGAAAAAGGATTGAAAGATCTATTTAAATGAAAAATATAAAAGAAAGAGAAGATATAATTAAATTTGCACTTAAGTTTAATACTACAAATTTATCTCCGCTTCGATCAGGAAATCTCTCAATAAGGGTAATAGAAAATGACGTTGAAGGATTTCTTTTAACACCTTCTGGAATTAAATATGAAACTCTTAAGCCAGAAGATATAGTTTTTCTTGCTTTAAATGAAAAATACGACAATCTAAAAATGTTTAATTCAGGATTAAATCCATCATCTGAATGGCGTTTTCATCAAGATGTTTATATAAAAAAAAGAGAAGCAAAAGCAATTGTTCATGCTCACTCTCCTCATGCGACTGCAGTTTCAACTCATGGTAAACCAATTCCTGCTTTTCATTATATGGTCGCTCTAGCAGGTGGAGATGATATTAAATGTGCAGAATATGCAACTTTTGGTACACCAGATTTATCAATAAATATTATTAAAGCTTTAGAAAAGAGAAAAGGTTGTCTTATGTCAAATCATGGACAGTTAACAATCGGAGGAACTTTAAAACAAGCTTTTGAATTAGCACAAGAGATAGAAAATATTTGTCATCAATACATAATTGCATTAAAGTTAGGAAAGCCTAAGATTCTTTCGTCTACTGAGATGAGTAAAATCTTAGATAAAATAATTCATTATAAAAAGGGATAACTTTTTATAAATTGTGTAGGGAA
>CACIPT010000003.1 GCA_902588595.1 uncultured Pelagibacteraceae bacterium | reverse complement strand
AGTTGTTTCTTCGCCGCCGCCAATGACACACCTGATGACGTTTGACTTGGGTGCAGCGCTTAGTGCATCGATGGTAACTGTAATTTTTACTTTATTCTTTATCGACTTTTTTGATACTGCTGGAACATTAACTAGTGTTGCAAACGTAGCTGGAAAAGTTGGAAGTGATGGAAAAATTAAAGACATCGATAAAGCAATGCTATCAGACAGTGCTTCTACTGTTGCGGGTGCTATGTTAGGTACATCAACTGTAACAACTTATGTAGAGTCAGCTGCTGGAGTAAAAGCTGGAGGCAAAACAGGAATGACTTCTCTTGTTATAGGAGTTCTTTTCCTAGCATGTTTATTCTTCAGTCCACTAGCTACATCTCTTCCAAAAGAGATTGATGGTGCAGCCTTAATATATATTGCTACTCTTTTCGTAAGAAACATTACAGATATAGAATGGGATGATATAGCAGAGGCAGGACCAGCGGTGCTTGCTATGATTGCAATGCCATTTACTTATTCTATTTCTCATGGAATAGCTTTGGCATTTGTTTCATATGCTGCAATTAAGATTTGTACAGGTAAAATTGATTCAACAAGTCCAGCAATTTGGGTTATTGCTATACTAAGTGTAATCAGTTTTGCTGTAGCTTAAAAATTAAAAAGTTTGAAAAATAGGGCGGCTTTATAGTCGCCCTTTTTATTTTTGGTGTTTTTTCTTTATATCTTCAATTCTTATTTCTTCGTAAATTTCAAATGGTTGCACTATCCAAGGATTAGCTTCTAATTTTACTGCACAAAAATCAGGTTCAAAAGTCGATTTTTTTTTTTTCCAAAGTGTAGCGGTTTTAATATCTTCAATTTTACCTTTAATTGGTTCATAAGCCCTTAACCAATCTACACTTTTGTTAAATGTAATTCCTGTATCAGATAAATCATCACAAAGTAAAATTTTGCCACCCATATTTGGAGCTATTGAACTCATTTCTCTAGAAAATACTATATCGCCCTGTTCATCCTCTACTCCTTTACCGCTATAAGACTCAACTGCCAAGTAAGCACATTTCAATTTAAATACTCTGCTTAAAACATCTATCATTGGAGCACCTCCGCGCATAATACCAATTAAAATTGATGGCTTGTAACCACTTTCTTCAATTTGAATTGCAAGCTTCTCTACAGTTTCGTTATATTGATCCCAACTTACGATTAATTTTTCTGACATAATTTTCTATAATTTTAATTCTTAAAAATTAAAATTAAAACTGCAAGTAAAATTAAAGATACAATAGATGTTATTAAGATATACAACCTGTGAATGTTTCTTCCTCTTAAATTAAAATAGTGCCTTGCTAGAACTGAAATTACTGCAATAGCACTTAAAATTAACCAACTGTATTTATGATAAACTATAAAGCTGTAGTGACCTGATAACATTATAAATAAAACTAAAAAAGTCGAATAATTATTGTGTATAGATCTTTGTTTTGCAGCTAAGGATAAACTTTGGTCAAATTTTTTGTTTCTCTTACTACTATTAATTATATTCTCTTGATTTGGAATAATAACTGTAAATACATTTCCAAACATATTTGTACCTATTATTAGACCAACACTTAAAAATGCAAATTTTGCCCCATAAATTTGAGTAAATCCATATGATATTAAAATAAGCAAAATGAAAATTGTAAAAACAAATAAAACATTATTTTTTATAAAGCTTGATTTGCATAAAAAATCATAAACAAGCCAAGATATAATTAGTGAAAATAAAGAAAATATTATTGCAGTAGAAGGTAAAATTTCTAGAATTCTTTTATCTACCATTAATATACCAGACTTATAGTAGTAAATTACACCAAGTAACAAAATTCCAGTTATAAAAGTTAGATAACTTTGCCATTTAAAAATCGTTAAACTCCTTAAATAATTTTTTGGTGGTGATACTTTTAGTCTAGAAAGTTTGTAATAATAACCTGAATGCATAAGATATCCTTCGCCATCAACATCTTTGCTCGATATTTTTTTGTTTAATTTATTATCTAAGTAATTAAATAAAAAACTATTTCCAACCCATAATATTGCAAATAGTACATGACCCCATCTTAAAATGAGTTCTAGCCATTTCATTGAGTAAGATAAAAATTCCATTAGTATTTAATTTTGTCTTCTTTTTTTTCCCAAATTTTAAATGCTTCTAGTGCTTCATCTCTATGCATTTGATGCATTTTAATTTTTCTATTTTCTAAATCTTTATTAATTTCGGAATAAATAAATGAATCGTCAAAATCTATGCTCTTTGCGTCAGTTCTTGTGTTTGCATAAAAAATATTTTCAATTCGTGACCAATATATTGCAGATAAACACATTGGACATGGTTCACAACTTGAATACAAATCACATCCAGAAAGATTAAAAGTATTCAATTTTTTACATGCTTCTCTAATTGCAACAATTTCTCCATGTGCAGTTGGATCATTGTTCATGGTTACTTTATTAGAGCCTTCTGCAATAATTTTATTATTTTTTACAATAACACATCCAAATGGCCCACCTTTAGATTTGGCACTTTCAATTGAAAGCTCTATTGCTCTCATCATGTAAAGATTTTTTTCAGTCATAATTAATTATTTTTTAACCTACTTATGCTTAATAAAATTTTTTCAGGTGTTGCAGGAGCATTTAATTCAGGTATTTTTTTATAATTTGATGTTGAAGCTATAGCGTCCTTTATTGCAAAAAATACACTCATCGCCAACATTAAAGGCGGTTCTCCAGTAGTTTTGGCTTTATTTATGACTTCCTCTTTATTTTTTCCCTCTTTATAAATTTCTACTCTAAATTTTCTAGGGATATCACTAACGGCCGGAATTTTATATGTAGAAGGAGAAAAGGTAGTTATTTGTCCATTAGATTTCCAATTAACTTCCTCCATTGTAAGCCAACCCTGGCCTTGGACAAAACCTCCTTCAATCTGACCAAGCTCTAAAGCTGGATTAATTGCATTTCCTGCGTCGTGTAATATGTCAACTGTATCTATTATATTTTCACCAGTTAAAGTATCTATTGTAACTTCAGTTACAGCTGCACCATAACAAAAATATAAAAATGGTCTTCCATAAAATTTTTTTTTGTTAAAATTAATCTTTGGTGTGGAGTAAAATCCATTTGAAGAAAGAGATATACGATTTAAGTAAGCTTCTTGAACAATGTCATTAAATTTAAAAATATACTTTCCAATAAAAATTTTTTCATTTTTATAAACCACATTATTTTTGACTGATATTTTGTATTTATTTTTTATAAATTTTTCTAAATTTAGTTTTATTTTTTTTACAGCATCTAAAGCAGCTGCACCATTAAGATCCGTAGTGGATGAGGCTGCGCTCGCAGAAGTATTCGGAACCTTGGATGTATTTGTTGATGATATTTGAACTTTTTCGTAAGGAATACCAAATGATTTTGAAACTAATTGAGCTATTTTTGTATGAGTACCTTGTCCCATTTCAATTCCTCCATGGTTTAAATGTACACTACCATCAGTATAAATATGAACCAAAGCTCCAGCTTGGTTTAAATGAATTGTAGTAAAAGATATACCAAATTTTACTGGTGTGATTGATATTCCTTTTTTCTTATATTTATTTTTTAAATTAAATTTTTTAATTTCAGAATATCTTTTTTTGTAATTTGATTTTTTTAATAATTTGTTGAATATCTCATTAATCACATTATCTTCAATTTTCATTCCATAATGTGTTATGTTTCTACTATTTTTTTTGTAAAAATTTATTTTTCTTATTTCAGAAGAATCTTTGCCTAAGTATCTTGAAATGTTATCAATAATATTTTCAATAGCCATCATACCTTGATTTCCTCCAAATCCTCTAAACGCTGTTGAAGTAGAAGTGTTTGTTTTACAAAGATAATTTTTAACTTCTAAATTTGGAATAAAATAAGCATTATCTATATGAAGAAGAGCTCTTTCATTTATTGCTAAAGATAAATCTGGTGACATACCACATTTTGATGAAAGTTTTAATTTTACTGATTTTATTTCCCCTTTGTCGCTAAAGCCAACTTCATAATCTGAAAAAAACTCATGTCTTTTACCAGTTATAATAATATCATCATCTCTGTCCAATCTAAGTTTAACTGGACATTTAGTTTTGTGAGCGAGCAATGAACAAATACTTGCGGTCATAAAGTTAGTTTCTTTTCCGCCAAAACCACCACCTATTCTTCTTACTAAAACTGTTATTGAATTGCTTTTTTGATTTAACATCTTGGCAATTATTTGTTGAGTTTCAGAAGGATGTTGAGTTGAACTATAAACAAGCATATTATTGTCTTCTTTAGGAACAACAAAAGCAACTTGCCCCTCTAAATAAAAATGTTCTTGGCTACCAGTAGTAAAATTTCCTTTAAATCGATTTTTTGATTTTAATAATGCATTGTTCGGATTTCCTCTTTTAATCTTTCTTATTTTAAAAAGTAACTTTTTTTTTGCTAAGGATTCTTTTATTGTTACTATGGGTTTTAATTCTTTATAGTAAACCTTTGCCTTTAATACTGCCTTTCTAGCAAACTCTGTAGATTTGGCAGCTACTGCAAAAATAGGTTGTCCATAAAATTCAACTTTATTATTTGCAAAAATAGGATCTCCATCAAAAACTGGGCCTACATCATTGCGTCCAGGAACATCTTTAAAAGTAACAACAGAAACTACTCCCTCACTTGATTTTACATCTTTTAAATCTATTTTTTTTATTATCGCATGAGCTTTTTTGCTCCAGCCTATTGCACCATAAATTGTACTATCTGGCTCTTTCATATCATCAGTATACTCTGCAAATCCACTTACATGCTTGTAAGCGCTATCATGAATTCTCTTTTCACTAAAATAATCCTGTTTTTTCATAATTAATTTATTCTAATTAATTTATTTGATTTAGTTTCTAAAAAAAATTTTAATAATAAATTCTCTGCAACTTCTAATCTATATTTTTTTGATGCTCTCATATCATCAATAGGACGAAAATCTTGTTTTAATATATTTTTTGCTTTTTCAAAAATATCCACTGAAAATTTAGAATTTATTAGAAATTTTTCACACTTGTCTGCTCTTTTTGGAATCTCGGACATGCCACCAAATGCAATAATAGCATCTTCAATCCTTTGGTTTTTTATCCTAAAATTAAAGGAAGCACATACAGACGAAATATCATCATCAAATCTTTTTGATATTTTGTATGCTTTAAATTTATGATTTTTGTAAATAGGAATTTTTATAGATTTAATAAATTCACCTGCTTTTAATCTAGTTTTTCGATATCCAATAAAAAAGTCTTTGAGGAAAATTTCTTTATTATTTTTCTTTGTTTGTATTAATATTCGACTATTTAAAGAAATGAGTAAAGGCAGTGTATCACCAATAGGTGAAGCTGTTGCAATATTTCCACCAATAGTGCCAACATTTCTTATTTGTACAGATCCATATCTTCTTAATATATTATGAAAGTCGGGATAATATTTTTGAATAAATTTTTCAACTTGTATAAGTGGAGTGGTTGCGCCAATATTAATTTCATTGTTAATAATTTTTATAAAATTAAGCTCTTTAATATCATTTAAACTAATTATATCTTTTATTTCTTGTCTACTTTTTGTAACTATTAAACATAAATCTGTTCCACCACTTAAAAAATTTGAATTAGGATTTTGTTGAATTATTTTTTTTAGTTCATTAATTGTTTTTGGAGCAAAGTATTTTTTATTTTTGTTTTTAATAATTATATTTTTATTATTAATTTTTTTTAATAATTTAATAACTTTTGAATTATTTTGATCAAATTCATCATATCTAGTTTTTTTTTTTAAACTCTTGGCAGCATCAATAATAGGTCTATAACCTGTACATCTACATAAATTTCCTGATATAGCATCTTTAATGTTGTCTTCATCTTTATTATTTTTATTTTTGTACATAGCAAAAATGGACATAACAAAACCTGGCGTGCAAAAACCACATTGAGATGCATGATATTTTGCCATTGCTTCCTGAACAGGATGATAAGAGCCATTTTTTGAAACTAAATTTTCAACAACTATCAGTTGTTTTCCGTGCAAGATAGGTGTGAAAGATATACAAGCATTAACTGCTTTATATTTAATTTTTTTATTTTCCATTTCTCCTAAAACCACTGTGCAGGCTCCACATCCTCCTTCAGCACAACCTTCTTTGGTACCTGTTTTTTTTAATTCCTCTCTTATAAAGTTAAGTAGGGTTTGGTTTGGGTCAGGATTATCCAATTCAATTAATTTATTTTCAAAAATAAATTGAACTTTGTTTGTACTCACCTAAGAACCTCTATATGTAGAATAGCTCCATGGAGAAACGAGTAAAGGAACATGATAATGTTCTTTTGAATTTGAAATACCAAATCTAATAACCACATCATCCAAAAAAGGCAATTGATCTGATTTTGATATATTTTTAAAATAGTCTCCAATAAAAAAAACTAACTCATATTTACCATTCAAAAAACTTTCACCTTCAAGCAATGGTTCATCGGATCTTCCGTCTTGATTTAATGTTAGTGTATTTTTTTTCTCTCTTTGATTGTTATTGAAATAATATAATTCTACCTTTATTCCAGCACCTGGTTTACCTGAGTAAATGTCTAAAACATGAGTTGTTAATTTTGTCATATGATAAAATATTTATATACAATATTGAGTAATTAATAAATAACAACTAAAATAAATTTTCAAAATGATTGATATTAAAAAAATTAATAATCTTGATAAATCTGAATTTTTATCAATTTTTGGAAATGTATTTGAAAAATCAAAATGGATAAGCGAGAAGGTGTTTGAGCAAAAACCATTCAAAAATTTAGAATCTTTTATTTCAGAAATAATAAGAATATATGAAAATAGTGATAACAAAACTATACTAGAAATTCTAAATTTACATCCAGAACTTGCAGTAGAAAAAAAATTAACTTCAAATTCAGAGGCTGAGCAAAGTAAAGCTAACTTAAAAGAATGTACACCTGAAGAGTTTAGTGAATTTAAAAAATTAAATATTGAGTATAAAAAAAAATTTAATTTTCCATTTATTATTGCTGTGAAAGGAAAAAATAAAAATCAAATTTTGAATTATTTTAGAGAAAGAATTAAAAATTCATTAGATGAAGAATTTCTTGAGGCAAAAAAACAAGTAAAAAAAATTGCAACTTTTAGGTTAGAAGAAATTATAAAATAAACTTATTAATTTGATTTTTCTGAAACATATATTGCAACCGCTTCAATCTCTTTAGATGTGAGCATGCCTTCATATGCCGGCATTACTCCAATACCATTTGTTACTGCCATAACAACTCTTCCAACATCTGGCTTAATTACATTTAAATTCGGTCCAATATCTCCATTTGATCCAGCATCAGATAAAGTATGGCAAGTAGCACAGTTTCCTTTTTCTAAAAAAATATTTTTTCCTAAGTCCAATATTTCATCTGCACATAAAGTTTGAGTAAATAATATAAATATTGTTATAAAAAAATAATTATAATATTTCATAATTTAGTTAAATTTAGTAATAATTAACTCAATTATTAATCTACTAAAGATACTTTTTTGTAGCAAGTATCAATAGTGTAAATTAAATAGACCTATGAAAATTTTTGATTGTTTTATGTATTTTGATGAAGAGATTGTTCTAGATTTAAGGTTAAATACTTTAGACAGGTATGTTGATTATTTTGTTATTGTGGAAAGCACTTTTACACATAGAGGTGATAAAAGAAACTTAAAATTCAACCATAAAAAATTTGAAAAATTTAGAGATAAAATAATTTACTTAACTTTTGATAAAGAACCTAATGGAATAGAAGTTATTTATGAAAATGATAGTGAGATTAAAAAATCAGCAAAATATATTCTTAATGCTGCTAAAAGAGAAAATGGTCAAAGAAATTATGTTATAAATGGTTTACAAAAAGCTGATCCAGAAGATCTAATAATGATCTCTGATGTTGATGAAATTCCAAATCTTGAAAATATTGAGATAAAAAATATAAAAGAAAAAATTTTAATGTTTCAGCAAGATATGTTTTATTACAAATTTGATTTAAAATTACCCAATATGATTTGGTCTGGAACCAAAGCATGTAGAAAGAAAGATCTTTTAAACCCTCAATGGTTAAGAAATATTAAAGATAAAAAATATTCTTTGTTTAGATTGGATATAATTTTTTCGAAAATTAAATATAATAGTATTAAATTTATTCAAGATGGAGGTTGGCATTTTTCAAACATTAAATCTCCTGAGGAAATAGAGCATAAATTAAAATCTTATTTACATCATAGAGAATTTGATGAACAACCTTTAACAACTAATCAAATAGATAAGATTATTAAAAATAAACAAGCTATTTACGACTTAAAACTTGATAAAAGAGTAAATAAAATTGGAACTGGAAGTAAGCTAGTTAACTACGACTTTGATAAATTGCCAGTTTATTTAAGAAAAAATAAAGAAAATTATAAAAAATGGCTAGATTAAATAGAGTATTTAATATTGAATAGGATCATTATCAATTGAACGCCATAAATACCATGTCGCAACAGAGCAATAGGGTGAAAATCTTTTTCTTAAAAAATTTACAAAATTTTTTGGAGGCAAATATTTTTTTTTATAGTTATTTGATATAGCTCTGAGTAATCCTATATCTTGAATAGGCCATATATTTTCTCTGTTAAAAGTAAAAAGTAATATCATTTCTGCAGACCATCTTCCAATTTGTCTCAAAGTTGAAAGATAAAAAATTGCTTCTTCATCATTCATTTTTTTAATAAGCTTAGGATTAAATGATTTATTTGAAAATTTAATTGACAGTTCTTTTATTCCTTTGGCCTTTTGCTTACTCAGGCCACATTTTTTAAGTTTTTGAATAGTAATTTTTTTTACTATTTTTGGATTAATTTTTCCATTACATGCACTTTTAAATTTTTTGAATACTGAGCTTGCCGCTGCAACACTAATTTGTTGACCTATTATACTTTTGCAAAGAGAGAAAAAAATATCTTTTCTTGTAGTTAATGTTTTGTGATTATATTTTTCTATTAAATTTTTCATTACTCTATCTTTTTTAGATAAATATTTTTTTGCTTTATTCCAATATTTTGGAGGCTTATTCATGTCTTGGAATAGAAACTTGTTTTTTTAAAGTAACTTCTCTTCTAAAAATAATTATAGATGAAATTATAACTAATAAAGCACCTACTAGAGTTTTGGTTGAAGGTATTTCATCCCAAATGAAGTATCCAAAAATTATTGCAAAAACTAAAGCTAAATACTTTAGTGGAGTTACCAAAGAAACTTCTGAAAACTTATAAGATTGGCTCAGCCATAAATTTGCAACACCACCAAAAATTCCTATAAAAGACAATAAAATTAAATCTTTTATATCTGGCATAACCCACCCAAAAGGAATTGTAAAAAAACTTACTAGAGTTATTGCGGCTGAAAAATTTAAAGCAATCAACCAAATGGGTTCGGTAGTTGATAATTGTCTGATAGCAATAGCAACATAAGATAGACCTAAACAAAAAATTATTGGATAAACAAAGTATATGTTTAAAGAACTAAAACCAGGTTCTGTAATAACTATAATACCAATAAATCCTACAATTACTGCAAGCCATCTATACATTCCAACTTTCTCACTAAGAAAAAAAATTGAAAAAATAGTTGTAAAAATTGGGGCAGCAAATGAAATACTAACAACGGTGGCTAAGGGTAGATTTCTTAATGCAATAAATATTGAAATTAGAGCTATTAAACCAAATAAGCATCTTAAAAAATGCAATCCAGCTCTTTTTGTATAATAAAAATTTTTAAGTCTCTCTCTAGGAATAATAAAAAAATAAAATACTAAACCAAAAAAACCTCTAAAAAATAATATCTGTCCTAAAGGATACGAATCTGACCATTTTACAATTAAATCCATTACTGAAAATGCACAAACGGACATAAACATGTACAAAAAGCCTAATTGATTTTTGGAAAGCATAAGAATAACTTTAGTTTAAATAAAACAATAATCAATGGAAATAGCTGTATTAGCGCTAGGATGTTTTTGGGGACCAGAAATCAAGTTTGGAAAACTTGAAGGAATTAAAAAAACTGAAGTTGGTTACTGTGGTGGTAATAAAAATAGAGCAACTTATGAAGAAGTTTGTTCAGGAAATACTAATCATGCTGAAGTTGTTAGATTAGAATTTGATTCTAAAAAAATTTCATATGAAGAAATTTTACAACATTTTTTTGATATGCATGACCCTACCACATTAAATGCTCAGGGTCCGGATATAGGAACTCAATATAGAAGTGAAATATTCTATATAGATGAAAATCAAAAAAAAATTGCTAAAAAAATTATTGAAGAAAATAATAAAAAATTATCTAGTAAAGTTGTCACAAAATTGTCGTTACTAAAAAACTATTGCCCAGCTGAAGACTATCATCAAAAATATTTAGAAAAAAAAATTTAATTATGTCGCTAGTAAGCACGAACTGGGTTGAAAAAAATATTAAAAAGTTAAAAATAATCGATTGCTCTTGGCATATGCCAAATGTGAAAAGAGATGGGTACAAAGAATATTTAGAATCACATATTGAAAATGCAATATTTTTTGATTTAGACAAAAATTCGGACCATAATACTGATTTACCTCATATGCTTGCAAACAAAAATGAATGGGAAAAAATTATATCTAATATGGGAATTGCCAATGATGATAAAATAGTAATTTATGATAATTCAGATGTCTTAAGTTCATGCAGATGTTGGTATAACTTTATATACTTTGGGCATAATGATAAATTGGTCCACGTTTTAAATGGTGGACTAAAAAAATGGAAATCTGAAAATAAACCAACAACAGATATAATTTTAAAAGTTAATCCAACTAAATACACTGCTTTGGAAAGAAAAAATTTAGTTAAAAATATAAATCAAATTAATGAAAATATTAAAAGTGAAGAATTTAAAATTATTGATGCAAGAAGTAGAGAAAGATTCGAAGGAAAAATTAAAGAACCAAGAAAAGGTGTGAGAAGTGGATCTATTCCAAAATCTATGTGTATACCTTATGGAGAACTAATTAATTATGACAATACATTCAAAAATGAAAATGAAATTTTAAACATATTTAAAAATACTTTGGGTAAAGAAATAACAACAAATATTGTATTTTCTTGTGGTTCTGGAGTAACAGCCGCAGTTTTGGCACTTGCATATTCTTTAATAAATAATAAATATATGCCAACCATTTATGATGGTTCTTGGGCAGAGTACGGAAAAAATTAAAATATGAAAAGATCAACAAAAGTAATTTCTATAATAATTGTCTTCTTTTTAATTATAGCATCTGTGATTGTTGCCAGAACTATGATCGGACAACATTTCCAAAAAAAGTTTGGCAAAAGACCCCCTCCAGGAATTATGGTAATTGAAGTAGTTGAAAAAGAGTTTTCAGAAAAAATTGAAACATTTGGAACGGCAGTATCTAACAAGACAAAATCTTTCAGAATAAAAAAAGAAGATTTAATTAAAGAATTAAAATTAAATAAATATGTCAAAAAAGGGGACGCAATTATTAAGTTAAAAAGTGGGAATATTATAGCTCCTTTTAGTGGAGTAGTAGGATATACTGGTTTAACCGAAGATATATTTGTTTCCGATAGTACTTTTGTTATAACTTTAGATGATAACTCAATTATCTATTCAGATATTAAAATTCCTGAAAATTATTCTTCTGTTGTCAAAAAAGGTCTGTCAATAGAAGCAAAAGTTTCAAGTTATAAAAATAAAATTTTTAGTGGAGAAGTTGATTTTATTTCAAGTAGAATAAATGCTGAAACTAGGAGCTTATTAACAAGAGTTAAAATACCTAATACAAATTTAGAATTAATATCGGGCTCTTTGCTTGAAGTAAGTGTAAAGTTTAATTTAAGAAATTCTCTTAGCATACCAGATACTAGTGTAATGATGGAAGGTGAAAAAGCTTACGTATATAAAGTATCAAAAGATAATATAGCAAATAAAATAGAAATAAAAATTGGTACAAGACAAGAAAGTAATATTGAAGTTTTATCTGGATTAAATATTGGAGACATAATTGTTGCTGAGGGATTAAAAAAAGTCTACCCAAGAAGTAAAATCAAACCTATTGCAGATGACTCAAAAAAGAGTGGTTCTGAGTGGGAAAAAAAAAGTTGATAAAAATAAATTATTAAATGTTCATAACCGAATTAAGCATTAGAAGGCCTGTTGTTTCATGGGTAATGTCTCTAATTTTAATTGTATTTGGACTTTTTGTTTTTTGGAAGTTACCAGTAAGAGAACTCCCATCAGGATTGCAACCACCTGTGGTACAGGTGCAAGTTGATTATGCATCTGCGTCCGCTCCTATAATTGATCAAGAAGTAACACAAGTTTTAGAAGATGTGATTGGTGGTGCTGAAGGAATTAAAAATATTGATTCTAAATCTTCAAACGGAAGAAGCACAATAAAAGTTGAATTCGATACAAGTATTGACTTGGATAATGCAGCTAATGATATAAGAGAAAGAGTTGCAAGAGTAGTAGATAATTTGCCATCAGAGTCAGACCCACCACAAATTCTTAAACAAGCAGCAGGATTTACTACAACGATGTGGTTAGCACTTTCATCTTCTACTTGGAGTGATTTAGAGCTTGGCGATTATGCTGAAAGATATTTAGTAGATACTTTTTCGAGTGTAAAAAACGTAGGTAGAATTTTAGTTGGAGGACTTAGGGAACTAAGTATTAGGGTATGGGTAGATCCTATCAAATTAGCAGCAAATGATTTAACTGTTCAAGAAGTTGAAAGAGCTTTAAGAGGAGAAAATATTAGATTGCCCGCGGGTACTCTTGAAGCAAATAATATCGATTTAACCTTAAACTTAGATAAATCCTACAACAGCATAGAAACGATTAAACAACTTCCAATTAAAAAAACTAATAAAAAAGTCGTGGTATTATCTGATGTTGCAAAAATAGAGTTTGGTCCAGTTTCTGAAAAAACCTTATTTAAGGCACAAAGAAAAGACCAATTAAATTTAAAAACAGTTGGTATTGGAATTTATGCTAGAAGTGGAGCATCTACTGTAGAACTTTCTAAAGAAATAAAAAAAAAAATAGCTAAAGTAAATAAATCTTTGCCAGAAGGACTAGAGTTAGAAGTGGCATTTAATAGAGCTACTTACATAGGGGCAGCAATTAATGAAGTATATAAAACTCTTATAATTGCTTTTGTTTTGGTTGTAATAATTATTTACTTATTCTTAGGAAATTTAAAAGCTGTAATCGTTCCAGCAATAGCTTTGCCTGTTAGTTTAATAGCTTCATTTCTTGGAATTTATATATTTGGACTATCAATAAATATTTTTGTTCTTTTAAGTTTTATACTAGCGATTGGTATAATTACCGATGACTCGGTAATTATGACAGATGCTATTTATAGGAGAATAGAAAATGGAGAAAACCCTCTAGTTGCTGCATATAAAGGATCTAAACAAATTACGTTTGCAATTATTGCTACCACATTAATTCTAATTGCGGTCTTTTTGCCGCTAATATTTATTGAAGGTATTTCTGGAACACTGTTTAGAGAAACTGCAATAGCTTTATCGTTTTCTATTGTTATATCATCATTTGTTGCTTTAACTTTATCCCCAATGCTTGCAAGTAAATTTCTAAATAAAAAAAATAATAAAAATTTTATAATTCGAAAATTTGAAAAATTTTTCTTAGGTTTTTCAAAATTTTACCAAGAAACATTGGAAGTGTTAGTTAAAAAAACAAAAACCATATCTATTTTTATTGTATTTATAATTGTAGCTTCTATTTTGTTATTTAATTTTTCAAAAAAAGAATTACTACCAATTGAAGATAGAGGAGCTTATCTAGTCATTGGTTTTACAGATGAAGGAAGCTCTTTTGAGTATACACAAGAAAAAGCTCAGGTAATTGAAAAAAGACTCATTCCATTATTGCAAGCTGAAAACAGTCCTTATTCACGCTTTATTATGAGAGTGCCTGGTTTTGGAAGCTCCGCCACTTCATACAACAGTTTTATAATTATTGCTTTGCTAGATCATTGGAAAAATAGAAAACAAGATTCTCAAACAGTCATGAGGCAAGCTATTGGTAAAATTGTGACTGTACCTCAAGCAGTAGCTTTTCCTATATCTCCTCAATCAATAAGAGTTTCAAGCTATAACAAGCCTGTTCAAATGGTCATTTATGGAAGTACGTATGAGGAATTGGAAAGAATTCAAAGTGAAGTGATTGGAAAATTAAGAAGAAATAGAAATTTATCAAGATTAGAATCTGACTACACTAGAAATAAACCTGAGGTAAAACTTATAATTAATAAAAGTAAGGCAAAAGATCTGGGTGTTTCTACTGAAACAATTGGTAAAAGTTTAGAAACACTTTATGGAGGCAAAAGAGTTACAACATTTAATAAATTAGGGAAAGAATATCCAATAATATTACAACAATATTTATCAGATAGAAGAAATAAAGAAGGAATATCTAAAATTTTCGTAAGATCTGATACTACAGGAAAATTAATATCATTGACCAATCTAGTAAATTTTAAAGAAGAAGGAACTGCAAAAGAATTGGCAAGATATAACAGACAAAGAGCAGTTACTATTTCTGCTAATATTTCAGAAAATTATACCCTTTCAGAAGCAATTAAATATTTAGAAAATATAATGACTGAAGTTTCTCCCCAAAGTCAAATTACTTGGAAAGGTAAATCTGAAGAAATTAAAGAAACAAGCAATGAGCTATTTATTATATTTGCCTTAGCATTATTAACAGCATATCTGGTTATGGCAGCAACATTTAATTCGTTTATCCATCCATTTATAATTATTCTTACTGTTCCTTTGGCAATTTTTGGTGGATTAGTTTTTATTTTATTTTTAAATAGTTCTATTAATATCTTCTCTCAAATAGCACTAGTCATACTTATTGGAATATCTACTAAAAATAGTATTTTAATTGTTGATTATGCTAATCAAATTAGAACTACTGGAAAAAATATAGAATCATCAGTTAAAGAAGCTTGCAGTATAAGATTTAGGCCAATTATTATGACATCTTTGAGTACTATGATTGCAATGCTTCCTTTGGTAATTGGAAATATTGGTCCAGGAGCTGGCGAAGGATCTAGATTGGCAGTTGGTGCTACAATTTTGGGAGGAATGATAATTTCTACATTCTTTACACTATATGTAACTCCAACAATGTATTTATCTTTGGCAAAAAATACAAAAAGGATAGATGCTGTAGATATAGAATTAAAAAAAGAGCTTCGTTAAAAAATAATATATTTATTTGTACTTAATACTTTTTCGCATTTAGCAAGCTGATTTTTATATTTTGAAGATTGTTTTTCTACTTTTTTTGCAATTAATATAACTTTATTATTACTTTTATAATTTTTATAATTTCCCCAACCTTCGTGATAAGCAATATATTGTCTAAAAACATCTTTCTTTGATATTTTTAATATTTGTGAAGTTTTATTTGTATACCAACCAATAAAATCAACGCTGTCTTTAAATCTTGCTCTGGTAGCCAAAGGCTTATTATTTTCTTTTTTGTATTGTTCCCAAGTACCTTTAACTGCTTGAGAATAGCCAAATGAACTGGAAGGTCTTTTATAAGGAATAACTTTAAATAATTTTAGTCTTTCTGGTCGAGCGAGCCAGTCAAAATCAGATTCCATTTTTATAAATGCTAATTGTAAATGAACTGGTGTTCCCCATTTTTTTTCTGTTTTTTTAACATGTTTGTACCAAAAATATCTTTCAGAAAATATTGAACAGCTATCAGCTGTATTTTTTGGAATAGAAGAACAAGCAGAAATTAATAAAAATAAAATGATTAAGAAACTATTTAAAATCTGACTTTGCTTTTTCATTAAGCTCATCCATTTTTTTTCTGATATCTTCATCCGATATATCATGATTTTTTAAATCATCTTTTATTTTTCTAAAAACATCTTCGTCGCCAGCTTCGGCAAAATCTGCTTTTATTACTGATTGGATATATTCTTGTTCTTTTTCTTTGTCGTAACCAAGAATTTTAGAAGCCCATTCTCCTATATATTTATTTCTTCTAGCGCTTACTTTAAATTGAAGTTCTTGGTCATGCGCAAATTTTTTCTCAAAGCTTTTTTCTCTTTCATCAAATGAACTCATCTTTTTCTCCAAAAATTAAATAATATTAATATAAAAATAGATATTAAAACTCCAACTATATTACCAAACAAGTCTGAAAATTGAAATGATCTGTTTGGTATAAGTAAATGTGATAATTCAAGAATTATAGAAATTAAAATTAAGTATAAAATAATTATTTTTAAGCTCTTAAAATAGGCTAATAAACCTAAGATAGATAATACAAAAAAAGCATAAACATGGTTGGAAGATAATGTAAATAAATCTGGAGATATTTGAGGTTGCTTTGAAATATCTTTATATATTATAAAACCAACAAACTTCCCGGATAAATGTATAAAAATACAATTATAATGTTTAAAAGATGAAATATTATTTTTGTCATTTATGAATTTATCTTATAATTAAATTTAATCTATGAGTCATTTAATATTAGTAAGACATGGTCAAAGTGAGTGGAATTTACAAAAAAAATTCACTGGATGGGTAGATGTTGAGTTGGCACCAAATGGAAAATTAGAAGCCTGCAAATCTGGAGAACTTATTAAGGAACTTAATTTAAATTTTGATTATTTTTTTTGTTCTTATCAAAAAAGAGCAATAGAAACTCTAAATTTAATCTTAAACACTTTAAGAATTAAAAATGACAAAGTTATTAAGGCCTGGGAACTTAATGAAAGACACTATGGTGCTCTAACTGGTCTCAATAAAGATGAAATGAAAAAAACTTTAGGGGAAGATAAAGTTCTGGAATTTAGAAGATCTTGGGATGTTAGGCCAGAGCCATTAAATAAAAATAATCCTTATCATCCTATTAATATTGAAATTTATAAAAATATACCAAAGAATAAAATTCCTGATACTGAATCTTTAAAAGATACTTATGAAAGAGTAATTCCTTATTATGAAAAAAATATTTCAGATAAGTTAAATAAAAATATAATTATTGCCGCTCATGGAAATTCTGTAAGAGCTCTATGCAAATATTTATTTAATATAGATAATGAAAAAATTTCAAAGCTAGAAATTCCAACAGGAAATCCTTTGCTAATTAAATTTGATAATAATAAAAAGGTTAAAGAAGCTTCGTATTTAGATCAAAAAAGAGCTAATGATTTAATTATTTTTTAACTAATTTGTTATATATCTCCAAATCAGTTAAATGAATAAATTGTTCCTTAATTTCAAAACCATACAACATTTTATTTTTTATTGCCCAGTCCCAAATTTTAGTAACTGAAAATGGCATCACTTTTTCATTTTCAAATAAGCTTTTGTTTATAATTTGTAGACCAGTATATATAAAATTATTTTCTTTATTTTTTTGTAACATTTCATTTTTTAATGAAAAATCACCTTTCATTCTTTTATCAAAACTATTTTCTTTATTAACGATCATTAACAAATTTTTTATTTCTTTTTTAAAATAATAATTCATCATTTTTATTGTTGTTTTCAAATAATTATCTCCCCACAAAGTATCTGGATTCAAAACAATAAAATCATTTTCATCTGATCTATTAATTAGATTTAAAATACCCCCTCCTGTGTCTAAAATTTTATCACCATCATTTAGAATTTCAATTTTTGAATTCGATTTATAAGTTAAAATAAAATTTTTGATCTTATCTTGAAGGTAAAAAGTATTAATTTTTATATTTTTTATTTCTAATTTTTCTAAAAAATTTATTGAATTTTCTAACAATGTTATTTCATTAATTTCAATTAGAGGTTTTGGAATTTTTAGAGTAATCGGCTTTAAACGTTTTCCATATCCAGCACATAATATTAATCCAGTATTAATTTTCATCATTATTTCTTAATTTTTTTGAAAAATACTTATCTAAAATAATTTTTAGTTCTATAAATTTTTTATTTTTTTCTATTCTTTGTTCAATTAGTTTCCAGGCATAAGGTATTAATTTTAAATAATTGTCCTTGTTATCTCTAATTGACAATCTTGTAAAAATTCCAATTATTTTTAAATTTCTTAAAACTGATAAAATTTCAAAATCATTTTTAAAATTCGCAGCATTTATTTTTTTATTTGTTTTAATATACTCTTCAAAAATGTTTTGCTTAAAGCCTATGCTAGTTTTTAACCTTACGTCATCTATTAATGAAGCAAGATCATAAGATACATTTCCAAAAACAGCATCCTGGCTGTCTATAATACATAACTTTTTATTTTTAATCATTAAATTAGAAACATGAAAATCTCTATGAACAAATGTTTTGCTGCTAAATTTAATTTTATTAATTAAATTCTTTAAAGCTAAAAGTAATTTTTTTCTTAATAAAGTCTGATTTTTCTTTTTTATTTTTTTTGGAACATACCACTCTAAAAATAACTTGGCTTCATCTAGAAGAATTTTTTTTGAATATTTTGGTACTTTATAGTTTGAACCCAAAAATGTTTTTATTTTTTTGGTTTTAATTTTTTGAACTAAATTTAATAATTTAATAATTTTTTTATAATAAGTTAATTTATTTTTATTATTTTTTTTTAATTTTAAATAAACAGTATTATTTCCAAAATCTTCAATTTGAATATATTTTGATTTGTAATTTTGACTAATTAATTTTGGTGCCTTAATTTTATTCTTAATTAAGATTTTATTAATAGCATCATAAATTAATAAATTTTTTCTAGTATCTTTTTTACTAAATATAATAATATTTTTTTTGTTTCTGTAAAATTTTCTAAAAGAAGCATCTCCGGATAGAGGTTTAAACTTATTTAAATTCATTAATTATTTCTTTTCTATATTCTGAAAATATCTCTAATTTTCTTTCTTTAAAATCATCTTCGTAACTAAAATATAATTCAATTATATTTTTTGGCTTATTCAAAATTATTTCTGGCCATTCAACAAGAGTCACAACATCTGAGTTATTTTCAAATAATCCAATATTATATAATTCTTTTGGATCTTTTAATTTAAATAAATCATAATGATTTATAATAATTTCATTTATTTTATACTCATTAACAATATTAAATGTTGGACTAGGAATTTCTGTTAGATTTAATTTGTTTTTATTTTGTAAGTTATTAATCAAATACTTAATGAATGTCGTTTTTCCAACACCTATTTCTCCATAGAAGAAAATAATATCTCCTTTTTTAATATAATTTGAAAATTTTTTAGAAATAAATTCAGTATTTTTTTCTAAACTAATATCAATCTTGCTACTTTTAGTAGCGGTATGCATCTGGTTTGAATGGTCCCTGTTGTTTTACACTAATATAGTCTGCTTGCTCTTTAGATAATTTGGTAAGTTTTGCTCCCACTTTATCTAAATGTAACATTGCTACTTTTTCATCAAGGTGCTTAGGTAAAACATATACTTTTTTCTCATACTTATCTGAATTATTCCACAGTTCTATCTGAGCTGTTACTTGATTTGTAAATGAAGCACTCATAACAAAACTAGGATGCCCGGTGGCACAACCTAAATTTACTAATCTTCCTTCAGCTAACAAAATAATTCTTTTTTTATCTGGAAAAGTTATTTCGTGTACTTGAGGTTTTATTTCATCCCACTTATAATTTTTTAATGCTTCAACTTGAATTTCATTATCAAAATGTCCAATATTACATAATATAGCTCTATCTTTCATATCTCTCATATGATCAGCAGTAACTATATCTTTATTTCCTGTTGCAGTTACAACTATGTCTGCTTCTTTAATCATGTCATCCATTAAAACAACTTCATAGCCTTCCATAGCGGCTTGAAGAGCACAAATAGGATCTGTTTCTGTAACCATTACCCTTGCTCCACTTTGCCTTAATGAAGCTGCACTTCCTTTTCCAACATCTCCAAAACCTGCAACTATTGCAACCTTGCCAGACATCATTACGTCTGTTGCTCTTTTAATCCCATCAACTAAACTTTCACGACAACCATATAAATTATCAAATTTTGATTTTGTTACTGAGTCATTAACATTAATTGATGGTACTAATAATTTACCTTCAGATTCCATTTTTTTAAGAGCCAATACTCCAGTTGTTGTTTCTTCAGACAAGCCTTTAACTGATTTTAGTAGACCTTTATACTCCTTGTGCATTAACGCTGTTAAATCTCCACCATCATCAAGAATCATATTAGGTTTCCAATCTTTTTTTCCTTCAATGGTTTGTTTAACACACCACCAATATTCTTCTTCAGTCTCACCTTTCCAAGCAAATACTGGAATTCCAGCTTTTGCTATAGCTGCGGCTGCATGGTCTTGAGTAGAAAATATATTGCACGAAGACCACCTTACTTCTGCTCCAAGTTCAACTAAAGTTTCTATCAAAACTGCTGTTTGAATTGTCATGTGCAAACATCCAAGTATTCTTGCTCCTTTAAGTGGATTTTTACCTTTGTATTCCTTCCTTAATGCCATTAAGCCTGGCATTTCAGTTTCGGCTAAAGAAATTTCTTTCCTACCAAAATCTGCGAGGTTTATATCTTTTACTTTAAAATCTGTCATGAAGAAGACCATTTAACAACTTTATAAAATTTTTTCAACTAATAATCTTTAAACTTTAGGAAAAATTATTTCGATCATAGCACCTTTTTGATCAATATTATTTGAAGCAGAAATTTTACCATTGTGCAACTCAACTAGATTTTTAACAATATTTAATCCTAATCCAGAATGTTCTCCAAATTTATTAGGTCTATTGCTATAAAATCTTTTAAAAATTTTACTTGTATCATTTTCTTTGAAACCTTCTCCTTCATCAATAACACTTAATATTACATTATTTTCTTTTTTATCGTTTGAAAGATCAACTTTAATTATCTGATTTTCTCTACTAAACGAAATTGAATTATCTAGTAAATTTGCAATTATTTGTTCAATTCTATTTTCTATACCAAGAATATTATAATTATTTGATCCATTTGAATTTAATTGAATTTTAATTCCATTTTTTGAATTATGAATGCTATTAAAGTCATCTACTACAGAAGTTGCTATTAATTTTAAATCAATTTTCTTCATTTGCTCATTTGTTATTGCAACCTCATCTTTAAGCATTTGGGAGTAATCAGTAATTAATCTTTCAATTCTTTCCACATCATGTAATAATATATTGACCAATTTCTCTCTTTGAGTTTTATCTGTAGTTTCTGAAATTATTTCTGATGCGCTTTTTAAAGAAGCAAGTGGATTTCTAATTTCATGAACTAAGTCTGTTGAAAAGTTCTCTGCAGCATTAATCCTACTGTTTAGCTCATTTGTCATTTCATCTAAAGAATTAGAAAGAATTCCTATTTCATCATGTCTATTTTTTGCAACTTGAATGTTTATCTTTTGTTTATCCTTTTCTTTTATTGATTTTGTAAAATTTACTAGAGTTTTAATTGGTTTTAAAAAATATCTATTTAAAACTAATGAAAAAATTAAAATTACGATTGCAACCACCAATGCTGTTCTAAAAACAAATATTTTTCTCTCATTAATAGCATTTCTAATATCGTTTGCTTTTTCACTAATCGCTAAATAACCAATATTATTTTCACCATCATTAACATTTTTAATTGTTACTAATAAAAATTGATCATAATTTTCTTGTGTAAAAGTATATGATTTTCCATAGTCAGAAGATTCTGAATATTCTATTACTATTTCAGATACTGGTTTTAATTTATTTTTATTTTGTTTAGTAATTTTTTTTTTTTTCAAAACTTTATTTTCATCTTGAATATTCATTTGAACAATATCTAACCTTTGACTAAATGATCTTGGATCTAAATCAAGAGTATCTGTATCACCAATTAATTTAAAATTATTATCAAAAATCATAACGCGATCTAAATTTTGAAAAAGAAACCTTGTTGAAAATAGAAACTTTCTTATATCATCTTCATTGAATTGAATTTTTAACCTTGTGATATGTTCTATTGTATTATCTATAATTTCAATGTGATTTGATGTCTTTTTATTAATTAAGTTAGGTTGAATACCTTTTAAATAAACTGCTGTTAAACTTCCAAAGATTACAAAAACTATAAGATTTATAAATAAAAATTTTTTAAGTATTGATATGTTTTTTAGAAAATTGCTCAACATTAACTTACATTCCAACGATAACCACTTCCATATCTGGTCTCTATTGCAGAAAAATCGTTGTCAACTTTTTTAAATTTTTTTCTTATTCTTTTTACGTGACTATCTATTGTTCTGTCTTCAATATCAGTGTCTTCTCTATATGCAATGTCCATTAATTGAGATCTTTCTTTAATTATGCCTGGTCTTTTTGCAAGTTCTTGTACAATTAAAAATTCGGTTGTTGTAAGTTTGTCGGGTAATTGTTTCCCATTCCACTCACATTCAAGTTGGGAAGGATCTAACCTTAATTTTCCATGATGTATAATATTTTTTGTATCTTCAATACTGCTTATATTTTTTTTTCTTAGTTGAACTCTTATTCTTTCAATAAGAACTTTTATGGAGAAACCTCCAGACTTTTTTATAAAGTCGTCTGCACCTAATTTTAATCCTAATAGTTCGTCTATTTCATCATCTTTGGAAGTTAAAAATATTACAGGTAAACCAGTTTTTTTTCTTAATTTTTTTAACAATTCCTCACCATCCATTTTTGGCATTTTAATATCTATTACAGCTAAATCTGGGGGTGTTCTTGAAAGTCCTATTAGAGCACTTTCTCCATCTAAATAAGTTTGAACTTTGAAACCTTCTTTTTCTAAAGCAATACTAAGGCTTGTAAGAATATTTCTATCATCATCAATTAATGCAATTGTTTCTTTCATAAATTAATTAAAAATACTAAATTGTTCTAATTTGGGCAATACTTCAAGATTAATGAAGATCACCCCAATTATTACCAACATTAACATCTACTAGCAACGGTATTGAAAAAGAGTGTAGATCGCTATTTTTCACACTAGACATTTCTTCCTGAATAATATTAGAGTATTTTTTTACATCATCTTTGTGAACTTCAAATATTAATTCGTCGTGAATTTGTAATAATATTTTACAGCTTAATTCTTTAATTTCTTCTAATTTTTTACTAACTCTAATCATTGCCATTCTCATTATTTCAGAAGCTGATCCTTGTATAGGGGCATTAATTGCTGCTCTCTCCTGAAAATTTCTAATGTTAAAATTTTTATCATTAATTCCAGTTATATGAGTTCTTCTTCCAAAAATATTACTTACATAACCGCTCTTTCTACAAAATTTAATTGTAGATTCCATATATTCTTTGATTTCTGGAAATTTCAAAAAATATGAATTTAAAAATTCTTCAGCTTCAACGATTGAAACGCCAATTTGTTTTGCTAAACCGTACTGTGAAATACCATAAATTATTCCAAAATTTATAGCTTTTGCTTTTCTTCTCATATCTGAATCAACTTTGGTAATATTGGTATTAAAAACTTGGCTTGCAGTTAGTGAATGAATATCCTCTTGATTTTTAAAAGCTTTTTTTAATTCTTTTACATCTGCTAAATCTGCCAAAATTCGCATTTCAATTTGATTATAATCTGCTGAAATAAATTTACTATTTTTTTCTGCTATAAAAGTTCTTCTAATTTCCTTTCCATCTTCAGATTTTATTGGAATATTTTGTAAATTTGGATCACTTGAAGCTAATCTTCCTGTTGAAGTTGCTGCAAGTAAAAATGAAGTATGAACTCTTTTTGTTTTAGGATTTATATGCTCTTGTAAAGAATCTGAGTAAGTATTTTTGAGTTTTGTTACCTGCCTCCAATCTAAAACTAGTTTTGGTAGTTTGTGTCCTTTAAAAGCAAGATCTTCTAATACCTGTGCACTAGTAGCATAACTACCTTTTTTTGTTTTTTTCAATGATGAAATTTTCATTTCATTATACATGACTTCGCCAAGCTGCTTTGTGGAACCAATGTTAAATTCTTTTTTTGTAACTTTGTAAATTTCTTTTTCTAAATTATTAATTTTTTTTTCAAATTTATTTGAAAGAATTTGAAGAAATTTTTGATCTACTTTAACACCATAAATTTCCATTAATGCTAAAATTTTAATTAGTGGTTTTTCAAAAACCTCATAAATATTAAGCAATTTTTCTAATTTTATGTTTTTAGAAAAAATTTTATATAATCTAAAAGTTATATCTGCATCTTCAGCGGCATAATCTTTAGCTATATTAATTTTTACTTCACTAAAATTAATCTGTTTTTTTCCAGTTCCCACAATATCTTTGAAAGTTATTGTTTTATGGTCTAGATGAATCTTAGATAGTACATCCATGTTATGTCTATTTTTTCCTGCATCTAAAACGTAAGACATGAGCATTGTATCTTCCATTGCATTCATATTTATTCCTTTATGATAAAAAATTATGTAATCGAATTTAATATTTTGACCAATTTTTTTTATACTTTTATCTTCTAAAACTGGTTTAATTTTATTAATAACTTTTTTTTCTTCAAGATTTTTGCCTTCGGCGTGTCCTATAGGGATGTAGCATGCTTTGCCAATTTTGGTAGAAAAAGAAATACCCACTAACTTCGCCTGATGAGGGTCTAAAGAGCTAGTTTCAGTATCAACAGCAATCTCGCCACTTTCCTCAGCCTCATTTAGCCATTTATCTATATCTTCTTCTTTTTCTATTAACTCATAGTTTTTTTTAGAAATTTTATGATTTTTTTCTTGTTGATCTAAAACTTTTGTCTTACTTGAAAATTCTATTTCTCCATAAGTTGAAATTACAGAGCTCAATAATCTGTTAAACTCCATTTCTCTCAAAAAATTATACAATTTATTTTTATCAATTTCTTTTAGCTCAAATTCTGAAATTTTATTTTTAACTGGAACATCTTTTTTAAGAGTAACTAATTTTTTGCTAACAATTGCTTGATCTTTATTTTGAATTAAAGTTTCTCTTCTTTTATTTTGTTTTATCTTGTTTGCATTTTTTAATAAATTTTCTAAATTTCCATATTGATTAATTAATTCTGCTGCAGTTTTTACTCCTATTCCAGGAACTCCAGGAACATTATCACTGCTGTCCCCTGCCAAAGCCTGTACATCAACCACTTTATCTGGATCAACACCAAATTTATTGTTTACATCTTCATTTGAAATAAATTTATTTTTCATAGGATCATAAATCCGAATATTTTTCTTATATAACTGCATTAAATCTTTATCCGATGAAACAATTGTTGCTTTTGCTCCTTCTTTTAAAATATGCTCTACATAAGTTGCAATAAGATCATCTGCCTCATAATTTATTAATTCAATTGACGGTAGGTTAAATGCTTTTACTGATTTTCTAATAAATTCAAACTGAGGTATTAAATCATCTGGTGCATCAGATCTGTTTGCTTTGTAGTCAGAATATATTTCATTTCTAAAATTCTTTCTGGCAGAATCAAAAATTACTGCAAAATGAGTTGGCTTATGTTTGTTCTCATTTGATTTTGAATCTTCTAATAATTTAAATAACATACTGCAAAATCCACTTACTGCACCAGTAGGCATTCCATCACTTTTTCTAGATAAAGGAGGAAGAGCATAGTAGGCTCTAAATATATATCCGGAGCCATCAATAAGATAAAAGTGATCTGTGTTTTTTATTTTATTCATAAAATAATGTTATCTTAATTTATACTAATGTTATAAATGTATAACGATCCATGAACAAAAAAAATGTTTTATATGTAAAAGATTTAAATAAAACCTACTCAAAGAATAGTTCAAAATCAGTACATGCTATCAAAAATTTAAACTTGGAAGTGAATGAAGGCGAAATATTTGGCCTGCTAGGTCCTAATGGAGCTGGCAAAAGTACCTTTATAAATATTTTAGCTGGTACAACAATAAAGACCTCTGGAGAAGTAAATGTATGGGGATTTAATTTAGATATAAATCCTAGACAAGTTAGAGCTTCTATTGGAATTGTTCCTCAAGAAGTAAATGTAGATCCATTTTTTACTCCATGGAATATTTTAGAACTTCAAGCAGGAATGTATGGTATTAAAAAAAAAGATAGAATTACAGAAACTATTTTAAAACTAGTTTCTTTAGAACAGCAATCAAAAAGCTATACTAGGGCATTGTCTGGAGGAATGAAAAGACGTTTACTAGTTGCAAAAGCATTAGTTCATAAACCACCAATAATTATTTTAGATGAACCAACAGCAGGAGTAGATGTGGAATTAAGAAGCAATCTTTGGGGCAATATGAAGCAACTTAATAAACAAGGTGTAACAATAATTTTAACTACTCATTATTTAAAAGAAGCTGAAGAAATGTGTGATCGAATCGGAATATTAAATAAAGGTAATTTGGTTGCTTTAGATACTACAAAAAACTTATTAAAGAGAATTCAGACAAAAATTGTAAAATTTTCAGTAGACAAAAAAGTTAATATTAAAAATAACTCCTTAAAATCTCTAAATATTTTGTCAAATGAATTAAATGAACTTGTTGTTTCGTATGAAAAGAATGCACTAAATATTAATGAAATTATAAAGTTTATAAATGACCAAAATATTAAATTATTTGATATTTCTACAGATGATGGTGATTTAGAAGATGTTTTTATAAGATTAACAAAAAACTAGATAATTAAACTCAATAATAGTACAATCTATTTATGGAAATAGTTAAATCTCAAAACCTTAGGATACTAAAATATATTTTGTTAATATTTTTGGGTTCAATTCTTTTAACTATATCTTCAAAAATTAAAATTCCTTTTTATCCAGTTCCAATGACGATGCAAACTTTTGTAGTACTTTTTTTAGGAATGTCCTTTGGATATAAAATTGGTTTGGCAACTGTTAGCTTATATTTAGTTGAAGGAATTATTGGATTACCAGTTTTTTCCAATTCGCCCGAGAAAGGTGTTGGTTTTGTTTATTTTACTGGTCCAACCATGGGATATTTAATTGGTTTTTTATTTGCAACTTTTCTAGCAGGATATTTTAATTTTAAAGGAAATATATTAAATAATTTTATTAAATTATTAATTTCCGTTTCAACAATTTATATATTAGGATTTTTTTGGTTAGGAACTTTAATAGGTTGGGATAAACCAATAATGCAGCTAGGAGTAACTCCTTTCTTATTAGCAGAATTATTTAAAATTGCTATTCTAACTTTGCTTGCAAAAAATATTTTAAAATTAAGAAAATTTATTTAGGAGATCTTTTGGAAAGAATTCTTTGGAGAGTTCTTCTATGCATTTTAAGTCTTCTTGCTGTTTCTGAAACATTTCTATTGCAAAGCTCAAAAACACGATGAATATGTTCCCATTTCACTCTATCAGCTGACATTGGATTTTCTGGTGGAGCAGCTTTTTTATTAGGATCTGCTAGTAACGCTCTTTCAACATCATCGGCATCAGCAGGTTTTGATAAATAATCTATTGCACCCTGTTTTATAGCAGCAACTGCTGTTGGAATGTTTCCATAACCGGTTAACATTACAACTCTACTTTTTGAATTAGAGTTTTGAATTTCTTTTATAATCTCTAATCCATTTCCATCTCCCAATCTTAAATCAACAACTGCAAATGCTGGTTTTTGTATTTTAACAGAAAGGATGCCTTTTTTTACACCTTCAGCTTGTGAAACTTTAAATCCTTTTTTTTCCATAGCTCTGGCCAACCTTTCTCTAAACGGATTGTCATCATCAACTATGAGTAGTGATTTATCCTCAAATTCACCAATGTTTTTAATATTTTCTATCTCACTCATAAATTTCATATGGAGATTAATAAACTAATTTCAATAGCATTATTTACTTTACTTTAGTGATCATATCCCATAAATGCTGAATTTATAAAATATGCATAACAGTTATGCAGATTTTTTTTGTTAAATTTTTTTTGTGGAGATTATATGCAAAAATTTAAAACAGTTGAGAAATTAGTAAATCAACTGAAACCAAATGACCCAGTATATTGTATAAGAAAAAAATCTATACAATTAGCATCGAGATTTTTTCAAAATAAATTTCCAGGAGATGTTTTGTACGCAGTAAAAACAAATTCTAATCCACTAGTTTTAAAAACGATAATTGAAAGTGGTATTAAAAATTTTGATGTAGCTTCAATTAATGAAATAAGAACTATTAGGAATATTAGTGAATTAGTTAAATGCTCTTTCATGCACACTGTAAAAAGCAGAGAAAGTATCAGAGACGCGTATTTTAAATATGATGTTAAAGCTTATTCATTAGACTCAAAAGATGAATTAATTAAAATTATTGAAAGCACAGATCATGCAAAAGATCTAGAATTATTTGTTAGAGTTTCAGTTTCAAATGAGCATGCTGAGATTGATTTGTCTAAGAAATTTGGAGCAATACCATCAGAAGCGATGGGTTTATTTAGATTAACAAAACAATATGCTAAAAAAATAGGCTTAAGTTTTCATGTGGGCTCACAATGCATGCATCCTATCTCTTATTCAAAAGCAATCGCTGAAATTGGAAATATAATTAAACGTACAAAAATAGTTCCAGACTTCATTAATGTAGGTGGCGGCTTTCCCACAATTTATCCAGATTTAATTCCTCAATCTATTCAAAGCTATTTTGAAGAAATCAAAAATGCATTAGAAAAATTAAAACTAGAAAAGTTACCCAAAATAATTTGTGAACCAGGTAGAGCAATTGTTGCAGAAAGTGGATCAACAATAGTTAGAGTTAATTTGAGAAAAAAACAAAAACTTTATATTAATGATGGAACGTATGGAACATTATTTGATGCAGGCTTCCCTAATATAGTTTATCCATCAAAATTAATTACAAATGGAAGAATAATTTCAAAAAAATTAACCGCTTTTGATTTTTATGGTCCAACCTGCGATAGTATGGATTATATGAAAGGGCCTTTTATTATACCAAACAATGTTAAGGAAAATGATTATATTGAACTTGGACAACTTGGTGCTTATGGTTTAACATTTAGAACAGATTTTAATAGCCTATATTCAGATAATATATTTGAAGTAGAAGATGATCCAATAATGACCATGTATAACAAAGAAATTGAAAAACAATTTCTTGTTGCTTAAATGTCGGATAAAAAAAACCTAGGACATAATAGCAAAAAAGATTTTCTTAAGTCTCCAGTTGAACACATTGACATAACTTCATTTGACTCAAGAAAAATAATTTCATCAATGAAAAAAATGTCTTTTGTTTCTAGAGAAACTGCAAATGCAGCTAATATATTTAATGAAATGATTAAGGATAAAGATTGTACAATTTTTTTAACTTTAGCTGGATCCACTTCTGCCGCTGGATGTATGCACATTTATAGAGATATGGTTAAATACAATATGATTGATGCGATTATAGCTACTGGAGCATCAATTATTGATATGGATTTCTTTGAATCTCTTGGATTTAAACATTATCAAGGCTCTCAATTTCAAGACGATACTGTATTGCGTAAAAATTATATTGATAGAATATATGACACTTACATTGATGAAGATGAGCTTCAAATGTGTGACAAAACAATATGCGAAATAGCAGATAAACTAGAACCAAGAAGCTATACATCTAGAGAGTTTATTAATGAAATTGGAAAATATTTAAAAAATAATGCAAAAAAGAAAGGTTCATTAATAGAAACTGCATATGAAAATAATGTTCCAATTTTTTGCCCAGCTTTTACGGATTCAAGTGCTGGATTTGGATTAGTAATACACCAGGAAAAAAATCCAAAAAAACATATAACAATAGATTCAATTAGAGAATTTCGTGAACTAACTGAAATAAAAATTAGATCAAAGGGATCGGGATTGTTTATGATTGGAGGAGGTGTCCCAAAAAATTTTATTCAAGACACAGTTATTTGTGCTGAACTTTTAGAAAAAGAAGTGGATATGCATAAATATGCTGTACAAATAACTGTTGCAGACTCAAGAGACGGAGCATGTAGTAGTTCTACCTTAAAAGAAGCAAGTTCTTGGGGCAAGGTTAATGTAACAAAAGAACAAATGGTTTTTGCTGAAGCAACTAGTGTTCTTCCTTTAATTGCAAGCGATGCTTATCATAATGGTAACTGGAAGAAAAGAACAAGAAAAAATTTTTCAAAAATATTTGGATAAAAATTGAACTTCTTACCAAACAAACAGGGCTTTCTTGGAATTGACAATAAATTCAAAATTAAAGAAAAAGCTATAGTCATTCCATTTGGTTTGGAAAAAACAGTTAGTTATGGTGGGGGAACAAAAAATGGTCCCAAAGAGATAATTAAAGCTTCACATCAAGTTGAATTATACGATGAAGAATTAAACTGTGAACCTTACAAAAAAATTGGAATTAAAACTTTAAAACCTTTTAAAATAGATAAAAATATAAATAAAGCGCTAAATAAAATATCAAAAATTAATGAAGAAATTTTAAATAACAAAATTTTTCCTTTAACCCTTGGTGGTGAACATTCAATAACTCCTGGCTGTATAGCTCCTTTTGCAAAAAAATATAAAAAACTATGTTTATTACACTTTGATGCACATGCAGATTTAAGAGAAAGTTATAATGGAGAAAAATTTTCTCATGCCTCCGCAATAAAAAGATGCTTGGATTATAAAAATGTTTCTGTAATTTCTTTTGGTATAAGAAACATATCTAAAAGTGAAATACCTTATTTAAAAAAAAATTCCTCAAGAATTAATATTTTTTGGGCAAAAGATAAAAATGAATGGAATTTAAAAAAATTTAAAAAAATGATTAAAAATAAAATTGTTTATATAACTTTTGATGTAGATGGTTTTGACTCAAGTATTATGCCTGCCACTGGTACACCTGAACCAGGTGGTATTTTTTGGGATGAAGCTTTAAAGATAATAAAAATAGCTATTAAAAATTCAAATATTGTTGGTGCTGATATAAATGAATTTGCACCAATAAAAGGTTTTAATTCCTATAACTTTCTAGTAGCTAAGTTAGCTTACAAAATTTTGTCCTATAAATTTTTATATAGATAATCATTAAACTGCTTTAACTGTTCCTATTAATAATCTAAATGGAATTAACATCAATAGTGCAACAAAAATTTTAACTCCCAAATCACCCAAAGATAAAGTAAACCACGGTATACCTGTTGCATAAAAAGATATTGAAAAGAATAAAAAGGTATCAACAGTAGAGCCAATTAAAGAAGATGTTAGAGGTGCCACAAACCATTTTTTTTTTCTTAACTGATCAAAAATTTGAACATCTAACAATTGAGCAACTAAAAAAGCTGAGCCTGAGCCAATTGCAATTCTTATTGAAATTAAATCTGCAAAATTTGTAGAAAACAAAAGTGTGAAAGAAATACCAATGGCAAAACCTAAATATACAATTTTTCTTGCATATATTTTTCCATAAAATCTATTTGAAATATCGTTTATCAAAAAAGCTACTGGATAACTAAATGCTCCATAAGTTAATATTTCATTTAAACCAAAATAATTAATTGGAAACTGAACTAAATAATTAGATGTTAAAACAACCACTCCCATAAAAAATGAAAGTGTTATAAAAACTCTATTCATTAAGCAGATTTGCTAAGTAATGATTTTTTTAATTTTTTTAATCTAGAAGATAAGTTTCTAGCTTTTGCACTTTTAATAAATTGGTCAAAACTACCTTTTTTATCCACTGTTCTGACTCCTGCATTAGATACATTTAATTTTAAACTTTTATTTAAAATTATACTTTTAAACCTTACTTTTTTAAGATTGGGCAAAAATCTTCTTTTTGTCTTATTGTTAGCATGACTAACCTTGTGACCTTTAAGAGGAATTTTTCCAGTAAGCTCGCATTTTTTAGACATAAAATTTATGACTATATAGGTGTTCTAAAGTTACCAGTCAAGGTCAATTTTTACTTCCTACTAAATCAGATATATTTTTTACTCCTTCTTTATCTAAAATATTTATTAATTCTTTACTTATTTTTGAAGCAATACTGGGACCTTGATAAATCATGCCGGTATAAAGTTGAACTAAACTAGCTCCATTAATTATTTTCTGATAAGCGCTTTGACCAGAATCAACTCCACCTACGCCTATAATTTTTATTTGGTTTTTTAAAATTCTGTAAAATTTATTAATTAATTCATTAGATTTTTTTTCTAAAGGTTTTCCTGATAAGCCTCCTTTTTCTAATTTATTAATATTAGATAAATTTTCTCTATTTCTATCAGTTGTATTTGAAATTATTACTGCCTTAACATTGTGTTTTAAAAGTAAGTCTGAAATTATATTAATATTTTCATCTTGAATATCTGGTGATATTTTTACTGTGATGGGTACTGTAGTTTTTAATATTTTTTTTTCCTTTTCAATTAAACTCAAGAGTTCATTCAGCTCATCTGCATTATGAAAACTTCGCAAATTTTCAGTATTAGGAGAAGATATGTTGATTGTCAAATAATCAGCAAGATTATAAAATTTACGAAGGCCTATTAAATAATCTTCTAGTCTATTATTTGTATCTTTATTTGGTCCTATGTTTATTCCAAATAAGCCTTTTGGAGAATTTGAAATAATTCTTGATTTAACTTTTTCTGAACCTGAATTATTAAACCCAAGCCTATTTATTAATGCCTCATCTTCTTCAAGACGAAATATTCTCGGTTTAGGATTTCCGTATTGATTAATTGGAGTTACAGTTCCAACTTCAACAAATCCAAAACCTAATTTAAACAAAGGATTGTATACTTCTGCATCTTTATCAAAACCAGCTGCTATGCCTATTGGATTTGGAATTGTTTTTCCAAAAATTTCTGTTTGAATTGACTTGTTGTTTTTAATTTTATTTTGAAAAACAAGATTAAATTTAAGAGCCTTGATGGCTAAATCATGTGCTGTTTCAGGATCTAATTTAAATATTAATGATCTTATTTTTGAAAACATCAGTTAATTTTATCTTTTATTAATTGTTGTGTCTCCTTAACGCCAAAAAAACTAATAAAAAAACCCATTCTTGGACCATTTTCATCACCAAAAACTACCTCATAAATCAATCTAAACCAATCTCTTAAATTCTCTTTATAGCCATTTTCTTTTCCAACAGTATAAATTTGAGTTTGAATTTCTTCTGGTTGCATTTCATCAGTACATTTTTCTAATACTATAACTAATGCCTCTAGTGCTTTTTTTTCTTCAACATTAGGTTTTTTATATTTTTTATTTTTTTTAATTACATCATTAAAATATTTGATTGCATACTCAATCAGCTTGTCAAATATTGGATGTTCTTTTTCTAAAATGTTTGGTTTATATTTTTTAACAAACTTCCATAAAAGTTCTTTTGAATTAGCATTGCTAGTTTCAACTAAGTTAAGAAGCATAGAGAATGTCATAATTGTGTTTTCTTTTGGAATTATGCCATTATGGACATGCCAAACAGGATTTAATAGCATTTGTAACTCATTTTGTTTTTTTCCTTTCTCAATAAAATCTAAATACTCATCCACAGCTTTAGGAACAATTTCTCTATATAATTTTTTTGCTCTTTTTGGATTTTGATACATAAATAAAGATAAACTTTCAGGAGAAGCATATTCTAACCATTGATCAATTGTTATTCCATTTCCTTTTGATTTTGATATTTTTTCTCCTTTTTCATCTAAGAATAACTCATAAGCAAAACCTGAAGGGTTAGTTTTTCCTAATATTTTTATAATTTTTGTTGATAAGATAGCGCTTTCAATCAAATCCTTACCATACATTTCAAAATCTACATCTAGAGCATACCACCTCATGGCCCAATCTACTTTCCATTGAAGTTTACAATTGCCATCTAAAATGCTTTTTTCTAATTTTTTTCCAGAATTATCAAAAATAATTTTTGAATTTTTTTCATCTATTTTTAAAACAGGAATTTCTAAAACAACACCAGTTTCTGGGCAAATAGGTAAAAATGGAGAATAAGTTTTTTGTCTTTCTTTACCAAGTGTTGGGATAATTATACTCATAATATCCTCATATTTATTTAATATAAGTTTTAGTGTTTCATTAAAAAAGCCTGACTTGTAAAGATCAGTTGAGCTTTTAAAAGTATACTTAAAATTAAAATTATTTAAAAAATTTTTTAACATTTCATTGTTGTGCTCACCAAAACTATTAAATTGTTTAAAAGGGTCTGGAACAATCGTTAAAGGTTTGTGTAAATTATTTTTTAAAATATCCTTATTAGGAACATTTTCTGGAACTTTTCTTAGTCCATCCATATCATCTGAGAATGTAATTATTTCTTTAGGTAGATCTGTTAATTTATTTAGTGCATTAACAAGCATTGAAGTTCTGGCAACTTCTCCAAAGGTTCCAATATGAGGAAGTCCGCTTGGCCCGTAGCCAGTTTGTAAAATTATTTTGCCTTTTTGATCTATATACTTTTTTCTTTCTCGAAGAATTTTTTTAGCCTCAACAAAAGGCCATGCATTTGTTTTTTCTATGTTAGCTTTATCAATCACTGTTTAAATACAAAATAACTCATAAAATTCATGGTTTTAATAATTCTTATAGAGTTGAAATTTATTTACCATAAAATAATGTCCATTCAAAATGTCGAATTATAAAACTGTGTTTTTCACACTTGGTATATTGCAAGTAATCCTGGGATTAGCCATGATTATTCCAGTAATTATTCAATTTATATATAATGAATTAGATTCTTCATTTATTAGTTCTGGAATTATTACAATTGTATTTGGAATATTATTTTTTTTGTCAAATTTAGATCATGATAAAAATTTAAATTTACCTCAAGCTTTTCTATTAACTGCTCTTTCATGGTTAAGTATAGCTCTATTTGGCTCTCTTCCATTTATATTTTCTAATTTAGATTTAAATATAACTGATGCTTTCTTTGAAAGCATGTCAGGAATTACAACTACTGGCTCTACTGTAATAGTGAGTTTAGAAATTGCTCCAAAAAGTATATTGCTGTGGCGTGCTATCCTTCAATGGTTAGGAGGAATAGGAATAATTGTAATGGCAATTACACTTATGCCAATAATGAATGTTGGAGGTATGCAGTTGTTTAAAATATCAAGTAACGATAATGCCGAAAAAATTTTACCAAAATCTAAAGAAATAAGTCTACGATTAATCTTTATCTACTCTGCTTTAACATTTTTATGTGCTTCATTTTATAAAATTTTTGGAATGAACTTTTTTGATAGTCTTACTCATTCAATGACCACTATCGCTACTGGTGGTTTTTCTAATTATAATGAATCTATAGGATATTTTGATAATGCTTTAATAGAAACTACTTCAATGATATTTATATTACTAGGAAGTCTGCCTTTTATTGCCTATATAAAGTTTCTTAATGGAGATAAAAAAATATTTTTTTCCGATACTCAAATCAAAACTTTTTTTAAAATAGTATTATTTTCTATAATAATATTATTTATTTATTTAGCTATTTTAAAACAAAATTTATTTGAAATAAGTGTAAGATCGGTTGCATTCAATGTAATTTCTATTTTAACTGGAACTGGTTATGTTACAAAAGATTTTGACCAATGGGGAAATTTTCCTCTAATATTTTTTCTAATCTTAATGTTTATTGGTGGTTGTGCAGGTTCAACTGCTTGTGGTATAAAAATTTTCAGAATTCAATTGCTTTATCATTTTTTATTGAATCAGTTAAAAAAAATAATTTATCCACGGGGTATTTTTGTTATCAAATATGACAAAAATAATATTGATGATAAATTTATGTCATCAGTTATATCATTCATTTTTCTTTATATTATTATTTTTTTCCTTTTAACTGCAATATTATCCCTAACTGGTTTAGATTTTATTACTTCAATTTCTGGAGCTGCAACCTCTATTTCCAATGTAGGTCCCGGGCTAGGTGAAATTATTGGACCTAATGGAAATTTCTCTTCATTGTCTAGTCCATCTAAGTGGGCTTTAAGTATGGGTATGATTTTA
Organism: uncultured Pelagibacteraceae bacterium; assembly: GCA_902588595.1. GTDB lineage: Bacteria > Pseudomonadota > Alphaproteobacteria > Pelagibacterales > Pelagibacteraceae > Pelagibacter. The sequence goes on along the minus strand of CACIPT010000003.1, from coordinate 25,049 downwards.
GGTAGACTTGAGCTGTTTGCTATATTAGTGTTATTTGTTCCATCTTTTTGGAGAAAGTATTAAAAGTATAAATGATAGAAAAAAAACAAAGCTGGACTGAATCACTTTTGGTTTACAAAGACGTAAGAATGCTAAGAATTTTACTTCTTGGAGCTATAAGTGGTTTCCCGTGGGTCTTGATTGCAAGTAGTTTAAGTCTTTGGCTAAAGGAAGAAGGACTAAGTAGATCAACAATAGGATGGGCAGGTTTAATTTTTGGTGTGTATGCATTTAATTATTTATGGGCACCAATAATAGATAGAATTCAAATACCTCTATTAACAAAAAAACTAGGCCACAGAAGAGGTTGGATAGTTTTAATGCAAATTGCAATTTTACTAAGCTTGTTGGTGTGGAGCTTTATAAATCCAACACAAAATTTAGCTCTATTGATTACTGTTGGATTAATTATTGCAATAGCGTCAGCTACTCAAGACATAACAGTTGACGCTTTAAGAATTGAACAAATTAATGAAAATGAAGGAAAAGCTATGGCAGCTGGTGCCGCAATGGCAGTTGTTGGTTGGTGGACTGGTTATAAACTAGGAGGAGTTATAGCTTTATTTACAGCAGAATATTTTGAAAACATTGGTATTGCTGAATATTGGCAAGCTACTTTTTTAGTTTTAGGAGTCGTAATAATTTTAATGAATGTTGGTTTGATGTTTGTTCACGAACCAATTGAAACTGATAGACAAGCTAAGCAGAGAGAAACTGATAAAATAATTGAAGGAAAACTTGGTTCTAGCAATATTATAACTAATTTTATTGCTTACATTACAGGAACCATTGGTGGACCTATAATTAGTTTCTTTAAAAAAAATGGATTTGCCATTGCTGTAGGAATATTAGGTTTTGTATTCTTATTTAAAATTGGTGAAGCATTTCTAGGTCGTATGTCTATTGTTTTTTATAAAGAAATTGGATTTTCTAAAGGACAGATTGCAATTTACTCTAAAGGGCTTGGATGGATCACAACTGTAGTTTTTACATTACTGGGAGGAGTAATGGCAATGAGAGCAGGAACAATCAAAACAATGTTCTTTGCGGGAGGTTTAATGGCTTTAACAAACTTACTTTTTGCCATTTTAGCTTGGACAGGCAAATCTGAATTATTGTTTGCAATTGCTGTAATAGCTGACGATATCACTGCTGCGTTTGCTACAGTAGCTTTTGTAGCATTTATTTCATTATTAGTTGATAGAACTTACACCGCTACCCAATATGCTCTACTTGCATCAATAGGAACTGCTGGCAGAACAACTCTTGCTTCATCTTCGGGAGCTCTTGTTGATTGGTTAAATGGAGACTGGGGAACATTTTTTGTTTTAACTACAATAATGGTCATTCCTTCACTAATTTGTTTGTGGTTTATAAGACATAAAGTAAAAATTGGTGCAGAATAATTATTACTCAGTATATCCCTGGATAAACATATACGAACGTCCTTCAATTAATTCTAAAATTAGCTCTCAAATTATTTATGGTGAAAAATTTAAAGTTTTAAGAAAAGTAAAAAATTTTCTAAAAATAAGAGCATCTTACGATAGATATCGTGGTTATATAAAAAACAAAAAATTTATTAATAAAATTAAACCTACACACAAAATAAAAGTTTTAAAAACAAGAATTTATAAATCAAATAATTTTTTGCCATTTTCAAGTGAAATTGAAATTTTAAAAAGAAAAAAGAATTATGTTATGTTTGAAAAAAATAAATGGATAAAACAAAAAGATATAGCTCTTATAAATAAAAAGGAAAAAAATTACATTAAAATTTTTAAATTATATTTAAATTGCAAATATAAATGGGGAGGTAAAACACATGATGGTATTGACTGCTCTGCATTAATTCAAATATTTTATAAATTTAATAACAAATTTTTTCCAAGAGATACCGTTGATCAAATAAAATATAAAAAAGGAAGCATAATAAAAAAAAAATTTAAAAAAGGTGACATAATTTTTTGGAAAGGGCATGTTGCGGTATGTATTGATTCAAAAAAACTAATACATGCTTACGGTCCAGAGAAAAAAGTTATTATAATGCCAATTCACAAAACAATAAAAAGAATAGAAAGAACTGTCAAATTAAAGGTAAAAAAAGTATTTAGAATTTAATTTTCTCTACCAAAATCTGGTTTACTAATATCTTGTTTTAATAACAAGATTTGTTGTCTAGCTTTTTTTGATTTTTTAAGCTTATCAAGTAATAAAGAATTTCTTTTTTTATTAATATCCATCTTAAAGTTCTTCAAGTTTCTAATGAATAAATCGATTATTTTAGAAATATTTTTACTATTATTAAAAAATACATCTCTCCACATAATTTCATTGGATGCCGCTATCCTAGAAAAGTCTCTTAAACCGCCTGCGCTGTATTTAATTATATTTTTTTTATGAGTTTTTTGAAAATCTTGAGCAGTTTTAATTAAATTGTATGCAACTAAGTGTGGTAGATGACTTGTAACTGCAAAAACTTTGTCATGCTCCCGTTCTTGCATAAAAAAAATTCTAGAACCTAATTTTTTCCAAAACCTAGACAATTTGTTTTCTAGAAATTTGTTTTTTTTACTTTTTATCAAAATGCACCATTTATTTTTAAATAAATTTTTACTGCCGTATTTTGGTCCACTAGCTTCAGAACCAGATATGGGATGGCTCATTATCCAATTTAATTTTTTTGATAATTTTGTTTTTATTAATTTTGCAACATTTCCTCTAGTTGACCCAACATCAGTAATTAAAGTTTTATTGCTCAAATTATTATTTAGTTTAATAATTATTTTTTGGTATTCGCTCATTGGAGTTGAAATAACAACTAAATCCATATCCTTTATTTTTTTATCAATTTTTTTGATTAAAATGATTTTCTTATTTATTTTTTTTATTTGGTTTTGGTATTTAATATTTTTTTCATATACATAAGCTTTTTTACACAACTTTTGGCTAATGGCTCCTCTAAGAATTGAGGATCCAATCATACCACATCCAATTATCAAAATATTCTTAAACATTTTTAAATATCCTGTTTATACTTTTTAAAAATAACTTGTTTTCTAAATTGTTTCCTATTGTTAATCTTAAACAGTTTCTTATTCCATAAGTTTTGGTTTCTCTTAATATCAAACCTTTTTCTAATAATTTTTTTTCAACATTATTTGCGGTTAACCTACATTTGTTAAAATTGAGTAAAAGAAAATTTGCGCTTACTTTATTACAAAAAATATTAAATCGTTCCAAGTTTTTTATAATTTTATTGCTCCAAAATAAATTATGTTTAACAGATTTTCTTATAAATTTACTATCTTTTAGGGATTCAATTGCACATAGCTGAGCAATTTTATTAACATTAAAAGGAGGTTTAATCATATTTAGTGCATCAATTATTTTTTTGTCACCATATCCCCATCCCACTCTTAGAGAGGCAAGTCCATATATTTTAGAAAAAGTTCTTAAAATAAATACATTTTTTTTATTTTTAAAAATCTTTAAACCTGAAGAATATTTTTTATCTTTCATATATTCATCATATGCATCATCTACAACCAATAATATTTTTTTATTCAATTTTTTTCTGAGGTTAATTAACTCTTTTTTCTCTAAATATGTGCCAGTCGGATTATTTGGGTTTGCTACAAAAACAATCTTTGTTCTTTTACTAACTTTTTTAATTATATTTTCAACCGAGACCTTAAATCCGTTTTCTTTAGAAAAAACTACTTTTGCTCCAACAATTGATGCATATATTCTGTACATCAAAAAACTGTATTGTGGCACAATCACTTCATCTCCAGGCTTAAGAAAAAGTTGACATATCATTTGAATTACTTCATCCGAGCCAGAGCCGCAAATAATTTTGTTAAATTCACATTTAAATTTTGAAGAAATTATTTTTCTTAAATCTATTGCTTTGCTATCTGGATATTTAGAAATTTTATAATTTTTGCTTCGTAATATTTTCAACACTTTTGGGCTCATTCCTAGTGCCGATTCATTGGCCGAAAGTTTTATTACATTTTTCTTTTTTTTTAATATAGATCTTCCTGGTTTGTAAGCTTCTATATTTATTTTTTTAAATTTAAGCGAAGTCATAATTTTCAATATTTCGTATCTTTATAGATAAAAAAATACATATTTACATAAAATATTTAGTATTTTAATAAAATTGACATATATAAGAGTATCCTGTAAATAATTTATGCGCTGATTTAACTGAATTGCGAGCGCTATAAAAAAACCGCTAAATAAGTTTTTTTACCTCACAATTCAAAAGAAAGAAAAGATGAACAACATAGAAAAGGTAAAAACATTAATTATTGATGAACCATTAAAGCTTGATTGTGGGCAAACTATATCTAATTTTCCATTAGCTTATGAAACATATGGTACATTAAATGAGAAAAAAGATAATGCAATTTTAGTCTTTCATGCTTTAAGTGGAGATCAGTTTGTAACTGGAACTAACCCAATTACAAATAAAAGTGGCTGGTGGTCTTATCTTGTGGGGCCTGGTAAGGCAATTGATACGAATAAATTTTTTATAATATGTGCAAATGTAATTGGTGGATGTATGGGTTCATACGGTCCCAGTAGTATCGATCAAAAAACTAATAAAACAATTGGAACAAACTTTCCAGTTATTACAATTAATGACATGGTAAATGCACAATATAATTTGTTAAATTTTTTTAAAATAGACAAGTTGTTTAGTGTAACTGGAGGTTCTATGGGTGGAATGCAAGCTTTACAATTTGTTGCTAATTTTCCAGATAAAACCAAAACTGCGATTCCAATAGCATGTACTGCTAGTCATTCAGCTCAAAATATTGCTCTTAATGAGTTAGGAAGGCAGGCAATAATGGCTGATAAAAATTGGAATAATGGAAATTATTTTAATACAGAATCGTCACCAAATAATGGCTTAGCGGTTGCAAGAATGGCAGCGCATATTACTTATCTCTCTAAAAAAAGTTTGGAAGATAAATTTGGCAGAAAACTTCAAGAAAGAGATTCGCTAAAATTTAGTTTTGATGCTGATTTTCAAATTGAAAGCTATCTGAGACATCAAGGCAATGCATTTGTAGATCGCTTTGATGCAAATAGCTATCTTTATATAACAAGAGCTATGGATTATTTTGATTTAATAAAACAGTATAAAGGGAATCTTTCAAATGCTTTTAAAAACAGTAAAACAAAATTTTTTATAATTTCTTTTACATCCGATTGGCTTTATCCAACTTTGGAAAATAAAGAAGTTGTAATTGCTTTAAATGCTGCTGGTGCAAATGTAGGGTTTATAGAAATAAATAGCGACAAAGGTCACGATTCTTTTCTTCTAGATGTGCCTGATTTTTTAAGTTCGGTTAGAAATTTTTTAGAAGCAAATTATTGAAATAAATATGAAAAAAGAATTTAAAATAATTTCTGATCTTATTGAAAACAATACTAGAGTATTAGACGTTGGTTGTGGTGATGGTACTTTGATGAAATATCTAAAAGATAAAAAAAGTGTTGACACAAGAGGATTGGAAATATCAAAAAAAAATGTTCAAGATTGTACTAGTAAAGGTCTTTCTGTAATTGAAGGAAATGCTGAAAAAGATTTACATCAATTTCCAAATTTGTCTTTCGATTACGTAGTCTTAAGCCAAACTCTTCAAGCATTCCTGGACCCAGAAAATGTAATTAGCGAATTATTAAGGATTGGTAAAAAGGCAATTGTTACAATACCAAATTTTGGATATTGGAAAGTCAGGTTACATTTGCTTCTAAAAGGCACAATGCCAATAACAAAAAATTTACCTAATGAATGGTATAATACACCCAACCTTCATATGTGCACTATTAAGGATTTTGTAAATTATTGTAATAGAAAAAATATAAAAATTAATAGTTCAAATTTAAGTTATAAAAATTTATTTTCTCAATTAGGAATTTTTGTAATAGAAAAGTAGTATGAAAGTTGAAATAATTAAATGCTTACAAGACAATTATTCTTATTTGTTAATAAATGAAAAAAACCAAAATGCGTGTGTCATTGATCCAAGTGAAGCCAAACCAATTATTGATTTTATAGAAAAAAAAAATATTAATTTAAAATTTATTCTAAATACACACCATCATCATGATCATGTTGGTGGCAATAATGAATTAAAAAAAAAATATGGAGTAAAAGTTGTTGGGTATAAAAATGATAAAGATAGAATACCAGAAATAGATATACTTGTTAAAAACAATCAAATCTGGATTGCTGAAGATTTTGAAGCAAAAATTATTCATATTCCGGGACATACATCGGGTCATATTTGTTTTTATTTTTCAAAAGACAAAATAGCTTTTACTGGAGATACACTATTTTCACTTGGTTGTGGCAGAATATTTGAAGGCACATATAAACAAATGTTTGCTTCTTTGAATAAACTAAAAAAACTTCCCATCAATACTAAAATTTATTGTGGACATGAATATACTCTTAAAAACTCATTGTTCTGCGCGCAGTATGAAAAAAATAATAAAAATTTAGAAAAAAAAATTTTTGAAATTCAAGAAAAATTAAAAAATAAATTACCTACAATTCCTTCAACAATTGGAGAGGAATTAGCATGTAATATTTTTTTAAGAGCAAAAAATCTAGAAGACTTTTCAAAATTAAGAGATTTAAAGGATAATTTCTAATTTATTAAACTTGACTAAAAGAAGTCTAGAACTATATTGCCATTTATAAAACTAAGGATTTATAATGTCTTTTGCAGTAATACAAACAGGTGGAAAACAATACAAAGTTAAAGCTAGCGATATATTAAAAATAGAAAAGCTTAAAAATAGTAAAGCTGATAGCAAAATAGAATTTAATGAAGTGCTTGCATATGGAGATGATAAAACATTAGAAGTTGGTTCTCCATTGGTCAAAGGTGCAAAAGTTGAAGCAGAATTAATGGAAAATAATAAAAATAGAACTATTTTAATATTCAAAAAAAGAAGGAGACAAAATTCAAGAAGAAAAAATGGACATAGACAACAATATTCTTTAATAAAGATTAAAAAAATTTTTGCTAAAGATGGTGCTATACTTTCTGAGGCAAAAAAAGTAGAAAAAACAAAGACAAAAAAAATAAAAGAAGAAAAAAAGTAAGATTTAATTATGGCAACAAAAAAAGCAGGTGGATCATCTCGAAATGGACGTGATAGTGCTGGTCGTAGACTTGGTATAAAAAAATACGGCGGTCAATATGTCATACCAGGTAATATAATCGTAAGACAAAGAGGAACAAAAATTTTTCCTGGAGAACACGTTGGCATAGGTAAAGACCATTCTATATTTGCAAAAGTTGAGGGCAAAGTAGAATTTAAAAAAACTAAATCTGATAGAACATTTGTTTCTGTAAAACCCAATTAATCAATACAACTTATAAAATCAAAGGAGTTGTATTATGAAATTTTTAGATCAAGTTAAAATATTTATCAAAGCAGGTGATGGTGGATCTGGATCGCCTAGTTTTAGAAGGGAAAAATTTATTGAATTTGGAGGACCAGACGGAGGAGATGGAGGCAAAGGTGGTTCTGTAATTTTAAAATCTGAAAGAAATCTAAATACACTAATTGATTTTAGATACCAACAACATTTTAAAGCCAAAAGAGGTGGTGATGGAAAGGGAAAAAATCAAACTGGTAGAGGAGGAGAAAATTTATACCTCAAAGTCCCAATTGGCACACAAGTATTTGAGGAAGATAACAAAACTTTAATTTTTGATTTTAAAGAAGAAAAAGAAGAATTTATTGTATCTGCTGGAGGAAAGGGAGGATTTGGCAATACCAGATTTAAATCGTCAACTAATAGATCTCCAAAAAAATTTACCAAAGGAACTAAAGGTGAAGAATTTTGGGTTTGGCTTCAATTAAAAACAATTGCAGATATTGGTATTATTGGTTTGCCTAATGCAGGTAAATCCAGTTTATTAGCGGCTTTAACAAGTGCAACACCAAAAATTGCTAATTATAAATTTACAACTTTAAACCCTAATCTTGGTGTCGCAGTATATGATGATAAAGAAATAACTTTAGCAGACATTCCTGGTCTAATTGAAGGTGCTCACAAAGGTGTGGGTTTGGGTATAAAATTTCTTAAACATATTGAAAGATGCAAATCTTTACTACATATGATTGATATTACAGAAGAAGACTTAAAAAAATCATACAGTCAAGTTAGAAAAGAATTAAAAAAATATAGTAAAGATTTGTTAAAAAAAGATGAAATAGTAGTTTTAAATAAAATAGATCTTTTAGAAGACAAAGAAGTAAAAAAAATTAAAAATGATTTTTTAAAAAAATATAAAGTAAACTTAATAGCTCTTTCAACTTTGGATAAAAAATCAATATCAAAAATAAAATCTAAAATAATTAAATATGTATCTTAAAAAATCTAAAACAATTGTAATAAAAATAGGTTCATCAATAATAATTGATAATAAAAAAAAAATTAGAAAAAAATGGTTAATGGAGTTTGCAAAAGATATTAAAGATTTATTAAAACAAAAAAAAAATGTAATCTTAGTTAGTTCTGGTGCAATAGCTTTGGGTTGCAAAAAATTAAATTTAAGTAAACAATATATAAAACTTGATAAAAGCCAAGCTGTTGCCTCTATAGGACAGATTGAGTTAATGAATCTTTTTAATAAAATTTTTAGTTCAAAAAAAATCAATCTTTCACAAATTTTACTTACACTAGAAGATACCGAACAAAGAAGAAGAGCAATAAATGCAAAAAGAACTTTTGAAAATTTATTTGAATTAGGATTTGTTCCAGTTGTTAATGAAAATGACAGTATTGCTACAACTGAAATAAAATATGGAGATAATGATAGACTGGCTTCACGAGTTTCTCAAATATCGGGTGCTGATTGTCTAGTTCTTCTTTCAGATGTTGATGGATTATATACACAAAATCCAAAATTATTTAAAAACTCTCAACTAATTAAAGAAATTAAAAATATAGACATAGATATAGAAAAGATAGCTACTAAAAGTGTAAGTGAGCATGGAACTGGCGGAATGAAAACTAAAATTGAAGCTGCAAAAATTTGTCAACTATCTGGTTGTATGATGGTTATAGCAAATGGTCTTGTGGAAAGACCTATTAAAAAAATTATAGAAAAAAATAAATGTACATGGTTCTTACCAAAAGTTTCAAAATTAGATGCTAGAAAAAAATGGATTATCAGTTCAGTATCGCCAAAAGGGGAGCTAGTAATAGATGACGGAGCTATCAATGCACTTAAAAAAGGTAAAAGTCTATTAGCAGCAGGCATTAAAAAAGTTAATGGAAAATTTAATAAAGGTGATCACATAAAAATACTAGATAAGAACTTGAAAGAATATGCTCGAGGCCTAAGTTCTTTTTCATCGGAAGAAACAATTAAAATTCAAGGCCAGCATTCGAATAAAATTAATGAACTTTTGGGATATATTTCTAAATCGGAAGTAGTTCATAAAGATGATATGGTTGAAGTATAAATGAAAGAAAATTTGATAAATATTGGTATAAAAGCAAAAAAAGCTTCTAAAATAAAAATTGATAGTGAAAGTAAAAATAAAGTTTTAAGAAAATTTTTACAATTAATTAATAAAAATAAAAAAATTATTCTTAAAGAAAATAATAAAGACATTAAATTTGCTATAAAAAATAATCTTTCAGAAAACTTAATTGATAGATTAACATTAAATCAAAAAAAATTAGAGGAAATAGAAAGCTCTATAAATAAAATTATTAAATTAAGTGACCCAATAAATAAAGTAATTGATAAGTGGAAAAGACCTAATGGATTAATAATAAAAAAAATTTCAACTCCAATTGGTGTAATTGGTATAATTTACGAAAGTAGACCTAACGTTACATCAGATGTTGCAAGCTTATGTTTTAAGTCAGGCAATGTAATAATTTTAAAAGGTGGATCTGAAGCATATAATTCAAATAGAGTACTCGTGAAATTATTTAGAGATGCTCTAAAAAAAAATAATATTGATCAAAATTATGTTCAAATAGTAAAAAATAAAAACAGAAGATCGGTAGATTATATGTTATCAAAAATGGAAAAATTTATTGATATAATAATTCCTAGAGGAGGAAAAAATTTAGTAAAAAAAGTACAAGAACTATCTTCAGTACCAATAATTGGACATTTAGAGGGAATTTGTCACACTTATATTGATAAAGATGCAGATCTAAATATGGCAATAAAAGTTGTTCATAATGCAAAATTAAGAAATACAAGTATATGTGGGGCTACAGAAACAATTTTAATGCATAAAAAAATTTTAAAAAAATTTTGCAATCCTATATTAGAAAAATTAAGTAAAAATGATTGTGAAATATTTGCTGATAGCATTATTAGAAAAAATTTTTATGGCAAATCTAAAAAAGCAAATAAAACTAATTGGTCAAAAGAATATTTATCTGCAAAAATTTCTGTTAAATCTGTAAACAATATTTTAGAAGCAATAAATCATATTAATAAATACGGAACAATGCATACAGATAGTATAATTACTAAAAATAAAAATAATGCAGATTTATTTTTAAAAAATGTAAAAAGTTCAATAGCTATGCACAATACTTCAACTCAATTTGCCGATGGGGGTGAGTTTGGATTTGGAGGTGAAGTTGGAATTTCTACTAACACTCTGCCTCCAAGAGGACCTGTGGGTTTAAATCAATTAATTTCATATAAATATGAAGTTCTAGGAAAAGGACAAATAAGAAGTTAAATTGAAAAAAAATATAAAAAAAAAAATTGGAATTTTAGGCGGAACATTTGATCCTGCACACAATGGACATCTTGGAATTTCTATAGAAGCAAAAAAAAAATTTAAAATTAATAAAGTAATTTGGGCAATAACAAAAAAAAATCCTTTTAAATCAAAAAGTTTCTTCAATCTAAAAAAAAGAATTGACCATGCAAAAAAAATTACAAAAAAACATAATTTTATTTCAGTTAAATTTTATGAGGATAAAATTAAATCAAATAAAACTATAGAGCTAGTAAATTATTTAAAGAAAAAAAATAATAGATCTGAAATATTTTTTTTAATGGGAGCTGATAATTTAATTTCCTTTCATAAATGGCATAGATGGAAAGCAATTTCATCAAAATGTAATATTTTAGTTTTTGATAGAACAAATTATAAATCAAAATCATTAAAATCTATGGCTTTTAGGAAGCTAAATAATAAAGGTTTAAAATTTATAAAATTTAAAAAAGTAAATATTTCATCTTCTAAATTAAGAAAAATTTGATAAAATTTATTTAATTAATGGATAAAATCTCGAATCTAAAAAACATAATAGTTAGCACATTGGATTCGAATAAAGCTCTAGACATAATATCAATAGATCTCAAAAATAAATCTTCAATGGCAGATTATATGATTATTGCTAGCGGAACTTCATCTAGACATATTCAAGCGCTATCTGAACAAGTTTTAGAAAAGTTCAAAAATAATGGTGTTACTAACTGTAAAATTGAAGGTAAGGATAGTAATGATTGGAAGTTAATTGACGGAATAGATTTAATAGTTCACATATTTAATCCAGAAAAAAGAAAATTTTATGAACTTGAAAAAATATGGTCTGAATTAATTCCTAAGGAAAAAATAATTATATGAAAAAAAAATTTATATTAATTTTTTTAACTATAGTTTCATTTTTTTTTTCAAAAATAAGTTTTGCTGCAAATGATGAAAATATTTATGATAAAATTGATTTGTTTGGTGAAGTTTTAGATAAAATAAATAAAGAGTATGTTGAAGAAATAAATCAAAGTGATGCAATGGACGCTGCTATTAATGGTGTCTTACAATCATTAGATCCTTACTCTGCTTATATGTCTCCAGAAAATTTTGAAGAAATGGAAACTGAAACTAGCGGTAAGTTCGGTGGTTTAGGAATAGAGGTTGGAATGGAATTTGGTGTTGTAAAAGTAATAACACCAATGGACGGTTCACCTGCTGAAAGAGAAGGGGTAAAAGCTGGCGACTATATTGTAAAAATAAATGGAATTCAGGTTCAAGGAAAAACTTTATCAGAAGCTGTAGAACTTATGAGAGGACCAGTTGGATCAAAGTTGGAAATAACTATTAGAAGAAAAGGAACAAAAAAAGCATTAGTTTTTGAAATAACAAGAGAAATTATTGAAGTAAAATCAGTAAAATCAAAAATAATTGATGATAGTGTTGGTTATATAAGGCTTACTGCATTTAATGATAATAGCGCTAAACAAATAAAAAATAAAATTAATAAATTTAAAAAAAATAAAATTAATAAATACGTACTAGATTTAAGAAACAACCCTGGAGGATTGTTATCCCAAGCTGTTAAAATAACAGATTTTTTTCTAGATAATGGTGAAATTTTATCCACAAAAAGCAGAAAATCTTCCGAGAATAGAAAATATTTTGCAAAAAAAGGAGATTTAATTAATGGAGAAACTTTATTAGTTTTAATTAATTATGGATCCGCATCTGCATCAGAAATTGTAGCTGGTGCTCTTAAGGATCATAAAAGAGCAATTGTAATTGGGGAAAATTCTTATGGTAAAGGATCGGTTCAATCAATAATTCCATTAAAAAATAATGGTGCCATAAGATTGACGATTTCTAAATATTATCTACCTTCAGGAAAATCAATTTCTGGAACTGGTATAACACCAGATATAGAAATTGAAGAAAAATCAGATGAATTTAGAATTGGCACAGAAACTGATAATCAACTAGATTTTGCTATTAAATTACTTAACGGCTAATAAACAAATGAAAAAAAATTATTCTAAATTGCCCTTAAGAAAAGGTGTGGGAATAGTTTTGCTGAATAACAAAAATAAAGTTTTTGTGGCAAAAAGGATTGATAATCCAAAAAATTTTTGGCAGATGCCTCAGGGAGGTATTGATGAAGGAGAAGATTACTATGAAGCCGCCCTCAGAGAATTAAAAGAGGAAACTAGTGTAGTAAGTGTAAAGCTTATCCAAAAAATTGATAAAAAATTAACATACATATTGCCTGATCATTTAATAGGAATTATTTGGAAAGGTAGATTTAAAGGTCAAACACAAAAATGGTTTATTATGAGATTTACTGGAAATGAGTCTGAAATAAATATAAACACAAAAAAACCTGAATTCTTAGATTGGAAGTGGATCAATTTAGAAGATTTAACAAAAATAGCAGTAAATTTTAAACTAGATGTTTACAAAAACCTTAAGCAAGAAGTATCCAAAATATTAAATTAATTTAAACTCAGATTCTTTAAAACTTCAACCTTTTGATCAATTAAATATCTTTTTTGGTCATCAATATTGTCTGCATTAGATTCTTTTTCAGCTTCTTTAACTATTTGATCTATTTTATTTCTATCCAAATCAGACATATTATAAATTGAGCTCGTTAAAATTGATAAACTGTTATCTTTAAATTCTACTATTCCATCTTCAACAAAATATTTATTTTCTTCAGATTTTGAATAAACTTTTATTATTCCTGGCTTTAAAAAAGAAATAATTGAAATATGATCCTTTAAAATTCCCATTTCTCCTTCAAAAGCAGGTATAACGACCTCTGTTACATTTTCTTTGTATAGAAAAGATTTTTCAGGATTTACTATTTCAACTTTAAATTCTTCACTCATTAGGCAACTTCTTTTGCCATTTTCTCGGCTTTTTCAATTGCTTCTTCAATTGTACCAACCATATAGAAGGCGGCTTCTGGTAAATGATCATATTCACCCTTACAAATTGCATCAAATCCTTTAATTGTTGACTCTAAATCAACTAGTTTTCCAGGAGAGCCTGTAAAAACTTCTGCTACAAAAAACGGCTGTGATAAGAATCTTTGAATTTTTCTTGCTCTTGCAACAATTAATTTATCTTCTTCTGATAACTCATCCATGCCTAAAATTGCAATAATATCTTGTAAAGACTTATATGTTTGAAGAATTTTCTGAACTTCTCTTGCAACTCTATAATGTTCATCACCAACAATTCTAGGATCTAGAATTCTAGAAGTTGAATCTAAGGGATCAACAGCTGGATAAATTCCAAGTTCCGCAATCTGTCTTGATAGAACAGTTGTTGCGTCTAAGTGAGCAAAAGATGTTGCGGGTGCTGGATCAGTTAAGTCATCAGCAGGAACATATATCGCTTGTACAGATGTTATAGAGCCTTTGTTGGTTGTCGTAATTCTTTCTTGTAAATTTCCCATATCAGTTGCTAGTGTAGGTTGGTACCCTACAGCTGATGGAATTCTTCCTAATAAGGCTGATACTTCAGAACCTGCTTGAGTAAACCTAAAAATATTATCTACGAAAAAAAGCACATCTTGACCTTCTTGGTCTCTAAAATACTCAGCAACTGTTAGTCCTGTAAGTGCAACTCTTGATCTTGCTCCAGGAGGTTCGTTCATTTGACCATAAACTAATGCAGCTTTTGATCCAGGTCCTTCTGGTTTAATAACTCCCGACTCTATCATTTCATGATAAAGATCATTTCCTTCTCTAGTTCTTTCTCCAACTCCTGCAAATACTGAAAATCCCCCATGCGCTTTTGCAATGTTGTTAATTAATTCCATAATAATAACTGTCTTTCCAACTCCTGCACCACCAAATAAACCTATTTTACCACCCTTTGCATAAGGCGCTAACAAGTCTACTACTTTAATTCCTGTTACTAAAATTTCTGTTTCTGTTGATTGATCATTAAATTCAGGAGCCGCTCTATGGATAGGCCAGCTTTCTTTAGTTTTAACTTCACCTTTTTCATCAATAGGTTCGCCAATAACATTTACAATTCTTCCTAGTGTCTCGGGTCCTACTGGAACTTTAATTGGTGAACCGGTATCTGTAACTTCATCTCCTCTTTTTAATCCTTCGGTAGCATCCATAGCGATTGTTCGCACGCTTGACTCACCTAAATGCTGAGCAACTTCCAAAACAAGTCTATTACCTGAATTATTACATTCTAATGCGGTTAAAATTTCGGGTAATTCTCCATCAAATTTAACATCTACTACAGCTCCAATAACTTGTGTAATTCTCCCTTTGCTCATAATTATAAACTTTCTGCTCCTGATATTATTTCAATTAGTTCTTTAGTAATTGCAGCTTGACGACTTCTGTTATACTGAATTGTAAGTTTGTCAACCATTTCACCTGCGTTTCTTGTTGCATTATCCATGGCACTCATTCTTGAACCTTGTTCGCTTGCTGAATTTTCTAACATTGCTTTAAAAATCTGTGTAGAAATATTTTTAGGCAATAAATTGCTTAAAATTTCATCTTCTTCTGGCTCAAACTCATAATTACTGTCAGAACTAGTATCTTTTTCTTCATTAGATTTTAAAGGTATAATTTGTTGTTCTTGTGGTATTTGAGTAATAACATTTTTAAATTTATTATAAAAAATTGCACATACATCAAATTCTTTTTTTTTAAATCTATCAATTATAATTTTCCCAACTTTATCAGCATCAAAATAATTAATATTTTTAGAATCTTTAAACGAAATTTTTTCAATTATATTTTCTTTATATTGTCTTTTTAATTGATCATAGCCTTTTGACCCAACAGTTATAATCTTTAATATTTTATTTTCTTTTAATATTTTTTGAAAATACTGTTTTGATTTTTTAATAATATTTGTATTAAAACCTCCGCATAAACCCCTATCTGATGTCATAACAACACATAGATGAGTTTTTTCTTCTCCAGTTCCAACAAGCAGTTTTGGTGCATTTTCTTTATCAGATATTCCATTTGAAAGATTAAGAATAATATTATTCATTTTTTCAGAATAGGGTCTTCCTTTTTCAGCATTTTCTTGTGCTCTTCTTAATTTTGCTGCTGCGACCATCTTCATTGCTTTAGTAATTTTTTGTGTAGATTTAACACTAGAAATTCTTTTTTTTAAATCATCTAAACTAGCCATATTCTTTAAGAGTTAAAATTTTGTTTTAGTTCTTTAATAGTTTCTACTAATAAATTTTCAGTATCTTCTTCTATTTTTCCGGATTTAGAAATAGCTTCCAAAATTTCTGGTTTTTCAGATTTGCATTTTTCAATAATTTTTGTTTCAAATGTAGAAATATCTTTAAGATCTAAATCATCCAAGTAACCTTTAACACCACAAAAAACTGAAATTACTTGTTCTGCAACTGTCATTGGTGAATATTGTTTTTGTTTTAAAAGCTCAGTTAATTTTGAACCTCTATTTAATAATTTTTGTGTTGAAGCATCTAAATCTGATCCAAATTGAGCAAATGCGGCCATTTCCCTGTATTGTGCTAGTTCTAGTTTCATTGAACCAGAAACTTTTTTCATAGCTTTTGTTTGAGCCGAAGATCCAACTCTAGATACAGATAAACCAACATTAATTGCTGGTCTAATTCCCTGGTTAAATAAATTTGTTTCAAGGAATATTTGTCCGTCTGTGATTGAAATAACATTGGTTGGAATAAATGCAGACACGTCACCACCCTGCGTTTCGATAATTGGAAGTGCTGTTAAAGATCCTCCTCCGTGTTCATCGCTAAGTTTGGCAGCTCTTTCTAGTAATCTACTGTGTAAATAAAAAACATCTCCTGGATATGCTTCTCTTCCAGGAGGTCTTCTTAACAATAATGACATTTGTCTATATGCAACCGCTTGTTTTGATAAATCATCATAAATAATTAAAGCATGCATTCCATTATCTCTAAAATACTCTCCCATTGCACATCCAGTGTAAGGAGCTAAAAATTGAAGTGGTGCTGCATCTGATGCTGTTGCCGCAACTATTGTTGTATACTCCATAGCTCCAGCTTCTTCTAATGATTTTTCTATTTGTCTTACCGTAGATCTTTTTTGTCCAATTGCCACATAAATACAATATAATTTTTGTTTTTCATCATTCGATTCATTAATTTTTTTCTGATTAATTATTGTATCAATTGCGACTGCAGTTTTTCCTGTTTGCCTGTCACCAATAATTAATTCTCTTTGTCCTCTTCCTATGGGAACTAAACTATCAACTGATTTAAGTCCTGATTGCATTGGTTCGCTCACAGATTTTCTTGGAATTATACCTGGTGCTTTAACTTCAACTCTGCTTCTTTTTATACTTTTATCTAATGCTCCTTTGCCATCTATCGGGTTTCCCAATCCATCAACAACTCTTCCTAACAATTCTTTACCGACGGGAGTGTCTACAATTGCTCCTGTTCTTTTTACAGTATCGCCTTCTTTTACAGCTCTATCATCACCAAAAATTACAACGCCGACGTTGTCGCTTTCTAAGTTTAAAGCCATGCCCTTTGAACCATCAGAAAATTCAACCATTTCACCTGCTTGAACATTATCTAGACCATATATTCTAGCTATGCCATCACCAACCGACAAGACTTGACCAACTTCAGTTACTTCTGCTTTGTCTCCAAATTTTTTAATCTGTTCTTTTAATATCTTCGTTACCTCTGATGGATTTATTTCCATTTATGCCTCTATCATTTTTTTTTCAATTTGCTGTAATTTATTTTTGATAGATGTATCAATCATAACACTTTCTACTTGCATAATTAATCCACCTATTAAGTCAGGGTTATAATTATAGTTTAATTTAACATCTGATCCAAAGTTTTGTGATAAGTCATTTTTTATTTTATTTATTTCATTTTCGTCAAGTTTTTTAGCTACAGTTAATTTTGCAGAAATTTCACCACGGTTTTTTGAACAAATCATTACGAAATCTTTTAAAATTTTTTCAACATAAAAAAATCTTCTCTTCATTACCAGAAAATTTAAAAATTTTTTTAATAAATTATTTAAATTAAATTTTTCAAAAATTATATTTATAACATTTAACTGATCTTCTTGCTTGTTTGTTGGATCTTTAATTAGTGAATTAAAATCTCCGCTTTGATAAATAAGTTTAAGAAGTGAGATTACATTTTTTTCAACATCACTTAAATTTTTTTCTTCAAATGCAAGTTCATAAAGCGCTTGGGAATAGCTCTTTGCTGAAGAGTCGGAAAATCTATTTTTGTCGCTCAATGTACATCCTTATTAGTTATGAGGTTTTATAAAAGTTGAATTTAATTAGCATATGAAATTAATCTCTTCAAGCGACACATTGGCCAAAAAGCTTAATTTAAGGGCCTTAATTAAAGTTTATTGGGTCAACATCAACCGCTAGTTTTATTTCTTTCTGATTTTTAAAATTGTTTAAAATATTAGAGAGAGTTTTTTGTATTTTTTGAGTTTTTATTGACCTGATCAAGATTCTATATCTAAAATTATTATTTATTTTAAATATTGGAGCAATCACTGGACCTAATATTTTTGCATTTAAATTTTTATTTAATTTTTCTTTCAGTTTGTATGCAAATGACTCAACTTTTTTTTCATTTTTTCCACTTAATATAATAGATATAAATCTTTCAAATGGAGGTAAATTATTTTTTTTTCTAAGAGCTAATTCTTTTTCTAAAAATATATCTGGATTAGAATTTGTGATTTGAGATATTATTCTTGATTCAACATTATAAGTTTGAAAATATACTGTTGCTGGTTTTCCAGTTCTTCCTGCTCTTCCTGATAACTGATGATATAATTGTAAATTTTTTTCGGCAGCTCTTAAGTCATGTCCATGTAAAGTTAAGTCTATATCTACAACAACTATGCAGTTCAAATTTGGAAAATGAAATCCTTTAGAAATAAGTTGAGTACCAATTAAAATTGAAATTTTATTGTTTTTTATTTTTTCTAAAATCTCCGAGGATGATTTTTTATTCATTGTATCGCTTGAAAAAATAATAACTTTTTTATCAGGAAATATTTTTTTTACCTCGTCATAAATTCTTTCAACACCAGGACCGCTAAATGCATATTCACAATTTTTATTATCATTGCATTTTCTGTTTAATTTTGTCGTGTAGCCACAGTAATGACAAATTAGATTTTCTTTTTTTTTATGGTAAACCAAATTTATTGAACAGTTTGAACATGTATGAACTTTTAAACATTTTTTACAAAGAACATATGGAGCAAATCCTCTTCTATTAACAAAAAAAAGTACTTGGTCATTTTTATTTAAATGATCTTTTACTTTTTCAATTGTTGTATCAGATATCCATGAATTATTTTTTAAATTACTTTTATTTAAATTAATAATTTCATGTTTTGGAAGATTTGCATCTAAATATCTTTTATATAATCTTGAATGTAAATATTTTTCTTTTTTAATATTATAGAAAGTTTCTATAGAAGGTACGGCTGTTACTAAATTTATCGGTATATTTGCAAAGGATGCTCTCGAGATAGCCATATCTCTAGCATTATAAATTATCCCTTCATCTTGTTTATAAGATTGATCGTGTTCTTCATCTACAATAATAATACCAAGATTTGAAAAAGGTAAAAATAAAGAGGATCTTGCACCAATTAATACTTTAATTTTTCCTGTTGCAATGCCATTCCATATAATTTTTTTGTTTTTTATTGTTACTGATGAATGCCAGATAGCAGCATCAAAACCAAAGAATTCTTTAAACTTTTTTTGAAATTCTCCAGTTAGTCCTATTTCAGGTAATAAAATCAACCCTTGAAAGCCTTCTTTTATTTTTTTTTTTAAACTATTAAAATATACAATTGTTTTTCCTGATCCTGTTGTTCCTTGAATCACATGTACTCTAAATTTATTATCATTTTTTGTTATAGCTTTTACAGAAGTTAATTGTTCTTTAGAAAGCTTTATTTCATTGGCTTTTTTGTAAGTATTATATTTTTGTAATTCTTCATTATTTTGTATTTCAATAGCTTCATTACTTAATAAATGTAATTTTAATGACATTCCTATTGGAACCATATTGTATTCTGAAAACCATTTTAAAAAATTAATTGTTTCTAAATTAAGGGACGGAATTTCTAATTTTCTAATTACATTTTTTATTAAATATTGTTTGTTTTTATTTTTTTCAAATTCATCCCAAACAATTCCAATTTTTTTATTTTTTCCAAATGGTACTTCAACATAATCTCCTAATTTTATATTTAAATTTGAAAATTTATAAGTAAATGGATGATTAAGTATATTTGGTAATAAAATTGGAATTTTCATATTTTCATATGAAAATATACTACGAGTGAATTTGCCTTTTTTCTACTGATAAAGCTGCTTCTTTCACAGCTTCAGAAAAAGTGGGATGAGCATGACAAGTTCTTGCTATATCTTCGGAGCTGGCTCCAAATTCCATTGCTATTGCCATTTCTGCAATTAATTCTCCTGCATGAGGACCTATCAAATGAACACCTAATACTTTATCTGTAGTTGCATCTGCTAAAATTTTTACAAACCCATCTGGTTCATCAATCGCTTTTGCTCTTGAATTGGCTATAAAAGGAAATTTTCCAATTTTATATTTTTGATCTTTTTCTTTAAGTTGTTCTTCAGTTTTGCCAACTGACGCAACTTCAGGTGTTGTGTAAACAACACCTGGTATAACTTCATAATTAACATGACCAGATTGCCCAGATATTAATTCAGCCAGAGCTATACCTTCTTCTTCAGCTTTATGAGCTAACATTGGACCTTCAATGACATCACCGATAGCATAAATGTTTTTTATATTTGTTTGATAATTCTTATTAACTTTAATTCTTTTTTTTTCATCTAATTTTATTCCTATCTTTTCTAAATTTAGATTTTTTGTATAGGGTTTTCTGCCCACAGAAATCAAAACTACATCACTTTCAAATTTTATTTTTTTTCCTTCTTTGCCCGAAGTTTCAATTATAACTCCATTTTTTGATTTTGATATTTTTTCAACTTTAGTTTGTAAATGAAAATTTAACCCTTGTTTTTTTAAAATTTTCATAAATTCATTTGAAATTTCTTTATCCATACCCGGTGTAATATGATCTAAAAATTCAACAATATGTACTTCAGACCCTAATCTCGACCAAACAGATCCCATTTCTAGACCAATATAACCACCACCAACAACTACCATTTTTTTTGGGACAGATTTTAATGATAACGCTCCAGTAGAAGATATTATTTTTTCTTCATCAAATTTAATTCCTGGAAGAGATACAGGCTCTGAGCCAGTGCTTATAATTATATTGTCTGATTGAATATTTTTTTCTTTATTTTCTTTGTCTATAATTGTTATTTCAGATTTTGATTTTAATTTACCAGTTCCTTTAAAATAAGTTACTTTGTTTTTTTTGAATAAAAATTCTACTCCCTTTGTCAAAGTCGTTACCGCTTTATCCTTATTTTGCATCATTTTTTGAAGATTTAGTTTAACTTCGCCTACTTCAATTCCAATTTTTGAGAAATTTTTTGCTTTATGAAAATTTTCTGAAAGATTAAGCAAACTTTTTGAAGGTATACATCCAATATTTAAACAAGTTCCACCTAATGTTCCTCTAGATTCAATGCATGCAGTTTTAATGCCTAGCTGTGCCAATCTTATTGCACAAACATAACCTCCTGGGCCACCTCCAATTATAGTTGCTTGAAATTTTTCTGCCATTTTAAAGATCTAAAAATAATTTTCTTGGATCCTCAAGATTTTCTTTTAATAATTTCAAAAATGAAACTGATTCTTTTCCATCTATTATTCTGTGATCATATGATAAAGCTAAATACATTACAGGTCTAATTTTAATTTCCCCATTTATAACAATTGGTCTTTCAACTATATTGTGCATTCCAAGAACTCCTGATTGTGGTGGATTAAGAATTGGTGTTGAAAGCATTGAACCATATACACCTCCATTGCTTATTGTAAATGTTCCACCTTGCAGGTCATCAATAGTTAATTTTCCATCTCTTGCTTTTTCAGAAATGGTTTTTATATTTTTTTCTATTTCTGCAAATGATATTTCGTCAGCACTTCTTAATACTGGAACCACTAAACCTTTTTCAGTTCCAACGGCAAAACTTATATTATAATAATTTTTATATATAATTTCTTGACTTTCTATCTCAGCATTGATTGCTGGAAATGCTTTTAACCCAAGCACACATGCTTTAACAAAAAAAGACATAAACCCAAGTTTTATTCCAAATCTTTTTTGAAAATCCTCCTGGTTGTTTTTCCTCATTTGAATAATATTTGTCATATCAACTTCATTAAATGTAGTTAACATGGCTGCATTTTCTTGAGCTTCTTTTAATCTTTTTGCTATAGTTTGTCTTAGCCTGCTCATTTTAATTCTTTCCTCTTGGCCATATTTTAATTTTCTTTCGGATGGCTGAGGAGCTGATCCCATTAAACTAATTAAATCACCCTTTAAAATTTGACCAGACTTACCTGTTCCTTTAACTGATTGAATATCAATCTTGTTTTCTTCTACGATTTTTCTTACTGCTGGAGACAATACTTTTTCGCTAATTGTTTTTTGACTGCTTGATAACTCTTTTGTTAAAACTAATGGCTTTTCTTTTGTTAAAACTAATGGTTCTTCTTTTGTTAAAACTAATGGTTCTTCTTTTTCTTCATCTTCAAAAATTTTTGGCTTTTGTTTTTTTTCTTTGCCAAAATTAACTATATTATCAGATGCTTTTTTTTGTGGTTTTTTGTTATTTTTAACATGTTCTTGTTTTTGATCTCCTGGACTGCTTGAAATTTCTCCTAAAATAGTGCCAACTTCTACTGTATCACCATCTTTGAAATTAACCTCAATAAGTGTACCATTAATTGGAGATGGAACTTCTAGATTAACTTTATCTGTCTCTAATTCTACTATAGGCTCGTCAGCATTAATATTGTCGCCTTTACTTTTTAACCATTTAGAAATAGTTGCTTCAGTAATACTCTCTCCAAGCACAGGTACTAAAATTTTTTCTGTCATTTTTAATTAAAAACTTTATTAATTATTTCTTTTTGTTGCGCCAAATGTCTTTTTGAATATCCAGTGGCTGGTGATGCTGCAGTATCTCTACCAATATACATGATTTGTCTATTATTAGCTTTTATATAATCTAATGTCCATTGTATATAATCTCGCACAGAAAGCCATGCTCCCATATTTTTTGGTTCTTCTTGACACCAATAGAATTTTGCATTTTTTGCAAAAGCTTTAATTTCTTTTACAAGGCTTTTTATTGGGAAAGGATAAAGTTGTTCAATTCTAAGTAAAAGAACATCATTTCTTTTTATTTTTTCACGAGCATCTAGTAAGTCAAAATATACTTTTCCTGAGCATAAAATTACTTTTTTAATTTCTTTGTCTTTTTTAAGTTTTATAAATCCATATTTTTTTTCTGAAGCATGATCCCAAAGAATCCTATGAAAAGAATTTTGTTTACCAAAATCTTCTAAATTCGATACACAAAGCTTGTTTCTTAATAATGATTTAGGCGTCATAATAATTAATGGTTTTCTAAAATCACGATGTATTTGACGCCTTAAAGCGTGAAAATAATTTGCTGGAGTTGTGCAATTCATTACTTGTAAATTTTCTTTTGCACAAAGTTGTAAAAATCTTTCTAATCTACCAGATGAATGTTCTGGCCCCTGACCTTCATAGCCATGGGGAAGCAACATTACCAAGCCAGATGCTCTAGACCATTTTCTTTCTCCTGAGGCTATGAATTGATCTATTATAATCTGCGCTCCATTAGCAAAATCTCCAAATTGAGCCTCCCATATTGTCAATGTATTTGGTTCCACTAAACTATAACCATATTCAAAACCTAAAACTGCTAATTCAGAAAGTAAACTATCTACAATTTCAAATCTTTTTTGATTTTTTGAAATATTGTTAAGCGGAATATAACGTGAATTATCTAACTGATTCCTTAACACTGAATGTCTTTGACTAAATGTTCCTCTTCCAGAATCTTGTCCTACCAATCTAACGGGAAAACCTTCTTCTAAAAGTGAAGCAAATGCTAAAGCCTCTGCTGTAGACCAATCTATATTTTTTTTCTGTTTTAGTGCTTTGTATCTGGAATCAAAAATCCTTTTTATAGTTTTATGTATATTTTGACTTTCAGGAATTAAATTTATTTTTTCAGAAATTTCTAATAATTTTTCTTCCTTTACTCCACTTCTTCCTCTTTTGTCTTTTCCTTTTTCTGGCTTATATCTTGTCCACGTTCCCTCAAACCATTCTAATTTAGGTTTATAATCTTTAGATGTTTTATATTGTTCATCAAGCAATGCTTTAAATTTATTATTTAGATTATTAAAATCTTCTTTAGTTATTACATTTTCGTTAACAAGTTTTTCTCCATATATTTTTAAAGTAGAGGGGTGAGATTTAATTTTTTTATACATCAATGGTTGAGTAAAAGTTGGCTCATCTCCTTCGTTATGACCAAACCTTCTGTAACAGAACATGTCAATTACTACATCTCTGTTAAATTTTAATCTAAACTCTGTTGCTATCCTTGCTGCATAAACTGTTGCTTCGGGATCGTCGCCATTTACATGTAATATTGGTGCTTCAACCATTTTTGCTATATCTGAAGGATATGGAGATGATCTAGCAAACCTTGGGCTTGTGGTAAATCCAATTTGATTATTAATTATTATATGAATTGTTCCACCTGTGTTATGTCCTGGAAGTCCTGACATTGCAAAACATTCGGCTACAATACCTTGTGCAGCAAAAGCAGCATCTCCATGGATTAAAATGGGTATTACTTTATTTCTTTCAGTATCACGATGAAAAAATTGTTTTGCTCTTGTTTGTCCCAAAACAACAGGACTAACTGCTTCTAAATGTGAAGGATTATCCGTTAAACTAACATGGACGGAGTTTCCATCAAATTCTCTGTCTGAAGATGCTCCTAAATGATATTTAACATCTCCAGCACTTTCTTCTGCAGTACCATGAACTTCTCCTGCAAATTCATTAAAAATTCTTTTAAATGATTTTTGCAATAGATTAGCTAAAACATTTAATCTGCCTCTATGAGACATTCCAACTTTAACTTCTTTAATTTTACTTTGTCCTCCAATTTTTATAATTTGTTCC
>CACIPT010000002.1 GCA_902588595.1 uncultured Pelagibacteraceae bacterium | reverse complement strand
TAGAGGCAGTGGTTACACTGGCAAATCAATGAGAAAAATTATTTTTTTTATAATCAGTTTTTTATTTATTTTTAACTCAATAGCTTCAGCTTGTAATTTTAGAATTTCAAACTTTGGTGATCCAAAAGAAAAAGTTAAAATTGAACCACTTCCACCACTTTTAATGCCAGATCAATTTGGAGGTGAAAGTTTAATTATTCCAATAGAAGATTTATGTAAAACTGATCAAAGTCTTTATGGAACAACTGTTATTTATTTATATATAGAAAATAAACTATCTAGAATTCAACTCTATAGACCCAACATGGAAGATAGCAAACTAATGGATTATGCAATGGGTAAATACGGAAAATTTAATCTTCCGGAAGGATTGCCAAAAATAAGATGGCGTGGAAGTTATGCATGGGAGTCAGGCAACGACAGTATTGAATACATTAGAACAAATATCCACGATGGTCATGCAGAAATTATTGATATTACAAGTAAACTTAATTCATTTGCTATGCAGGAATACAATAAGAAAGTAGGAGAATGGTTAGATTTACAACAATAATTATTTCTCTATTTTTGACTTTTTTTAGCTTTCAAGCACAAGCTAAAAATCCACCTCCAGGCACAGGTACGTCTGATATCCCAGCCAATATATTAATTATGATTGATAATTCAGGAAGCATGAGTGCAAAACTTTATAGTTCTGTTCAAGTTTATTATCCACTTGATGTTGCAACAGATAGCTCAGGGAATGTTTATGTAATGGAATATTACAACAATAGATAGTGTGAGAGCTGGAGGCGGTACTAATTTATTGAGAGCTATGAATACTGCTAGAAACTATTTTACAAGTGGACAAGTTGCAAACTGGAATAAAAGTTGCTCGCAAAATTATTTAGTTGTAATTAGTGATGGTTATTGGGGTAGCCATAATTCAGTGCTTGCAGTTGCAAACCAAATTAATAATGCATACAATATAAAAACATTTGCGGTTGGTTTTGCCTTAGGGGGTGCAAATAATAATTATAAAACTTTAGCTCAAAAAGGTGGAACTACTTCTCCCTTATATGCAGATAATGAAACTCAATTATTAGCAAAACTTACCGATGCTATAAAACAGGCAATTTCTGGACGACTAACTTTTACAACTCCTGCCGTAATGTCAGATGTATCAAAAGGTGATTTTATTTATCAGGCAACGTTTGAATATGAAAAAAATAAACAATGGAAAGGAAGTGTTAAAAAATATAAGTTGAACTCTAATGGTTCGTTTGGTGCAGTCCAGTGGGATGCCGCAGATAAACTAAATAGTAAAAAAGCATCTTCAAGAAGTATTTGGACAACAGGGATAAGTTCTACTGGTACTAATAATTTTACTACAAGCAACAGAGATGAGTTAAAACCACTTTTATTTCCTAGTCAATCACCAACAGACACTGAAGTTGATAATTTAATTAACTTTATAAGAGGTGTTGATACTTATGATCAGGACGCAGACAATAACAAAACAGAATCTATACATAAACTTGCCGACATATATCATTCTGATTTAATTGTTGTAGGAGCTCCTGAAGCGTCAACAGCAGATACTGGAAATGCAAATTTTCAAAAAACAGATACTTATTATAGATCACAAAAAAATTACAATAATTTTAAAAATGGAGGTGATTGTGGAGGTCCTTGTAGAACTAGAACTGAAGTAATTATAGGCGGTGCTAATAATGGAATATTACATGCATTTAAAACTTCTGACGGTGAGGAACTTTGGGGATATATACCACCAGTTTTACATGGAAATTTTGAAAGAATTCCATCAAGCAAGGCTAATGCAACGAATGCAATTTATGGAATTGATGGATCACCAGTTGTTAAAGATATTTACATAGATGATACTCCAAATGATAGTACTGACAATCCAAGATGGAGAACTGTTCTTATAAGTGGTATTGGTGCGGGTGGTCATGGAATATTTGCATTAGACATTACAGATATTAATAATCCTAAGCATTTATTTGCAATAGAAAATGATCCATCAAATAAAGCAATAAAACATTGGGATATAGATGGGGCCAAGTCAGAGTTTGGTTATAGAGGTGGCAGCATTCTTCCGGAATATGATTATAGAAAATTAGGAGAAACATGGTCTAGACCAAGAATTATTAGAATTAATGTTGATGGAAAGGATAAATGGGTAGCAGTTTTTGGTGGAGGATATAACCAAGCAGTTAATCCTAACTATGGATCTGCAGTATTTGTTATGGATATTGAAGACGAAGGAAGATTGCTTAAAGTGATTGATATAGAGGATAAATCTAAACATATTGGAGTTGGAAATGGACGTTTATTTAAAAGAGTAGGCGGAATTTTAACTAACAATAATACCGTGTTTAATGTATCTGCCTGGAATCCTAATGTGAATTATGATAGTTCAAAAGGCGAATCTATTATAGCAGAATTTAATCCTCCAGTTGGACATACAATTTCATACACTACTAATGGAAATATAGTTTCAGTAGAAAAAGTAACATTTGACGAATCTTGGCCAAACACTCGAAATGGAGGTCCTCCTAAGCCTGATTATGGACATGTAAGTTTTAAAAGAGTCACAAATGATATAGTTAATTCTTTACCCGCCGATCTTAGTGTAATTACTGCCGATGGAACTACCAAGGCAAATTATGACGGAGCAATTGTTTATGCAACTGATCTTGAAGGAAAGTTAACAAAAATAAATTTAACAGAAAAATTTACTATAGATACAAATTCTCAAAGTGATACATACAAAACAATTAAAGAAGTTGTACCATCAACTACTTTGTTTACTGCTGAGTCAACGTCAGAAAACGGTAGATATATTTACACAAGACCTGAAGTAACGATAAATAATGATAATTATCTTTGGTTATATTTCGGAACAGGTAATACTCAAAAGCTTCAAGAACAATCAAACAAAATTCAAAACAGAGCTTATGGTATAAAAGACAAAAATTTCCCTAATTATGTTAACGTTAGTCCAGCAGGAGACATAAGTAGATGTAAAACAGCTCCAGTTTGCCCTGGAGACACTGATTTAGGGTGGTATGTAAACCTTCCAAATGCTCAAAAACTAACTGCAGAGCCTACAATTGATAAAGATAGGGTATATTTCCCTCTATATGAGCCTACTTCAAGCACAAATGCCTGTAAAACAGGAAAAGCAATACTTAAGGCATTTAATGCTAAATGTGGAAATACAGTGTTAAATGTTAATATTGGTACTGGAGTTCTATCAAAAGTAGTAAAACAGGGCGATAATCTATATATTGGTATTGCTGGGGAGGCAAATAAGAATATTTCAGGATTTACTTCAAAAGATAACATAATTACAGGTAAATCTGATGCAAAAGACACAGGAAATGAAGTTCAGCTTGAAAAATGGATAGAAAATTATTAAAGTCAAATTTCTCTAACACAAAATTATAATACTCTAACACAAATTATGTAAAAATTATAAAATCGTTGATTTATATGAATTTTTATTAAAAAATAAAATAAATTATAAAATCTGTTAACTCTAACACAAAAAAAATTAACTCTAACACAAGAAATTAAAGAATTTTAATAAAATTTCGAATTAATAAGTTAAATTCAAATAACCTATATTTTATGGGGATTTTTTAATAAAATGATTATATTTTATTAAAAATGATTAAATTATAGATTCTAACACAAAATATTTTAACTCTAACACATAAATTATTTGTTAGTTTTATTAAAATGTGTTAGAGTTTTTATAATTATGGATGATGAAATAAAAAATACAACTGATGATTTAGTAAATGATAATTTAACGGATAAGGAAAGCGATTCAAAGCCTAAAGAAAGTGAAGATTTATCACAATCTAAAGGGGAATCTAATACAGAACATAGGGTTATCCATAAAAAAGATGACAAACTTCACATATATGTTCGCCAAGATAAGTACAAAGGAGAATTAAAATCAAAAAATTGGGTTGGAAGAACCTATATTAATGGAAAACAAAAGGTTTCTTCATCAGGAACAACAAATTTAGATGAAGCAATACCAATTTTAGAGAAATGGTTTGATAATCTTCAAGCTCAAGCAGAAGATAAAGCAATAGATGCTAAAAAAAATGAAGAAGTCTTAAATATTAATCCCTCTAAAACAAGTGATGATGAAGTTAATGAAAATATTATTACGAGTGACAAACCAACCGATAAAGAATTAAAGTCATCAATGTTTGAAAAATTAAAAAATATAAAGTTCGGCAAGTCCAAAAGTGATGGTAATTCAACTCCTGAATCAAAAAACAAAAGTCCTAGCAAAAAAAAGTTAGGATCTTTTTTCAAGAATATTTTTCAATCAAAAGTTTCTAAATTAAGTGTTGCAGGAGAAGAGATTGCTGGTTTAGATATAACAAAAGATGCAATAAGAGTTTGTCAAGTTTCTCAAGATAAAGATGAAAATTGGATTTTGGATAAGTTTTCTTATCGTTTATTGGACCAAGAAAAAATTACAGAAAATGTTTTAGAAAATAAAGATTATATTGCCGAAGAAATAAATTTAGCAATGGCTAATGCTAAAATAACTTCAAAAAATATTGCAATGTCAATCCCAGTTACTAGTGCAATTATAAGAGTTGTTCAAAGTCCATTAATGACCGATGAGGAATTACAAAAAGCAATTGAAACAGATTCATTATGGGAAAATTTAGTTCAATTGACTGATAATTTAAATGATTATTCAATTTTTCATCAAATAATAAATAGAAATAGCAAAAATAATACTATGGAAATTTTGTTTGTTGCTTCAAAATTATCTGATGTAAATTCTTATTCTGGAATTGTAAAGAAAGCAGGACTAAATCCAGTTATAGTCGATGTTAAATGTTTCACATTAAAGAATGCATACGACAACAGTAAATTTAAAACTATTACAGATAAAGGAAATTCTGCAATATTAGAAATTAGTGGAGATGAAAACTACTTAATGATAATTCATAACAACACACCAGTAATCACTGATGTTTTCTTACGTCAACCAGAAAAAGAATTGATGAGCCAAATTATAGAAGGACCAACAAACACAGAAGCTGAGGCTGTTGTTCGAAGGTATGCTATGCAAATTAAACAAGCTTTATCAGACTATGAATCAAAACATGAAAATAAAATTACTAATATACAAGTTGTAAGCTCATTAAAAAATATTTATAATTTGTTGCCAGTTTTTAAAAAAAATTTACCAACTGTTGGATTTTCATTATTTGATCCTTTGGAAGGAGTTGCAATACCATCATATAATGCTGAAAAAACTAACATAGAAAATAAATCTACAATTGCACCCGTAATAGGACTTGCTTATAGAAAATTGGATGTATTTGGATATTATAAATTTGTTACAGCAGTTAAAAATATTAACTTACTTCCGAACAGAGATGCAATTCGACAACAAGGCAGATTAAAATTCTTATCTGGGTTTGCTTTTAAAGGTTTGGCAATTTCTATAGCTGCCATATACTTATTACTAATAGGATTTTCTTTCTTCCAGATTAACAGCAACAAAAAAATATTAGCTGACTTTGATCAAGTTCAAATGGAATTTGATAAATATAATTTGGAATTTTCTAAACTAATAAAAAAGAAGAGAGAAATGGACAAGTCTTTAGAACTTGGAAAATTGGTTAATTCAAATCAAACAGCTTCTTATAGAGCTTTAGCACAAATAACTAGAAGCGTTCCTATAAGAGTTAATTTTACCAAAATGACATTTGATGGTGTTAACAATGTAATCATTGAAGGCATGGCATTTTCTGATCAAGATATTTTAAATTTTATAGGAAATTTAAATGGAAAGTCTTTGATAGAACAAGCTTCACTTGCAGCCATGAAGGTTGAGAGCGAAAGTAGTCAAAGTAATAACAAAAAGGGATTTATAATTAATTGTAAATTAAAAATATAATGGATTTAGCTGCTTTAAAAAATTTAGATGTAAAAGACCTTGTTTCTAAACTTAAAGGAGCAGATTTATTAAGTAATAAAAAATTATTGATAAAATTTGGAGTAGGATTCGGATCTATAATAATTTTTTTAATAATTTATTATGCATTTGTTTCTCCTATAGTTAAATCTCAAAATGAACAGATTGCTTTAATGACTGAAAACAAAATGAAAATAGAAGAGTTTCAAAATAATATAATTACTCTAAAAAAAACTATAAAAGAAAAAGAGCCAGAGTTTAAAAAAAATAGTAAATTATTTCATAGTAAAAAAGAGGTAGAAGATCTCTATCAAAATATAAGTAACTTTGCTTTAGGCAATGGATTATCTATTGTTAATTTAAAAAAAGGAGAACCTGTAGCAGTTAGTAATAATAATTCAGGCGAAAACACAAGCAGTGATCAAAACAGTGAAAATACAGGAAATGAACAAACATTATATTTTAAAATACCTGTTGATTATGAAATAAGAGGTAACTTTCTAGGCTATTTAAAGTTTAGAAGAGCATTGGCTAGTTCTTCAAAAGTAATAAATTTTGATAAGGAAGAAATTAATGTTTTAAAAGAAGTTCAAGGTCAAGTATTGTCTAAAGGGACAATTTCAATTGTGGGATTACCAAATGAATATAAATAAAAGATTATTATTAATTATTTTTGCACTGTTTATTTTTTCAAATTTGTCAGTTTTAAAAGCAGCAGATGAAGAAAAAATTAATCTTGATGAAGAAGAGCTACCTGCAATTGATCCATTTCAAGGAAATTCAAGTGTCTCATCAGGTCAAAACGAACAAGCTAGTGATAATTCGAATAGTGGCGGAGGCCTATTAAATGGAATGAGATTGGTAGGAACAATCATTAGTAAAAACAAAAAAATTGCAATTTTATCTTCACCAGGTGGTAGTGCCTTTAAATATGAAGAAAATGATGAAATTGCTAACGGAGCAATTTTAATTGAGATCTCCAATGAATATTTAATTGTTGAGGATCAAGATAACCAGCTGTTTCAAGTTTATATGAATAATGTGGAAAAAAAGATCGAAGGATAAATTATGAATAAACATTATACAAAAATAATAATTCTTTTTTCATTATTTATTTTTCTACAAGGGTGTCAAACATCAAAACCAAATGTATCAGTACACGGTGATAAACCATTAATTGATACAGCTAAAGTTATTAAGGAAGGTAAAAAAGAGATAGAAAAAAAAGTTAAAGATGGTCCAAAACCATTAAAGAAAAAGGTAGTTGAAAAAAATAAAAGAAAAACAATTACAACTCAAAATGTAAAAAATTATGTTTCTATTCCTGATAAATATACAAACCTAAAACAAAAGATAAGTATTAATTTTCAAGGTTTAGATTTTAAATATGTAATGAGTTTGATGGCAGAAATTGGAAAAATTAATATTTTAGTTGGTGATGAAGTAAGTGGCACAGTTAATGCTAAAATAGATAATGTTGGATGGGATATTGCTTTTCAAACTTTATTAGATATGAAAACTTTAGTAGCAGATATTAATGCTGTAGACGGAATAATAAGAGTTCATACACCTGCAAAACTTACTGAACAAGAAGCAGCAAAATCATCAAGAGCAGAAGTTTTAAAGAAAAAAATAGAATTAGAAGACTCAGTTGAGCCAATAATAGCAGAAATATTTAGATTATTTTATATAAGCCCAGAGCAAGCTAAAACAACTTTAGAAGATTTATTTGCAAGTCAAGGAGCAGAAGGCGCAACTGTGATGAGTAATTTAAAGATAACAATTGAAGATACAACTAGATCAATCATTGTTAGAGGTCACAAAGAAGATTTGGATGTGATCGATGCTGTTATTAAAGAAATAGATGTAAAAACTAAACAAGTATTAATAGAAGCTTTCATAGTTGATGTTACATCATCTTTTGCAAAAGCTTTAGGAACTAGAATTGGTGCAATGAGTAAAAAAGGTGTATCAGGCGAAAAAGGATCTGAAATCATAACTGGCTCAATTGGAGGAGCTGCAACTACGCCAGGTGGAATTAGTTTAGGCGCCGCAGCAGGAACAGTTACAAATAATTCTATAACAGGTGCAACTAGTGGAATTGGAATTATAAAAACTTTTGGAACAGCGGCCCTTAAAGTAGAGTTGGAAGCTTTACAATCATTAGGTTTAAATGAAATTCTTTCTTCTCCAAGTGTATTTACTTTAAATAATCAAGAAGCAACCATAACTCAAGGAGATCAAATTCCATACCAAACGACATCAGACGGAACAACAACTACAGAATTTAAAGAAGCCGCATTAGCCTTAACAGTTACGCCAAGTATTATAGGAGATGGAAATGTTTTATTAGATATTCAAGTAAATAATGATGCGCCCAAAACAATTGCTGGCGCAGACGAACCTGGAATTTCAACAAATGAAATTAAAACAAAGTTACTTGTTAGTGATGGAGATATAGTGGTGATTGGTGGAATTAAGAAAAACACAAGAAATGATACAAAAACCAAAACTCCTGGACTAGGAGATGCACCAGTCATAGGAAACTTATTTAAAAGTAAAAATAAAACAGACGAAATTAAGGAGTTGTTAATTTTCATAGCTCCTAGAGTAATTGACTAATCATGGTTAAAATAAAACTAGATTCAAAAAGCGAACAAAGTATTTTAAATATGCTTTTGGACAATGAAGCAATCAATTCTTCTCAATTATCAAAAATAAATTCAACTAGCAGCGAAGTTGGCAAGACTAAAATTGAAACTGCAATTGAATTAAATTTAACTAGTGAAGAAAAAATTTCAAGATTGTTAGCTAATTCATATTCTTTAGAAACAGTTGATTTAAATCAAAAAAAAATAGATGAAAAATTAAAAAAAATTCTTGATTTAAGGTTTATAGAAGAAAATCATTTGGTGCCTTTTGAAATTGCTGGGAATATTTTAAAAATAGCAATTCCAGATGGTTCTAAATTAAGTTTAATGAAAAATTTAAAAACAATGACTAAAATGGAACCAGAATTATATGCTGCTCCAATATCTGACATCTATAATTTTACCGAGAGGTTTAAAAAATTAGAAAATAAAAAAATTTCACCAACTAATGTAAAAGTTGAAAAAATTAAAAAAAATGATGATGAACTTATAGAAGTTGGATCAGAAGTAATTGTTTTTGGTAATAAATTAATAACAGAGGCAATCAATTTAGGAGCCAGCGATATTCATATTGAATGCTTTAGAGATTCTGCACAAGTAAGATTTAGAGTGGATGGAATATTAAGAATTATGAATGATTATTCTAAATTTTTGTTTGAAAATTATAATGCAGTTGTAACAAGAATAAAAATTATAAGTAAGTTAGATATTGCTGAAAGACGTATACCTCAAGACGGCGCAAGCACATTTAAATCAGATACTAAAGAAGTAGATTTGAGGGTTTCAATACTACCAACCAAAAACAATGAACGAATTGTTATGAGGATTTTAAATAAAGAGGCTGGCGAAAAGAAATTAAGCGAACTTGGTTTTGAGAGCAAAGATTTAGAAAAACTTACTAAAGCAATTACATCCCCTCAAGGAATGGTGCTAGTTACTGGACCCACAGGAAGTGGTAAAACAACAACTTTGTACAGTGTTTTAAAACACATCAACAAACCTGGAATGAATATTTTAACTGCAGAGGATCCAGTTGAATATGAGCTAGAAGGTGTTGGGCAAGTTCAAGTAAAAGAAGCTATCGGATATACTTTTGAGGAAGCTCTAAGATCTTTTTTAAGACAAGACCCAGAAGTAATATTGGTTGGAGAGATCAGAGATAAAGCAACTGTTGATATTGCACTAAAGGCATCATTAACAGGACACTTAGTTTTTAGCACTCTTCACACAAATGATGCGCCAAGTTCAATAACTAGATTACAAAATATGGGCACACCAAATTATCTAATATCGGCTGCTTTAAGTTTAATTATGGCACAAAGATTGGCTAGAAGAAATTGCTCTGAGTGCCGTGAAAAAGATGAGAATGTTACTCCTAAGTTGTTAAATTCAATTGGTTTCTTACCGGAGCAATCTGCAAGAGCAACAATATATAAAGGAAAAGGTTGTGATCAATGCAGTAACACAGGTTACAAAGGAAGAATGGGTGTATATGAAATTCTTGAAATTGATAAAGAATTAAAACAAGGAATTTTATCAGATTTAAGCCAAGCTGAACTAAATGGAATTGCAAAAAAAAATGGTTTCAAAAGAATGCAAGAAATGGGACATGATCTTTTATTAAGTGGAGATATGTCTTTTTCAGAATTTGAAAGGGTTCTGCAATCTTAATGCTAAATTTTGAATACAAAGGTATTTTCCAAAACAAATATGTTGAAGGCGAAATTGAAGCTTTAAATAATGCAGAAGCTTCTCATAAACTTAAAGAAAAAAAAATAATAATCACAAAATTAGTTCAATCAAAAAAAAAGAAAGTTGAAAAAAAGAAAGACAAAACATCCTTATCATTTGGAACAGGTGTTAAAGCAAAAGATATATTAGTTTTTTGTAAACAGTTTGCAACAATGTTGAGAGCAGGTCTTCCAGTTTTAAATACTTTAGAAATGTTATCCAATCAAACAACTGCTAAAGGCATGAAAAAAATTATTGAAACAATTAAGAAAGATTTAGAATCTGGTAATGCATTATCAAAATGTTTTGAAAAACATCCAAAAGTATTTGATATCGTTGTTGTAAACTTAATTAAAGCTGGTGAAGCCAGTGGTAAATTAGATGTTTTTTTAAATAAAATTGTAACCAACTTAGAAAAAAAAGAAAAAATTAAATCACAAATTAAAAGTGCATTTTTTTATCCAGGAGTGCTTTTAACAGTTGCAGTTAGTGTTACAGTTTTCATGTTAATGAATGTTGTTCCAACCTTTGTTAAAATGTATGAAGGTATGGGAATGGGAGATAAATTGCCTACTCCAACAGCAGTTATTATGGCAATGAGTGAATTTTTAAGATCATCTGGAGGATTAATTTTATTTTTAAGTATAATTGGTTTTGTGGCAGTTTTTAAATATTTAATTGCAAAGAGTTATGGCATTAGAAAATCGTGGCATGCATTTGTACTTAAAATGCCATTATTTGGAAATTTACTTTCAAAATCTATTTTAGCGAAAGTGTCAATGGTTCTTGGAAATCTTAACCAAGCGGGGGTAGATTTAATTGAAAGTATTGATATAGCAAAATCTGTTACAAATAATACAATTGTAGTTGAAGCTTTGGAAAATGTTAAAAAAGGAGTTTTTTCTGGAGAAACGCTTACAGATCTTTTTAATAAAGAAAAAGTATTTCCACCAACTTTTAGCCAATTAATTTCAGTAGGCGAACAAACAGGAAGTCTAGATGAAATGTTTGGCTCTGTTGCAATTTATTATGAGGAAGAATTTGATACGGCGGTTGGAAACCTTTCAAGCCTTATTGAGCCCATTATGATAGTATTCATGGGTGTTACCATTGGTGGACTTATGCTTGCAATGTATGCTCCAATTTTCAATGTTGGTGCAGTTATTGGTTAAATTTCAAAAATATTAACGAAAAGCTACTAATTATTCATAGTTATAGTTAATTGACTTTTCTTAGCAATCACATAAGCTTATTATATTAATACGAACTTCTGGAAGGCAAATATGAAAAAAAATAAAGGTTTTACTTTGATTGAATTGCTAGTGGTTGTAGCGATCATCGGAATTTTAGCTGCAGTAGGCGTTGTTGCATACAACGGTTATACAGCTTCAGCAAAAAAGAATGCAACTAAAACTATGCATGCTCAAACTGTTAAATATATTTCAGCAGAAATTCAAAAATGTTCACTGGGCGAAAGCAAATTTATGGGAACTGACCAGGATTGCCCTGCAACAGCTGCAAAAGCAGTATCAGGTGCAGTTAATACAATGACTGATAAAAATCCTTTTGATGTTACAAAAAATGCTGTTAGATCAAGTGGAAGTTTTGAAGTTGGATACATTGGTTTAAGTTCTTCAGGAACTACTGTTACAGTAAAAACTTGTGTAGCTACAAACTGTGCAACAGCTGACAAAATGGAAGCTACTATAAGCGTAGACTAAAAATTTATGAGGCACTACAGCCGAGGTTTTACTTTAATAGAACTTTTGGTTGTAGTTGCGCTCATTGGAATACTTTCAGCCATTGGTATAGTTTCTTACGGCAAATACAAAACATCAGCAGAAAAAAAACAAGCTGAAATAAGTTTAAATTCGATTTACCTAGCTCAACAAGAATATAGATCTAATAATGGAGAATACTGCACTAACGACTGTAATTCTCAAAGTAAAATTATAACAGAGCTATTTGATGGAGTGGATGATCTTTCAGATCAAATTTATCAATATAAAGTTAATAATAGAAGCGATGGTTTTGAGGCTGAGGCAAAACACAAAACTTCTAATTGTACAATAAAACTTAATGAAAAAAATCAATTAATAAAAAGCAATTGTTAATTTAATGGATAAGTTTTTATTTTTTAATATTGTAATAACAATATTGAATATTTTTTTAATAGTTTATGCTTATTCATTAAACTTTTTTCCAAAGAAATGGAGAAAAAAAGTTAACCAGGATACTATAGTTGGATTAGCATTAATATTTTTAACTATGTTTACAGGTTTTCTTTGGGTATTTTATTATTATTTTAAATTAATTTTATAGTATGAAAATTAAAGCTTTCACTTTAATAGAACTCTTAGTTGTAGTAGCCATCATAGGAATATTAGCTGCTGTAGGAGTTGTTGCTTATAATGGTTATGTAGAAAGTGCTCGTAAAGCAGTTGCTAAGCAAAATTTTAAAAATACAGTAAGATATTTTGCTAATGAAGTTGCTAAATGTGATATGGATAGTAGTCAAAAAGCTTTTAATCTATCTTGCCCTGTAAAAGTGAATGTTGATTACCAAGCTTGTGCTGCGATTTACCTTTCATGGCAATATAATATTCGAAATCCAACATTTCCAAAGGAAGCAACAGGCTGGACCGCAGATGCACCTGGTGGAGGATGTAGAACAGTGGTAAAAGGTAGTGATAGAGGTGGAGTTAGATCGGGAGATGGCCAAGTTGATGGAGATGTAAATATAGTTGTTTGTCCAAGAAGCCCTTATTGTGGCAGCGAGGCAAGTGGTAAATTTAAAATTATGTGGTGGTGGGATAATAATACCATGCAAGATTCTGCTATATTAGATGGAAACTTTTAAACAAAAAGCCTTCACCCTAATAGAGCTCCTAGTTGTTGTAGCCATAATAGGAATACTAGCTGCTGTAGGAGTTGTTGCTTATAATGGATATACCGCATCTGCAAAAAGAAATGCCATCAAGTCAAATTTTAAATTAGTTGAAAAATATGTTTCAGCTGAATTAATGAAGTGTCAAATTGGTCATACAGATATTTTTATAAATTCTGGATCTAGAAAGGTTAGTTGTAGTGCAGTTCAGGACGCCAGCAGAATTTCTGCGGCAATGGTTTTTGATCCTAGTCTTAGATTTTTAAATCCCATCGATAATGGGATTTGGAATAGGGAGGATCAACTAGCTGTTAGAAATGACGTTTACAAAGGATCTTCAATCCCAGACAATATGATAGGGTATATATATTTAAATTTTAAATCAACCTGGCCAGTAAGTATGAGATCTTGTTTTGAGACTCCTTGTAGTAGTAGTGATAATGTCTTAACAGCAACTTTAAACTATTAATGAACCGTAAAGCCTTCACCCTAATAGAACTCCTAGTCGTAGTAGCCATCATCGGTATTTTAGCTGCTGTAGGTGTGGTTGCTTATAATGGATATACGAGTAGTGCAAAAAAAAATGCCATTAAACATAACTTTAATGAAATTGTGAACTTTATAAGTTTAAATTATACAAAATGTGATTTAGGTGAACCAGTAATGATGAATGATCAATCTGGAAATTCAAAAGATGTAACAAGTGGTTATTGTAACAATAGTCCTTTGGGAGCCTGTCATATTTTAATAGCGCATTTTAAATCTTTAAAATGGAAAAATCCTTATACAGATTATTATATAAAAAATAATGTCGACAGTGAATATGTTCTTCATTGTTCAAACTCTGGCTACCCCTCTTCTCAATTAAGCCAAAGAGCAGGCTATGTTTTTATTACAAATGTATCTGGATCACCAAAAACTATGAGATTAGAAATGAGATGGGATAATAATTTTAGTGGAGATATGTCTAAAAAAGATATTATAGTTCCATAATGAACCGTAAAGCCTTCACCCTAATAGAACTCCTAGTCGTTGTAGCAATCATCGGTATTCTAGCTGCAGTAGGAGTGGTTGCATATGGAAAATATACTGATGGCACAAAAAATGTGATTATAAAATCTAATCATCAAAAGATTAAAGAATTAATAAAGGCTGAAATTGCAGACTGTCATTTATCAGGTGGTCGTGATTATAAAGTAATAAGATATGAGAGATCAGGGGGAAAAACTTTTAGAGAAAGAGAAGTTAGATGTCGTTCGGCTTTTGGGAATGAACTCCAAGTACATTTTTTGGCTTTAGGTTTAAGAGATCCAGTAATTCAAGAGTTTAGCTTTTATAAGCGCTGGACATATAATGGAACAGTTCTACCAAATGATGCAGGTGCTGCTTGGTGGGGAACTCCTAGAAAAGAGGCAAAATATCATCCTGCATATTGGGTTGGAAAAACTTGGATAGAAGGTGTTTGGATTAATGGCAACCGACAATTAAAACTTACAAGTTATTTAATGGATGAAACAACTAAAATAACAGACACAATTAAAATACCATTTAAATAATGAAAAATAAAGCCTTCACCCTAATAGAGCTTCTGGTCGTAGTAGCTATCATCGGTATTCTAGCTGCAGTAGGGGTTGTTGCTTATAATGGGTATACAGCAAGTGCAAAAACTAATGTTTTAAAAAGTAGACATGCGGCAATACAAAAAAATATTCAAGAAAGATTAATGTGGTGTCAAGTTTCTGGAGAGAGATATTTCTACTTTGTAGATTACACAGGTTCTAATAGTTATATTGACTGTAATAATAATAATTGGGGTTTTGCTTCTGATTTTTCATCTTATTATAAAGCTATTTATAAAAATCCATACGGAGCTCTAAATGGAGCTTGGGATGCATCAACATATTTTGTAGATAGAAATCAAATACCAACCACTTGTAAAGCTAATGAACTTGGTTATAGTTTTTTAACAAGCTGGGAACCTCCTAATGGTCGTTTCAAATTAGGAACTTGTTATGAAACTGGTAAAGCACCGTGGGTTAATGAAGTGCCTTCTTTAGATTAGAGCGCGGGACTCATAAGCCCGAGGTCAGTGGTTTGAAATGAAGATTAGTATAACTTATTCAATATTTCTAAATTATTGATCACACATAGGACACAGTGGTAAGATGTTTTATGAAACGAAATGGTTTTACATTAATAGAACTCCTAGTCGTTGTAGCCATCATCGGTATTTTAGCTGCAGTAGGTGTGGTGGCTTATAATGGGTATACGCGTAGCGCAAAGGTCATGAGTGCCACGTCATACCATGGACATATATGTAAATTAATACAATCTGAGGCAACAAAGTGTAATTTAGGCACAAACAATCTTAGCTTTACAGATGACGAATCAAGAAATTGGTCATTAAACTGTCCAATAACAAACACTTCAACTGCTAGAGATTATTTTTATAGAGTGGTTAGTAGTACTTTTAAAAATCCATTTACTGGATCTACCAAGGGTGTAGTTGCCAGTCCTAATATTAAAACTGACGGATTAAATGATAGTAGATATTGGGGACTGGTATCATTAGTTCCTTCTGGAAACAATATACTCATATACACTAATGTTGGCAGAACTGACGGAGATAATAGCAAGGGTGATATTAGAGAATGTATAGCAAACGTAAAAGATTAACAAAAACAAAAGCCTTCACTCTAATAGAACTTCTGGTCGTTGTAGCTATCATCGGTATTTTGGCTGCAGTAGGTGTGGTTGCTTATAATGGGTATACGAAGGGTGCTAAAAAAAACTCAGCTAAGGCTGTTCATGCTACAATTGTAAAATATGTTTCAGCTGAATTAACTAAATGTAATTTTCAAGAAAAAATATTTGAAGGTACTTATGATTGTGCAGATAGATCTACACCAACCAATCAGGCTAAATCTATTCCTTTTGTTTTAGGTAAGCTTTGGGGGCAAGGAACTTCAAATCCAAAATTTAAACATCCTAATGGAACTTACTCTGCTTATTCAGGAAGAACACCGGGTTATTACAGTAGGGTAACATGTAATTCAATGTGGGAGTATAATACTTTAATGGAACATACAGCAACAGAGGTAAAAGTTTATACATGTCCGAGCGATGTAGCATCTGATAAAATGACAACTATAATTCCTATAGAATAAATACTATGAAACGAAATGGTTTCACCCTAATAGAGCTTCTAGTCGTTGTCGCCATCATCGGTATTCTAGCTGCAGTTGGAGTGGTTGCTTATAATGGGTATACTAGCTCAGCAAAAAAAACTGTAACTGAGCAAAACCATAAAATGATGGTAAAACAGTTTACAATTCTTGTTACAGAATATGATTTAAATGGTAGTATAAATAAAAAAGTAAATGGTGGAGCAACTCAAAATTTTACCAAAAAAAGTTCAGCTTTCGATTGTCCATCCTTTCAACATCACTTCAAAGATATTAAAACTCCCTATGCAGACTCAGATGCTAAGGCTAGAGATCAAGACAATCAAGCATGGGCAGGAAAATGTTGCAATTATGGTAAAGAGGGCAGGACATATATTTGGGAAAAATCAGGAGGTTACTGCACATTTTCAACTTATGTAGATTCAAACAAATTGGTTTATGATGAAGTTAAATGGTCAGACTAAAAAAGCCTTCACCCTAATAGATGAAAGATAGTAAAGCCTTTTTTATATGTCTCAAGAAAAAAAACAAAATTATTTTTTTTAATTTATTTTTTTGGCGGACCCGATAGGAGTCGAACCTATAATCTCGAAGTCCGTAGCTTCGCGCCTTATCCAATTTGGCCACGGGTCCTTAATATTTTATATAGGATTTTTCAGAAGGATTCGATTCAAATTTTTTCGAAGGTTTTAAGTGTTTAGATCAAACTCTTTAGTAAAACTATTAAGATTTCTTATCTCCATCAAGGACTCTACTCCTTAAAGAAAAGTTTAAAAATTAATCTTAGTAGAGTTCCAATAGAGTTTCAGGATAATAAACTTTTTCACTGGTAAGCTAAAATTATTATGTTAGAGTATTAATAGGGAAGATTTATTTTCTAACGGCTCATCCGTAGCTCTGCGCTCTATCCAATTGAGCTAGCAGCCCTTCCAAACAATATAGATGAATAAGAAAAAATTTAAACTATTTTATACCTTTTTTTTAAAAGTAATTTTTGTATCCAAAACCTACTATCTATATTTTTACTTCTGTCAGATAGGCCAAATTTAATAATAAAATGCTTTAACTTTATTAACATAGTCCAATTTACACATTTAAGAATGACTAAAAAAAGATATAAATATGTCTAAAATGAAACTTTTAATTAATTTTAATAGGTTTTTTTAAACAAATATTTTTATGACTAATAAGGTAATTGTTCCTGACATTGGTGATTTTGAAAATGTAGAAATCATAGAAATTTTAGTAAAATCGGGAGACAAAATAAAAAAAAACGATTCTATTGTAACTTTGGAAAGTGACAAATCAAGTGTTGAAGTGCCTTCAACAGCAGAAGGCATGGTTGAAAATATAAATGTAAAAATTGGAGATAAAGTTTCAAAAGGTGATGTTCTTATATCAGTTTCAGGAGACTCAGCAAAAGATAATAATGAGAAAATAAAATCTAGTAAAGATAAATTACCAGCAGATACAGAAAAAATTATTCAACAAGCAGAAGAGACTTTAGAGAAAAAAGAAAAAAAAGTTGCCCCAAGCAAAATTGATAAAAAAAATGAGGCAACTATTCAAGTATTGAAAGGTGAAGATATAGATTCAATTGAAACAAAAGAATGGTTAGAGTCTCTTTCTGCTGTTTTAGAGAAAGATGGAAAAAATAGAGCTCAATTTTTAATTAAGCAACTTATTGAACATTCTTATAAAGAAGGTTCAGATTTAGTGTTATCTAAAAATACACCTTACATTAATACTATTAAGTCAGAGGAAGAGAAAAAATCTCCTGGAGATCAAAATTTAGAGAGAAAAATTAGATCTTTGATTAGATGGAATGCAGCAGCAATGGTTGTTAGGGCAAATAAGAAAAATCCTGAACTAGGTGGGCATATTGGAACATTTGCATCAGCTGCAACACTATATGATGTTGGAATGAATCATTTTTGGAGAGCTAAAAATAATAAATTTGGTGGTGACTTAATTTATTTTCAAGGTCACAGCGCACCAGGTATGTATGCTAGAGCTTTTCTTGAAGGAAGAATAAATGAAAAAGAACTAGATCATTTTAGACAAGAAATTAAACCAGGTGGTTTATCATCATATCCCCATCCATGGCTAATGCCAAAGTTTTGGCAATTTCCAACAGTTTCGATGGGACTTGGACCAATAATGTCAATCTATCAAGCAAGGTTTAATAAATATTTAATTAATAGAGGACTGCTAAAAGATGAAGGAAGAAAAATTTGGTGTTTTTTAGGTGATGGTGAAACTGATGAACCAGAATCTTTGGGTGCCATAGGTTTAGCAGCAAGAGAAAAATTAGATAATTTAATTTTTGTAGTAAATTGTAATCTTCAAAGATTAGATGGACCAGTAAGAGGAAACGGAAAAATTATTCAAGAGCTCGAAGGAATATTTAGAGGAGCGGGCTGGAATGTGATTAAAGTTATTTGGGGCTCATATTGGGATCAATTGTTAGCCAAAGATAATTCTGGCTTATTAATTAAAAGAATGGGCGAAGCAGTTGATGGGGAGTATCAAGCTTTTAAAGCAAAAGGCGGAGCTTATGTAAGAGAACACTTTTTTGGAAAGTATAAAGAATTACTAGATATGGTTTCTCAAATGACAGACAGAGATATTTGGAAACTTAATAGAGGAGGACATGATCCACACAAAGTTTATGCAGCATATCATTCTGCAATGGAAAACAAAGGAACGCCAACTGTAATATTGGCCAAAACTATTAAAGGTTATGGAATGGGAAAATCAGGAGAAAGCATGAATACAACTCACCAACAAAAGAAATTAGATGAAGAAGATCTTTTATATTATAGGGATAGATTTGATGTTCCTTTAACAGACGAACAAGTAAGAAACGTTCAATATTATAAACCAAAAGAAAATTCACCAGAAATAAAATATTTAAAAGAATGTAGAATTAAGTTAGGAGGTCATATACCTGAAAGATCCTCATTTGCAAAAGCAATAAAAACTCCTCCAAAAGATATATTTAGTAAAATGAAGGAATCTACAGGAGAGAAAGAAATGTCTACGACGATGGTATTAGTCAGAATGCTAACAAATCTTATGAGAGATAAAAATGTAGCTCCAAGATTGGTTCCAATTATTCCAGATGAAGCAAGAACTTTTGGAATGGAAGGTTTGTTTCAAAAAATAGGTATTTATGCTCATGAAGGTCAAAAATACGAGCCAGTAGACTCAGAACAGCTAAGTTCTTATCGTGAGGATATAAAAGGGCAAGTTTTAGAAGAAGGATTAACAGAAGCAGGGGCAATGTCATCTTGGATTGCAGCAGGAACCTCATATGCGAATCATGATATTTCAATGATTCCAATATATTTGTTTTATTCAATGTTTGGATTTCAAAGAACAGGAGATTTAGCTTGGGCAGCTGGAGATAATCAAACCAGAGGTTTTTTAATAGGTGCCACATCTGGCAGAACTACTTTAGCAGGAGAAGGTTTACAGCACGGTG
This sequence comes from uncultured Pelagibacteraceae bacterium, assembly GCA_902588595.1. Classification (GTDB taxonomy): domain Bacteria; phylum Pseudomonadota; class Alphaproteobacteria; order Pelagibacterales; family Pelagibacteraceae; genus Pelagibacter. The sequence continues at coordinate 44,044 of CACIPT010000002.1, read as the reverse complement.
ATGGACATAGCCATGTATTATCTTCAGTTATACCAAACTGCAAATCATACGATCCAACATTTGGTTATGAATTAGCTACAATTTTTAGAGAAGGATTAAAAAGAATGTATGAGAAACAAGAAAATATATTTTATTATATTACAACTATGAACGAAAACTATCCTCATCCTGAAATGCCAAAAGAAAAAAGCATCGAAGAAGGAATTTTAAAAGGCATGTATCATTTTAAAGAATACAATAGAAATAAAAAAACAAAAATCCAACTATTAGGATCTGGAGCTATACTTAGGGAAATTATTGCTGCTGCAGAAATATTAGAAAAAGATTATAAAATAGATAGCAATGTATGGAGTGTTACAAGTTATAATGAACTTAGAAAAGAAGCAATGGAGGTAGAAAGATATAATTTACTCAATCCTGACAAAGAACCTAAAAAAAGTCATATAGAAAAATGTCTTTCTTCAACTGAAGGTCCAATAGTTTCATCTTCAGACTATATAAGGCTAAACTCTGATCAAATTAGACCATTTATTAGAAAAAGTTTTTATTCATTTGGCACAGATGGATATGGAAGAAGTGATACAAGAAAAAATTTAAGAAAATTTTTTGAAGTAGATAGAGAACATATTGTTGCTTATTCTCTTAGTGTTTTAGCAAAAGAACAATTAATACCATCTAAATATGCAAAAGATGCAATGAAAAAGTATAATATAGATTCAGACAAACCAATTCCTACAAAATTATAAATTATGTCTGAAAATAAAAAAATATTTACAACACCAAAAATTAGAAAATTTGCAAGAGAGCTTGGAGCAAATATATCTGAAATTGAAGGATCTGCAAGAGCAGGCAGAATAACCGAAAAAGATGTAAAAAATTTTGTAAATAAAAATTTAAATAAACCACAAGCAAAAGGAGAGACTCAAGTTAAATCAGAATTCAATCATTCTGATTTTGGAGATGTAGAAATAATTGATATGCCTAGAGTAAAAAGATTAGCAGCCCCACATCTTTCAAATTCTTGGAATACAATACCGCATGTTACTCATCATGATGAAGCAGACATAACAGAGCTTGAGGACTTCAGAGCAAAATTAACTGACACAGTTTCTGGAGATAAAATTAAAATTACACCTCTTGCATTTATAGCAAAAGCATTAACGAATAATTTAAAGAAATTTCCTACTTTTAATTCTTCAATTAACAATATTAAAGATGGAAAAATTACTTTAAAAAAATATTTTCATATAGGTATTGCAGTTGATACTCCTCACGGTTTAATGGTTCCAAAAATTAGAAATGTAGATCAAATGAAAATAAAAGAAATAGCAGAAGAATTAAAAAATGTGAGTGAACTTAGTAGAAATTTAAAAATAAATAAAAAAGAATTTTTTGGAGGATCAATAACTATAACAAGCCTTGGCGGAATTGGAGGCACTTATTTTACACCTATAATTAATTATCCCGAAGTAGCAATTCTTGGAGTTGGTAGATCTTATAAAAAGCAGATTTTCATAAAAGATAAATTTCTTGTAAGAACAGTGTTACCAATATCACTCTCCTATGATCACAGAATAATAGATGGCGCAGAAGCAGCCAAGTTCTGCAATTCATTAAAAGAAAATTTAGGAAAAAACTTTGCCTACAATTTAGCCTTTTAATTTAATATATGTCAAAATCTTCATCATTAATTGCTGCTTTAATATGTGTATTTATTTGGGGCACTACTTTTATTGCTCAAGATACAGGCATGGAGTTTATTGGACCCTATGTATTTAACGGTGTAAGATTTTTTGTTGGTTTTTTAGCTCTAATTCCTCTTTTTTTAATATTAGAAAGAAAAAAGGTTAAATCTGAAATTTTAAAGGATAAAAAGTTTTTTATAATTAATTCTATGCTTATTGGCTTATTTCTTTTTTTTGGAACTGCATTGCAGCAAATTGCTCTATTATATACTGACGTAGCAAATGCAGCATTTTTCACAATTTTTTATGTGCCAATGGTTCCAATAATTGTTTTTTATCTCTTTAAATCAAAAATTCATTGGAGTGTTTGGCCTTCAGTAATTTTTTGTGTAATGGGTGGTTATTTACTAACTGATTTTTATAATGCGACTGTACGTTTAGGAGACACATTAGTAATTTTAGGAGCATTATTTTGGAGTTTGCATATTATATTTGTAGCAAGAGTAATTAAAATTTTTGATATACCAATTTTTATTGGAATGATTCAAACATTTACCGTATCTATTTTGTCAATTCTTCTTGGAATTATATTTGAAGAAATTGTACTAATTAATATTTTAGCTCAAAAAGTACAAATTTTATATGCAGGAATTTTATCAGGAAGTATAGCGTTTGTATTGCAATTTTATGCGCAAAAAAATATTGCTCCCGCACCTGCAGCAATAATTTTTTCATTAGAGGGTGTAATTGCAACTATAGCTGCCTGGATAATTTTAAGCCAATATTTAAATATTAATAATGTGTTAGGATGCATTTTTATTCTTATAGGTGTTATTTTTTCACAAATAATGCCAGAAGTTAAAAAAAGCTAATTATATATAATTAGAAAAATTATTATAGATAAAACAATTCTATATATTACAAAAAACTTTAATGAAAATCTTTTTGTGTAAATTAAAAAATATTTTATTGTTAGATAAGAAAAAATAAAAGATAATATAATTGAAATTATAAGAAAAAAATTAAATTCCACATTTTCATTCACTGCATCTTTTAAGGAAAGTACGCTTGCTCCCATTAAAGCTGGTATAGATAGGAAAAAAGAAATTTTTGTTGAATCGTGTCTATCAAAATTTAAAAATCTACCAGCAGTTATGGTTATTCCAGATCTACTTACTCCAGGAACAAGAGCAAGAATTTGCATTATTCCTATAATTAAAATATTTTTAATAGTTAAATTTTTTTCAATTTTTTTTTCAACTTTAAAAGTATCTGCAAAATACATTAATAAACCAAAAATTAATGTAGTCCATGCTATTATTTTTAGATTTCTAAATGAATCTATTATGCCTGTTGAATAAAAAATATACCCAACCAAGATCAGTGGAATTGAACCAATCAAAAGTAAATTGAATAATTTTTTATCATTTGTAATGTTCAATAATTCTTTTCTAAAATAAAATAGTATTGCAAGCAAAGATCCCAAATGTAAACCAACATCAAAAATTAAAGATTGATTTGAAAAATCAATAATATTTGAAAATATTATTAGATGAGCCGAGGAACTAACCGGTAAAAATTCTGAAATTCCTTGAATAACTGATAAAATAAGAACTTCTAAATAATTTGAAATCATTTGGATTTATTTCTTCCTAAACAATATTACCCTAAAATAAAGCAATTCCATGAACGCATAACAGGAATGCAGTTTTATAAAAAACCTTATATAACCTCTTAAAAAGTAGTTTTAAGGTCAGTACATATTACCTATTTATCTATTTGTCCTTATAAATTATGTTATATGTTTCATCTAATATGCCAGAAAAAATGCTAAAATTTGTAAAATTAGGCCAACAAAATCCACCCAAAAGAAAAATTTTAGAGCGTAAAGAGGATTTTAATGAGATTTATAGGGAGTTTATTAATGAAAAAGCAAAAGAACAATCTAGTAGATGTTCTCAGTGTGGAGTTCCTTTTTGCCAAGTACATTGCCCTTTAAGCAATAACATACCTGATTGGTTAAAACTTACTGCCGAAGGAAGACTTAAAGAGGCTTATGAATTAGCAGAAAGCACAAACAATATGCCCGAAGTTTGTGGAAGAATTTGTCCACAAGATAGACTATGTGAAGGTAATTGCGTAATTGAACAATCAGGTCATGGAACAGTCACAATAGGGTCCATAGAAAAATTTATTACAGAAAATGCTTGGAAAAATAAATGGATAGAACCAATAAAAATTAAATTAGAAAAGAAAGAATCAGTAGGAATAATTGGAGCGGGTCCTGCAGGTCTTACTTGCGCTGAACAATTAAGAAAACAAGGTTACCAAGTGACAATTTATGATAGGTATGATCGCCCAGGAGGCCTCCTTATATATGGTATTCCAAATTTTAAATTAGAAAAATTTGTAGTTGAGAGAAGAACAAATCTTTTTAAAAAGAGTGGTATTAAATTTATTCAAAATTTTGAAGTTGGAAAAGATGTAACATTAAATGAACTAAAAGAAAAACATGATGCCATTCTTATTGCTACTGGAGTTTATAAAGCCCGAGAAATAGAAATTCCTGGCGATGATCTAGAAAATATTTTTCCTGCAATGGACTTTTTAACTGCATCAAATAAAAAAGGTTTAGGAGATAAAGTTGAACAATTTGATAATGGAAAACTAAATGTAGAGGGAAAAGATGTAATTGTTATAGGAGGTGGAGATACAGCAATGGATTGCGTTAGAACTTCGGTTAGACAAAACGCAAAATCAGTAAAATGTTTATATAGAAGAGACAAAGAGAATATGCCAGGATCTGCAAGAGAGGTTTTCAACGCAGAGGAAGAAGGTGTTGAATTTGTTTGGCTATCAAATCCAAAAAAATTTAAAGGAACAAATAAAATTGCAAATGTATTAGTTGATAAAATGAAACTTGGTGATCCTGATGAAAGCGGAAGAAAAAAACCAATTATTGAAAATAATTCAGAGTTTATTCTTAAGGCAGATATAGTAATTAAAGCTCTTGGATTTGATCCAGAAGATCTTCCAAATCTGTTCAAAGAAAAAAACTTAAAAGTAAGTAGATGGGGGACAATTAAAGTTGATTTTGATACAATGAAAACAAATTTGCCAGGAGTTTTTGCAGCAGGAGATATTATAAGAGGAGCTTCTTTGGTTGTTTGGGCTATTAGAGATGGAAGAGAAGCGGCAACTTCTATAAAAAATTTTTTAGAAAAGAAAGAAAACAAAAAGGCAAAAGTCGAATAATGAAAAATTATAAAAAAAATTTAAAAATTTTAAAAAAAAATTATATTTATTCAAAAAGTATGGAGCATGACGGATGTGGAGTTGGTTTAGTTGCTTCTACAGATGGGAAAAAATTAAGAAAGATTGTAGAGTATGGAATTGAAGCTTTAAAAGCTGTGTGGCACAGAGGAGCTGTTGATGCTGACGGCAAAACAGGAGATGGAGCAGGTATTCACGTTGAAATTCCTTATGATTTTTTTGTAGAAAAGATAGAAACCAAAGGACATAAACACGACAATTCTGAGATATGTGTTGGGATGATCTTTTTACCTAGAGATAATTTTAATGTTCAAGAAGACTGTAAGACTATTGTTGAAAAAGAACTTACTAAATCAAATTTTAAAATTTATGGATGGAGACAAGTTCCAATAAACACAAAGGTTTTGGGAGATAAAGCAAACAGCAATAGGCCCGAAATTACTCAAATACTATTTAAGCATAATGATAAAAATTTAATAGATAAAGAGTTAGAAATAAAACTTTATGAGATTAGAAGAAAAATTGAAAATGAAATTATAAAAAGCAACATTGAGGAATTTTATATATGTTCTTTAAGTTCGAAGTCTATAATTTATAAAGGAATGTTTTTAGCAGAGGCATTGTCTGATTTTTATCCTGATTTAAATGACGAAAGATTTATATCAAGATATGCAATTTTTCATCAAAGATTTTCGACCAATACATTTCCAAGTTGGGATTTAGCACAACCTTTTAGAGCTATTGCTCATAATGGAGAAATAAATACTTTTAGAGGAAATTGTAATTGGATGAAAGTTCATGAAGATGAAATAGAAAGTCCACTTTTTGATAACATAGAGAATTTAAAACCAGTAATACAACCTGGAGCTTCTGACTCAGCAGCTTTAGATAATGTCTTTGAATTATTAAATATTTCAGGGCAACCTGCACCTTTAGCAAAATTAATGTTAATTCCAGATGCTTGGTCTAAAAAAAGTAAAATTGTATCCAGAGATCATCAAAAATTATTTAATTTTTTAAATAGTACAATGGAACCGTGGGATGGTCCTGCAGCAATAGCTGCTACAGATAATGAATGGGCAATAGTAGCTAACGATAGAAATGGCCTTCGACCTTTAAGGTATACTATAACAAAAGATAAGTTTCTTTTTGCAGGATCTGAAACGGGAATGATAGAACTAGATGAAAAAAAAATTATTTCAAAAGGAAGATTGGGCCCCGGTGAAATTATTGGAATAAGAATCAAAAAGGGTAAGGTTTTTAATAATAAAGAAATTAAAAATTATTTAGCTAAAGAATTTAAACATTTTAATAGTCAAATTGTCGATTTAGACAAAAAAATTACAATTGATAAGGAAAAATTTATTTTTTCTGGAGCAGACTTAAGAAAAAGACAACATGCTTTTGGAATAAGCATTGAAGACCTAGAAATGATTCTTCATCCAATGGCAGCGGATGCTAAAGAAGCAGTTGGTTCTATGGGAGATGATACTCCGCTTGCTGTTCTATCTGATAGATATAGACCATTGTACCATTTTTTTAGACAAAATTTTAGTCAAGTTACAAATCCTCCTATCGATTCATTAAGAGAAAATAAAGTTATGAGTTTGAAAACGAGATTTGGAAATTTAGGCAACATATTAAATTTTGATAAATTAACTAAAGATAATATTTATGTTTTAGAAAGTCCTATTTTATCAAATTCACAATATGAAAAATTTATAAAATTTTTTGGAAAAAACTCTAAAACTATTGATTGCACTTTCTCGTACAACAATTCTCTAGTAGAATCATTAGACAATATTATAAAAGAGTCTGAAATTGCAGTAAGACAAGGCGCAACGCAATTATTATTGACAGATATAACTGTGTCAGAAGAAAAAATTGCAATTCCAATGCTTTTATGCGTAGGTGCTATTAATAAGCATTTAATAGAAAAAAAGTTAAGAGGATATGTTTCTATAAATGTGCAAACTGGAGAAGCCTTAGATACTCATTCATTTGCAACAATTTTAGGAGTTGGTGCTACTACTATTAATCCATATTTAGCTTTAGATAGTTTACATCAAAGATATGAAAAAAAACTTTTTGGAAAGTTTAGGTATGAAGAGTGTATTGAAAGATATATTAAGTCAGTAAATTTTGGACTTTTGAAGATAATGTCTAAAATGGGAATTTCAGTTTTAAGTTCTTATAGAGGTGGATGCAATTTTGAAGCCCTTGGATTAAGTCGGACAATCGTATCAGAATATTTTCACGGCATAACCTCAAAAATTTCTGGTATTGGATTAGTTGGTATAGAACATAAGATAAAAAATATTCATAAGGAAGCATTTCAGAGCAATAATAATGTGCTACCAATTGGAGGAATTTATAAATACAGAAAAAATGGAGAAACACATCAATATCAAGGTAAATTAATTCATTTACTTCAAAGTGCTGTAACGAACAGTTCATTCGATACTTATAAAAAATATGCAAAAGGAATTTATGATCTTCCACCTATCAATTTAAGGGACTTGATTGATTTTAGAAAAAGGTATTTAAAATCTTCAATAGATATTTCTGAGGTTGAGCCAACAACAGAAATATTAAAAAGGTTTGGAAGTGGTAGCATGTCTCATGGCGCTTTATCGAAAGAAGCACATGAAACTTTAGCTATAGGAATGAATAGAATTAAAGGTGCCTCATGTAGTGGTGAAGGTGGAGAAGATCAAAAAAGGTTCACTCTATTAAAAAATAATGATAATGCAAATTCTAGAGTCAAACAAATTGCATCAGCAAGATTTGGTGTAACAATTAATTATTTAAATAATTGCAATGAGATAGAAATTAAAATTGCTCAAGGAGCAAAGCCTGGTGAAGGAGGACAACTGCCAGGTTTTAAAGTAACCGATGAAATTGCAAAATTAAGATATTCTACACCTGGAGTAACACTAATATCACCACCACCTCATCATGATATCTATTCAATAGAAGATCTGGCTCAATTAATTTATGATTTAAAACAAGTAAATCCAAAAGCTAGAGTAGCAGTTAAGTTGGTTGCATCATCGGGAATAGGAACAATTGCAGCGGGAGTTGCAAAAGCTAAAGCAGATATAATTCTAATTTCAGGTCATAATGGAGGAACGGGAGCTACGCCACAAACAAGCATGAAGTATGTTGGAATACCCTGGGAAATGGGATTGACCGAAGTTAATCAGGTTTTGATTTTAAATAATTTGAGACACAGCGTTACTTTAAAAACTGATGGTGGAATAAAAACAGGTAGAGATGTTGTTATTGCTGCAATGATGGGTGCAGAAGAATATGGTATTGCAACTACCGCTTTAGTTGCTATGGGATGTATTATGGTTAGACAATGCCACTCTAATACTTGTCCAGTTGGAGTTTGTACTCAAGACGAAAAATTAAGAGAAAAATTTAGTGGTACTCCAGAAAAAGTTGTAAATTTATTTAAATTTATTGCAGAAGAAGTAAGAGAAATATTGGCTGAATTGGGTCTTAGAACATTAAATGAAATTATTGGAAGAACAGACTTATTAAAACAAGTTAGTACCGGATCTTCAAATTTAGATGATTTAGATTTGCATCCACTTTTTATTTTGCCTGATCCTGGTAATTATAAAAGATATTGTGAAAAAAAAGATATTAATGAAATTCCTGATACTTTGGATCAAGAAATACTACCTGAAATCGAAGATAAAATTGGAAAAACAAATGTAATTGATAAAGAGTTTAATATAAAAAATATTCATAGGGCAGTTGGTACGAGAATATCTTACCATTTATTAAAAAGATATGGTCATGAAAAGTTACAAGAAGATTTTTTAACCTTAAAGTTTAAGGGTTCAGCTGGACAATCATTTGGTGCATTCGGAATTAAAGGTTTAAAACTTTTACTTGAAGGTGATGCAAATGATTATGTGGCCAAAGGTTTGTCTGGAGCTTCGATTTCTATTAAATTACCAAGAGATAGTAATTTAATTTCCAATCAAAATACAATTATTGGAAATACAGTATTATATGGCGCAACATCAGGAAATTTATTTGCTTCAGGAAAAGCTGGTGAAAGATTTGCTGTAAGAAATTCAGGGGCAACCACAGTTATTGAAGGTTGTGATTCAAATGGCTGTGAATATATGACAGGTGGTGTTGTAGTTGTTCTTGGACAAGTGGGAGATAATTTTGCAGCAGGTATGACAGGTGGTATGGCATTTATTTATGATGAGAAAAATGAATTTGAAAAAAAAGTTAATCCAGAAACAGTTGTTTGGCAAAGATTAGAAACCGAATATTGGAAAAATTTATTAAAAAATTTAGTTCAGAAACATTTTAAAGAAACAAAATCAAAGATAGCTGAAAAGATTATTTCTGATTATAAAAATGAGATAAACTATTTCTATCAAGTATGTCCAAAAGAAATGTTAGATAAACTTGATAATCCGATAATGATCAAAGATAAGATTAATATTGCTATCTAAATATAATTAGAAATAATATTATTTAATTCTTTTGTAATTTTATTTAGATTTCTTTTTGATGAGAGGCTATGGTCACCATTTTTGATAATTAATAATTTTTTATTGGCATTTTTAAAAACTTTAAGAACTCTTCTGGAATAATTTACTGGAACTACTTCGTCTTTTTTTCCATGAATCATTGTAACATAAATTTTATTTTTAATTTTTTTATTCAAAATTTTATTTTTTCTTCCATCCTTAATTAATTGATATGTAATAGGATATTCATAGTTTCCATGCTTTAAATAGTAAATTCCTTTTTTTTTAATTTCACTTTTAATTTTATTGTTAAATTTTTTCCACATTAAATTTTCTAAAAATTCAGGCGCAGATCCTATGCCTAAAAAACCTAAAATCTGATTATGAAAAAATTTAAATTGATTTAAAGATATCCAAGAACCCATGCTTGAACCAACCAGAATAAATTTATTCTTTTTTATAATTTTCTTAACTAATATTTTTACTTCTTTTGTCCATTTACTAATATTTCCGTGAGTAAATTTACCTGAGGATTTTCCATGTCCGGAATATTCCATAGCAAGAAAACCTATTTTTTTTTTGCTACAATAATTTAATATTTTTTTTGGCTTATCTCCCTCTAAATCAGACATAAATCCATGAAGAAAAACAACATATGGTTTTTTTTTGTATTTATTGATCAAATACCTAATTTTCTTGGATGGTGATATTTTTAAAAATTTATATTTCTTCATTAAAGTTTATCTGAGTAAATTCTTAATATATAATTCTATCAAATGTCATCTAAATTAAAAGTTTTACAAGTTATTCCAAAATTAGGTTATGGAGGAGCTGAAACTGGATGTTATGATTTAGCTCATTATTTGCATGAGCAAAATGTTAAATCATACATAGTAACTAGTGGTGGTCCTTTATTAAAATTTATAGATAAAAAAAAAGTAAAATTAATAAGGCTACCTGTTCAAAGTAAAAACCCAATTCTTATTTTTTTAAACTCAATTATTTTGACAATTATTATTTTGTTTTCTGGAATAAATATTGTTCATGCCAGAAGCCGTGCTCCTGCATGGGCATGTTTAATTGCTTGTAAGATTACTAGAAGAAAATTTGTTACAACCTTTCACGGAACTTATAATTTTAAAAGTTCAATCAAGAAATTTTATAATTCGGTCATGGTAAAATCTGATTTAATCATTGCAGGATCAAATTTTATTTTTTCTCATATTAATGAAAATTATTCTAATTATTTAAATAAGAATCAAAAACTATTAACTATATTTAGAGGAATAAACTTAGAATATTTTGATTCAACAAAAATAAAAAATGAAGCCGAATCAAAACTAATGAATGAATGGAAAATAGATAAGACTTTAAGCTTTTATCAGAAAAAAATTATTCTTTTTCCAGGAAGACTAACTTCTTGGAAAGGCCATGAAATGTTTATTGAATCTTTAAATATTTTTAAGAAGAAAAATCCTGACAAATTATTTTTTGCAATTATTTTAGGAAGTGAACAGGGAAGGAAAATATATAAAAAGAAAATTCAAAGACTTGTTGAACAATATAGATTAATTCAAGATATATTATTTATTGATAATTGTGAAAAAATGCCTTTGGCCTACAAAATTTCAAATATTATTACAAATTGTTCTATAGAACCAGAAGCTTTTGGAAGAGTAGCAGTAGAGGCACAAGCAATGGAAAAAGTAATAGTTGCAAGTGATATTGGTGGATCAAAAGAAACAATAATTGATAATAAAACTGGTTTTTTATTTAAAGCGGGAGACGCAAATGCATTAAGTGATAAATTGGCTCATATATTTGAATTAGATGAAACAACGTTGAAATCCATGGGTATTGAGGGTAGAAAAAATGTAATAAAGAAATTTAATGTTGAAAAAATGTGTTTTTCTACCTATTCAGAATATATAAAATTAATATCGTAAATGCCTAATATTAAATTACCAGATGGAAATAAAATTAGTTTTGAAAAAAAAGTTACTGGATTGCAAATAGCAGAGAAGATTAGTAAATCGCTTTCAAAACAAGCTTTAGTCATTAGTGTGGATGGAAATTTAAAAGATTTGAATTATGAAATAGATAAAGATTGTTCTGTTAAAATTTATACAGCAAAAGATAAAGAAGGACTAGAAACAATAAGACATGATACGGCACATCTTTTGGCAATGGCTGTACAGGAACTTTTTCCCAGTACTCAAGTCACAATTGGGCCAGTAATTGACAATGGATTTTATTATGACTTTGCAAGAAAAAAACCATTTACAGAAGAAGATTTACGAAAAATTGAAAAAAAAATGTTTGAAATTGTAGAGAGAGATGAGCCTACTCACAGAGAAGTTTGGAAGCGTGATAAAGCTGTCGAGCATTTTAAGAAAGCTGGAGAGATTTATAAGGCTGAAATAATTAAAGATATACCAAAAGACGAAGAGGTTTCGGTTTACTTTCATGGAAAATGGCATGATTTATGTAGAGGCCCTCATTTAATGTCTACTGGAAAAATTGGAAAATATTTTAAACTTATGAAAGTTTCAGGAGCCTACTGGAGAGGTGACTCTAAAAATGAAATGCTTCAAAGAATTTATGGAACAAGCTGGTCTACACAAAAAGAATTAGACGATTATTTAAATATGATTGAAGAGGCAGAAAAAAGAGATCACAGAAAATTAGGGAAAGAAATGGACTTATTTCATTTTAGAGAAGAAAGCCCAGGATCAGTTTTTTGGCATGAGAAAGGTTGGAATTTATTTCAGAAATTAATTGCCTACATGAGATCTAAACAAGACGATGCAGGTTATAAGGAAATAAATACCCCAGAAATATTGGATCGATCATTGTGGGAAAAATCAGGTCATTGGGAAAAATTTGGTGCAAATATGTATACCTCCACGACACCAGATGAAAAAGTATTTGCAATTAAACCAATGAATTGTCCTGGTTGCGTTCAAGTTTTTAATCAGGGATTAAAAAGTTATAGGGATTTGCCACTTAAAATGTCTGAGTTTGGAAAAGTTCATAGGTATGAACCATCAGGAGCCTTGCATGGTCTATTAAGAGTTAGAGCCTTCACTCAAGACGATGCGCATATATTTTGCTCTGAAGATCAAATTACCGAAGAGTGTTTGAACGTTACTAATTTAATTTTAGAAATTTATAAAGATTTAGGTTTTGAAAATGTAATTTTAAAATATTCAGATAGACCAGATGTACGTGTTGGCGAAGATAATGTTTGGGATAAATCTGAAAAAGCTTTGTTAGGAGCGATTAAAGCCACTAAACTTGAATACAGTGTCAACAAAGGGGAAGGTGCATTTTATGGACCCAAGATAGAATTCGTATTAAGAGATGCCATTGGAAGAGATTGGCAATGCGGAACACTTCAAGTAGATTTAAATTTGCCTGGAAGGCTTGGTGCATCATTTGTTGACAAAGATGGATCCAAAAAAGTACCTGTTATGTTGCACAGAGCTTTATTTGGATCTTTAGAAAGATTTATAGGCATATTGATCGAAAATTATTCTGGAAAGCTACCTTTTTGGATCTCACCACTTCAAACTATGGTAATACCAGTATCTGAAGATTTTGATAACTATGCAAAAGAAGTTAATCAAAAAATAAAAAAAGCAGGAATTAGTTCAGAGGTTGATCTTAAAAATAATAATCTAAACTATAAAATACGAGATCATTCCTTATCAAAAATACCTATTTTGTTAATTTGTGGAAAAAAAGAAGTTGACAGTAATACAGTAACTATTAGAAGATTGGATTCTAATAAACAAGAAAATATGGATTTAGATTTATTTATAAAAAAACATTCTGCTTTAAATAAAGTATATTCAAAATAAGTGGTAGTCTTCAAACAAAATTATTTTCAAAGAAGAACTAAAGATAGGGGTCCTAGATCAAATAATAGGATTACATCTCCAGATGTTCAGGTAATATCAAGTGATGGAGATAATTTAGGAATTTTGAATACAACAGAAGCTATAAGAAAAGCTAAAGAAGAAGGTTTGGATTTAATCGAAATTGCGCCAAATACAAAACCACCAGTATGTAAAATAATGGATATGGGCAAGTATAAATATGACGCTCAAAAAAAAGCAAATAAAGCAAAGAAAAAACAAAAAAAAATTGAACTAAAAGAAATAAAATTAAGACCAGTAACGGAAGTTCATGACTATACTTTTAAGATTAAAAATGCTCAAAAATTTTTATCCAAAGGAGATAAAGTAAAATTTACAATAAAATTTAAGGGGAGGGAATTGCAGCACTCACATCTTGGAAATGAACTTATGGATAAAATAAAGCAAGATATGAAAGAAATGGGAAGAGTAGAACTTGAGCCAAAATTTGATGGCAAGCAAATGATTATGGTAATTCAGCCTTTATAAGCAATAATTGATGTTGTAAAATAATATTAATATTTGTATAAGTCCTGACAATTATGCCAAAACTTAAAACTAAAAGCTCAGCAAAAAAAAGATTTAAAATAACAGCAAGAGGCAAAGTAGTAATGCCCCAAGCCAACAAAAGACATGGCATGATAAAAAGATCTAATTCACAAATTAGAAAACAAAGAGGCACAACAATTATGTCTAAACAAGATGGTAAAATTGTTAAATCTTATATGCCTTACAGTTTAAGAGGTTAGAATGGCAAGAGTTAAAAGAGGTGTAACAAGTCACGCAAAACATAAAAAAGTTCTTAAGGCGGTCAAAGGCCAATGGGGGAGAAGAAAAAATACTATTAGAGTTGCGAGGCAGGCAATGGAAAAAGCCATGCAATACGCTTATAGAGACAGAAGAAATAAAAAAAGAGATTTTAAATCATTGTGGATACAAAGAATTAATGCCGGAGTGAGAGCCGAAGGGTTAACTTATTCGAAATTTATTAATGGACTGAGTAAATCTGGAATAAAAATAGATCGAAAAATTCTAGCAGAAATAGCATATGATAATCCAGAGGCATTTAAAACCATAGTTAAAAAAGCCCAAGCAGCTCTTAACTAATCTTCACTATTGTTTTTATTCTGTTAAGAAATAATCTGTAAAAATGTCTGATTTTGAAAAATTTAAAGACAAACTAATTAAAGCTAAAAGTTCACAAGAAGTTGAAACTATTAGAGCTGAAATTTTTGGTAAAAATGGTTTGATAAACTTAGAATTTAAGAAAATTGGTTCTCTGCCTCAAGAAGATAGAAAAAAGGTTTCCTCAGAAATAAATAATATAAAACAAGAATTAACAAAATTAATTAATGAGGCAGCCGCTAAGTTATTAGACTCTGAAATAAACAAGCAAGTTGAAAGAGAAATAGATGATGTAACTCTGCCAGAAAAAGATTTTAAAATTGGTAAAATACATCCAGTATCCCAAGTAATTGATGAAATTTCATCTATATTTTCTGAAATCGGTTTTAGCGTTGAAGAAGGACCTGATATCGAGACCGAATATTATAATTTTACAGCACTAAATACACCTGAAAACCATCCCGCAAAAGATATGCATGATACTTTTTACATTGAGGAAAATATGAAAACACTATTGAGAACTCACACTTCTCCAGTTCAAGTAAGAACAATGTTAAAAGGAAAACCACCTTTTAAAATTATTGCACCAGGAAGAACATATAGAAGTGATAGCGATCAAACGCATACTCCTATGTTTCATCAACTAGAAGGCCTTCATATTGATAAAAATATAACCATGGGTCATTTAAAAGGTTGTTTAAATTATTTTGTGAAAGAGTTTTTTGAAGTTGATAAAATTAAAATGAGATTTCGTCCAAGTCATTTTCCATTTACAGAACCCTCTGCAGAAGTTGATATTGGGTACAGAATTGAAAATAATAAAATTGTAATTGGTGAAGGAGACAAATGGCTAGAAATACTTGGCTGCGGAATGGTTCACCCAAATGTATTAAAAAATTCAAAAATTGATTCAAATAAATATCAAGGTTTTGCATTTGGCATAGGTATAGATAGGTTAGCCATGTTAAAATATGGAATCAATGATTTAAGATCCTTCTTTGAGTGTGATTACAGGTGGTTAAATTACTATGGTTTCGATCCACTTGATGTTCCGACAAACTATAGAGGTCTTAGCAAATGAAATTTACAATAGATTGGCTGAAGGATCACTTAAAAACAAACAAAACTGAGGCACAAATAATTGAAAAATTGAATAACACAGGTTTGGAAGTTGAACATGTTGAATCATTAAAAAATGAATTGAGTGATTTTGTTATTGCAAAAATTATCAAAGCAAAAAAACACCCAAATGCAGATAGATTAAAACTATGTCATGTTGATATTGGACAAAAAGAATTAGTAAAAGTTGTTTGTGGTGGGCCTAATGCAAAAGATGAACTACTAACCATTTATGCACCACCAGGCTCAACAATTCCTAAAAATAATATGAAATTAGAAGTTTCAAAAATAAGAGGAGAAACATCTTACGGAATGCTTTGTTCTGAATCAGAACTTAATTTATCAGATGAAAGCGAGGGGATTGTTGAACTAAATCAAAACTATAAAACAAAAATAGGGAAAAGTTATTTCAAAAACAGTTTAGAAAATATAATAGAATTATCAATAACTCCAAACAGACCGGACTGTTTAGGAATTAGAGGTATAGCAAGGGATCTTTCTGCAAGTGGATATGGAAAATTAATTGATAATAAAAATATTAAAATAAAAAAATTTGGAAAACACACTTTGAAAGTAAAGATAGAAAAAAGCAAAAACCAAGCTTGTTCTATATTTGGGAGCTGTCTTATAAAAAATATAAAAAATAAAGAAAGTCCAGATTGGTTAAAAAAAAGAATTCTTTCATTAGGACTAAGACCAATTTCTGCGGTGGTTGATATAACTAATTACGTTATGTTTGACTTAAATAGACCGCTTCATGCTTATGATGTAGATAAAATAAAAAAAGGAATAATTGTAAGAAATTCTAAAAAAGGAGAAAGTTTTAAAGCTTTAGACAATAAAGAATATAATTTAGACGACAATATGTGTGTTATCTCAGACCATGAAGGAGTTTTAGGATTAGGAGGAGTAATAGGTGGAACAAGGTCTGGAACAGAGCTAAATACAAAAAATATTTTGCTTGAATCGGCATATTTCGATCCAGAAATTACTAGAAAAACTGCAAAAAAATTACAACTAAATAGTGATGCAAAATTTAGATTTGAAAGAGGCATTGATCCAAATTCTATTCAGATCGGACTAGAAAGAGCTTCCGAAATGATAGTTAAAATTTGCGGAGGTGAAGTATCAAAATTAGATATTCAATCTACAAAAAAAATAAAGATTAACAAAATATTATTTGATCCAAGTCTTGCATCAAAAACAATTGGAATAAAAATAAAAACTAACGAAATAATTAAAATTTTAGAAGATTTAGGATTTAAAATTAAAAAAAAGAGAAAAATTCTTAAAGTAGAAATTCCGACTTGGAGACCTGATGTATATGGTCAAATTGATTTAGTTGAAGAGATAATAAGAATCAAAGGTTTTGACAAAATCCAATCAGTTGAACCTGAAAAAAAAAGATTAAAACCAACTTTAGACTTTTTTCAAAGACATTTTCACTTGGCCCAAAGATCTGTCGCTACCAAAGGATATTTAGAGACAATAACCTGGTCATTTACAGATGAAAAAAATAACAATAGTTTTAGAGAAAATAAAGAAGAAGTAAAAATTATTAACCCAATAAGTTCAGATTTAAATGTTTTAAGAAGTTCTCTTTATCCAAATTTAATTCTATTTTTAAAAAAAAATCTTGATCGAGGTTTTGAAAATCAATCTCTTTTTGAAATTGGACCTTCATTTATTGGAAAAAAACCTGGCCAACAAATAACAATTATTTGTGGAATTAGAAAAGAAAATTTATTAAATATCTATGATATAAAAAAAGATGTTGTAAAAACTTTAGTTGAATTAGGCATAGGTAAAAACGAGACTAAAATAAACACTAAGACACCAAGCTACTATCATCCAGGAAGATCTGGTTCAATAATAACAAAAAATAATAACAAATTGTTAGCTTATTTTGGTCAAATTCATCCAAAAATAATTGATAATACTTATGGATTTGAGATTTTCTTAGAAAATTTAGTTAAATATAAGAGTCAAAACAAAAAAGATAAACCAACAATAACTTTTTCAGATTATCAAAAATCAGAAAGAGATTTTGCTTTTGTAGTTCAAAAAAACTTTCAAGCACAAGAATTAATAGAGATCATTTCAAATGTTGACAAATCATTAATTAAAAATGTTAAAATATTTGATGTATATGAAGGAAAAAACATTCCAACAGACAAAAAATCAATAGCTTTAAAAGTAACTATTCAGTCGGACTTCAAGACATTAAATGAAATAGATTTGAATGAAGTTTCTCAGAAAATAATTTCTAACGTTGAAGATAAAGCTAGTGCTAAACTAAGATCTTAATGAGCGAAATTGACAATATTAGAAATTTTGCAATTATTGCCCATATTGATCATGGTAAATCTACTATTGCTGATAGAATAATTCATAAGTGTGGCGGACTAACTGAAAGAGAAATGAAAGCACAAGTGCTAGACTCTATGGATATAGAGAGAGAAAGAGGAATTACAATTAAAGCACAGACTGTTAAACTAAACTATAAATCAAAAGATGGAAAAAACTATATTTTAAATATTATTGATACTCCAGGTCATGTTGATTTTAGTTATGAGGTCAGCAGATCATTATATGCATGTGAAGGATCTATTTTAATTGTTGATAGTACACAAGGGGTTGAAGCTCAGACATTAGCAAATGTATATCAAGCATTAGAAATTAATCATGAAATTATACCCGTATTAAACAAAATAGATTTACCAGCTTCAGATATTGAAAGAACAAAAAAACAAATTGAAGATGTAATAGGGGTTGACACAAGTAATGCGGTTGCATGCTCTGGAAAAACTGGAGAAGGAATCGTAGAAATCTTAGAAGAAATAATTAAAAAATTACCTCCACCCAAAGGCTCTATTAAAAGTGATTTAAAATGTTTATTGGTTGATAGCTGGTATGATTCATATTTAGGAGTAGTAATATTAGTTAGAGTAATTGATGGCCAAATATCCAAAAACATGAAAATAAAAATGATGTCAAATAATGAGGAATATTTAGTTGAGAAAGTAGGAATATTTACTCCAAAACCAAAAGATATAAATGAGCTTAAATCAGGTGAAATAGGATTTATAATTACAGGAATAAAGAATTTATCAGAAACTAAGGTTGGAGATACAATTTGTGATTCAAATAAACCAATAAAAGAAGCTCTGCCCGGTTTTAAGCCAAGCAAACCAGTCGTTTTTTGTGGATTATTTCCAGTAGACAGTTCGGAATATCAAAAGTTGAAAGATGGGCTAGCCAAACTTAAATTAAATGACTCAAGTTTTTCCTATGAAGCCGAATCATCCTCAGCTCTTGGCTTGGGGTTTAGATGTGGTTTTTTAGGATTGTTACATTTAGAAATTATTACAGAAAGACTCGAAAGAGAATTTGATATAAATTTGCTTACTACTACTCCTGGAGTTGTTTATAGAGTTCATTTAAATAATGGAAATATTATTGAGTTACAAAACCCATCAAGTTTACCAGATCAAACACATATAAAATTTATAGAAGAACCATGGATTAAAGCTACTATTATAACTCCAGATCAGTACTTAGGCTCCATAATAAAATTATGCCAAGATAAAAGAGGCATACAAACGAATCTATCTTACTCAGGAAATAGAGCAGTATTAAATTATGAATTACCATTAAATGAAGTTGTTTTTGATTTTAACGATAGACTAAAATCGATGACTAGTGGGTATGCTAGTTTTGACTATGAAATTATAGAACATAGAGAAGGAGATTTGGTAAAACTAGGAATATTGGTAAATACTGAACCCGTAGATGCACTTTCTATGATGGTTCATAAAAATTTTGCCCAATCTATAGGAAGAGAAGTTTGTGAAAAGCTTAAAGATTTAATTCCAAGACATAACTTTATGATACCTGTTCAAGCAGCAATAGGAGGAAAAATCATTGCCAGAGAGACAATAAAAGGATTTAAAAAGGATGTTTTAACCAAAATACACGGAGGTGGTGCAAGAGATAGAAAAAGAAAATTATTAGATAAACAAAAAAAAGGTAAAGCTAGATCAAAACAATTTGGAAGTGTAGAAATACCACAAGAAGCATTTATTGGAGTATTAAAAATAAACAAAGAATAAATTTTAATCATATAAATCATGTATAAAAAAATTATTTTTATTTTAATAGGATTTTTTTTTTTATGGATTTGGAAAGATTATAAAAAAATAGATTTTGCTTATATTAACCAAAGTAAAATAACCTACAACTATTCTAATTTAAATAATATTTTCTTTAAGAAATTACATATTTTTTTTAACGAGAAATATGAAAAATATCTTTATAAAAATTCAGAACTTCATTATCAACATTGGCTAAAAGAAAATGAATTAGAAAGAAAGAAATTACCAGAGTATAAATTTTTTAATCCATCAAAAAAATTTACAACCAATTTAAAAAAAAACCAAAATACTGGTAAAAATTGGGAAAGAAGTCATGGAAATAATACTTCAAATAGATTTTCTTCATTGAAGCAAATAAATAATAAAAATGCTTCAAAAGTTAGTGTTGCATGGACTTTTGTAAGTGAAGATTATGCAGACGATATTCAGGCCAATCCAATTGTAATTGATGGTATAATATATACACCTATAGCAGGTGGCTATATTGGTGCAATTAATGGAAGAACAGGTGAATTAGTATGGAAATCAAAAAAATTTGGTTATTTTGTAGCTAGAAGAGGTTTGGTATACTGGAAAGGTAATAATTTAAAAGAACCTAGGTTATATTTTTCAAATAGAGAAAGATTAATCTGTTTAGATGCAAGAACAGGAAATCTAATTAAATCATTTGGCAGAGATGGCCAAGTAAGAACTGGTTTAAATGTTATAACACCAGTGATCAATAATAATAAAATTATTATAGCCACTTGGGATCATTCGATTGAGGTATACAATTTAGTTACAGGAAAGGTAGATTGGAAATTAAAGTATAAAAAAAATAATAATAAACGAGTAGGTGGAAAAAAATTTAATAATAGTGGATACAATCCCTGGGGAGGTATATCTTTTGATGAAGAAAGAGAAATATTATATATAACAACAGGCAATCCTCACAATTATTTTGATGGTACACTAAGGCCTGGAAAAAACTTAAGATCAAATAGTTTAATTGCTATAGATATAAATAAAAAAAAAATCCTTTGGTCTTTTCAAGAAACTTCACATGATATCTGGAATTCTGATTTACCAGCCCCACCAATATTAACATCTATAATGAAAGATGGAAAAAGTATTGATGTTGTTTTGACTCCTACTAAAAGAGCAAATACTCTAATTTTAGACAGGTTGACTGGAGAGCCAATATTTAAATTCAGATATCGTAAAGCACCTGTATCTAAAGTCAGAGGAGAAAAAACAAGTGCTTATCAACCAGATTTAGAAATCCCAGAACCATTTGGCAAAAATATTTTTTCTAAAGATGATTTTTGGTCATACGACTCGAAAGAACTAAAGATTATAAAAGAAAAATATAAAAATCACAAGTTTGGATTTTATGAAACATATGAGCTAAATAAAAAAAATTTACAATATAATTTTAATGGTGGAGCAGAATGGATGGGAGCATCAGTAGATCACTTAAATCAAACAATGTATGTTACGAGTAGCAATATACCCTGGGAAACTAGTTTAGAACAAATAAACGATTCTGATAACTCAGCTCCTTTATACGCTAGCATTTTTAAAAGAGCTTTGAGTGATTCTGGATATCCAATATCAAAACCACCATGGGGCTCAATTACTGCAATAAATTTAACAACAGGGAAAAAACTATGGCAAATTCCTTTCGGTGAATACAAAGAATTAAGTCAAAAAGGTATTGAAATTACAGGTACAGAAAATTTTGGAGGAGTTACTGGAACAGAAGGAAATATAATTCTAGCCACTGGTACCTTGGATAAAAATTTTTATATATTTGATTCTAAAAACGGTAAAAAACTCTATTCTTATGAATTACCATTTATTGGATCTGCTCCGCCTACTACTTATTTAATTGACGGTAAGCAATTCATAATTGTGCATGCAACTGGAGGTAAAAGCCTCATGCAAGGATATCCAGATTTAGTAGAATTTGGAAATAGAATTGTATCTTTTTCAATTAATTAGCAGATTAAATAATTAATTTTCAAGCCAACTTGATAATAACTTTAAACTATAATTTTTTTTTAAAATTGACTCATTTCTAATTTTTTTCCACTCATGAATATTATTTATCATATCAGATAATGATTTTATTTCATAAAAATATGATGTTTTGTTGTCATTACATTTAATTTTTTTCTCTATACTATTTTTTTTATAAACTATAAACGTATCTTTATTTATATTGAAAATATTTTCAAATATGACTTTTTCATCACTGGTTACTATTTCTAAATTATTTTGTAATTTTTTAGTTAAAGAAGTTTTAACTTCAATATTTATATCGTTTAAATTTAAAATTAACTCAGAGTTTATATCAATACCATTTGAAATTTTATTTTTTTTACAGCTAATAATTTTTGGTTCCAAATCTAAATTGCTGTAAATTAAATAAATAATATCAGTAATAATGGAAATTGGATATATTCCCCCATCCAATATTGCTCCGCCTTCTAAATATTTATTAAAAAGTCTTTTATCTTTATTTATTTTTTTTAATCTTATTCCAAATAATTTTTTTCCTCCTATGGCGTCATTACCAAATGAGCATTTGATAGAAATAATTTTTGATTTATTTATATCTTTAATTAAATTTAATATTGTCTTATAAAAAGGATGAAATTTATAAGCAATACCTTCTTCTAAAATTAGGTTATTATCTTTAATTGATGTTTTGATATCTTGAAAATTTTTTAAGGATGTCGTGATTGGTTTTTCTACTAATATATTTTTTTTTTGGGACAAAGCTTTTATACAATATTCTTTATGCATAGAGTTTGGTAAGGCTATGTATATAATATCTATATCTGTATTATTGATAATTTTTTCATATTCTGAATAGATATATTTTTCACTGATTTCAAAATTATCTTTGAAAAATTGTCTTTTTTTATCAGTCTTACTTGAAATAGCAGCAAGTGAAGCGTTTTCTATATTTTTAAATTCATTTGCAAGGTTTAGTGAGGCATTTCCCAGCCCAATAAAACCCCATTTGATAATTTTTTTCATAAAGTATAAAAATAAACTTTATTTGACTGTACATTAAAAATATGAAAATTAAAAAATTTTTTCAAAATTGCTTCAAGAAATTTTTTCAAATTTTATTTAATCTCATTTATGGCAAAATTAAGCAATATGAACCAAATAAAAATATTGATTTTATAAAAAAAGAAGTAGAGAAAATTAAATTAAAAAATCAAGAGTTTAAGGTTAAAAACAGTGTTTATGAAATTTCAAATAGTAGAGTTTATACTGATCTTGTTGAACATGTTGCAATAATAAAAGAAAATATAATTTTACCAGATATTTCTTACCAACAAATTTCTGGAGAGCTTAAAAATTCAAAGTTTAATAAAGTTTTGACAACTGGCACACCAAGAATAATTAAAAACTTTAATGGTAGCATTCTTTCTTTAGTGCAAGGAGCTAGTGGAAATAATTTTTTCCATTTTCTATTTGACATAGTAGCAAAATTAAAATTATGTGAAGAAAAAATACCTTTAAATAAAATAGATTATTTTTACTTGCCCGGAAGTGCTGAATGGCAAAAAAAAATAATTTCTGTTTTTGGTATTTCTGAAAAAAAACTAATAGATAGTCAAAAATATAGACATATAAAAGCAGATCGAATAATAGCTTTAGATCACCCATGGTACAAACAAGGTTTTGTCCAGGATGAAATTAATAATTTACCTGAATGGATAATTTATTTTTTAAGAGAAAAATTTTTAAATTATTCAAAAGAATTTAAAGCAAATGAGAAAATCTTTATTGACAGGTCAGACTCAAATTATAATCATTGTAAGTTAATTAATAATAAAGAAATTATTGATTTTTTATCAAAAAAAGGATTTAAAAGTTATCAAGTTAGTAAATTAGATTTTTTTGAACAAATTTATTTATTCAAAAATGCAAAAATAATTATTGGTCCGCATGGAGCAGCTTTTTCCAATATTATATTTTCAAATCCAGGATTACATCTTTTTGAATTAATACCAACTAGTCATTCAAGTATAAAATGTGAAAAAATATCTAAAGTCTTAAAATTTAATTATAATAGAATTAAGTTAGAAAAAATTGGAAGCACAAACTCTACTTTAGGTGATATGAAAATTGAAGTATCCCAACTAGAAAATATTTTAAATTCTTTAAAAATATAATATCTTCTACAGAATCCAATTTTTTAAATAAGATTTATTTTTTATAATATAATCTGGGAATGAATTATCCAGCTCTACTTTGTTGTAATTATGATTTCTTTTAAATAAATCTTTTAAGTTTAAAATATTTTCTTTTATAACATTTACATCAGAATATTCAGAAGATGCAAATTCCTTATGTGCAAAAGTTTTAAGTTTTATAGAAATTTCTTCTGGAGTAAGCAATGAATTAAAATGCCATCCTCCATTTTCAATTAATTCAATACTTTTATTTTTAAATATTTTCCAAAATGGTGTTAACATATTTTTTGATAAAATTTTTTGTCTCATATAATCTATTGATTTTAGATTTTTCATTTTACAAACTCTCGTTCCCTCCCAAGGGCTTTCAAATTTATTAAATATATTAAATTTATAACAAAACATTTTTTGTAGAAAAATTCCATAATTTTTATTTAATTCAAATTTTTTTATTATCTCTGGATTGGGTATCTCATCAGGATCAGAAAACATTATATAATCTTCAAGTTCTGCTAATTCTAGTCCTTTAAATATATATTCACGTTGTTCTGCTTGTCTTTTCCATAAGTTATTTGATGAAACAAATGGTTTTTTTAAAACTAAATAAATTAATTTGCTTTTAAATTTATTATTTTTCAGTTTAAAATTTAATTCTTTTTTATTACCATTATGATCGTACATTGACTCACATACCACGAAGTAATCAACTACATTATCTAAAATTTCAAATCTAATATTTGTAATAAAATTTTCTCTAAAAAAAGTAATACAATCAAATATTTTTTGCATAAAATTATTAAATACTTAATTTATTTATTTTCATCTTTTAAATTATATTTTATTTAGCTTTGCAAATTTTTTAAATGTATTGCAAATATAATTTAGTTCTTTTATATTTAGACCCTGATGACAACCAAGTAAAATACCATTTTTCATTACATCATTTGCAATAATATCTGATTTTTTGTGAGATCTAAATTTTAAATTTTTTAAGATTGGTTGTTTTAAAATATTTCCTGTAAAGATTGTTCTTGTTTGAATATTATTTTTTTCGAAGAAAATTTGCATTTCTTTTCTATTAAACTTTTTATTTGACTTTATAACCAATGGAAATGCAAGCCATGGAGTAATTGTTTTTTTATATACTTCTGGCAATTTAAAATATTTAGAATAATTTCTAAAAAATTTCTTTAAATAATTAAAATTTCTTTCTCTAATAAGTATATTTTTTTTAAGTTTTTTTAGTTGTTCGATAGCAAATGCGGCTGAAATTTCAGAAGGAAGAAAGTTATATCCAAGTTCAGAAAATATATATTTCTTATCATACTGGATACCTGCTATTTTTATGTTAAATCTATCCTCAATTTTTTCTGACTCGTTAAATGTTGCAGAAGATCTACCCCAACCCCTTAACAATTTAGCTTTTTGGTATAGTTTATAATCATTAAAACAGACTATCCCTCCAGATCCAGCTCCATTGATGATATGTGATGCATAAAAACTATTTGTTACAATATCTGAAAATTTTCCATTAATTTTTTTGTTTATTGTATATCCAATCGTGTCAGCAGAATCTTCTATAACCTTTAATTTATATTTTTTTGCGATTTTACTAATTTTTTTCCAGTCAGGAATATTTCCAAGTAAATTTGGAATCATTATTGCTACTGTTTTTTTATTTATACATTTTTCAATTTGCTCTGTGTCTGCAATAAATTTATTTTCTAATACTCCAATAAAATGTGGTTTTAAACCCAGCTGATATATAGGAGCAACAGTAGTTGAAAATGTAAGTGTAGGAGTAATAACCTCACTACCTTTTTTAAATTTAAAAGAACTTAAAGCTAACAAGTTTGCAGAAGATCCAGAATTAACCATCAATCCAAATTTTTTTCCAAATATTTTTGCAATTTTTTTTTCTAATATTTTTACATTTGGTCCATCAATTAAAGATAAACTATTTTTTTTTAAAACTCTTAAAACAGCTTTAATTTCATTACTGTTATATACAGCACGGCCATAATATATTTTATGCATTTAAACTAATTATATATTTTATTTTTAAATACAACATTAAGATTGTCTTAATATAAATTCTATAAGTTTATTAAAACTACTAAATTTAGGCTTCCAATTAGGCAATTTTTTAAATTTATAAATTTTTTCATTAATTTTTTTTTTAGACAACCATTTAATTTTTAATTTTGTTTTTTTGTTTTTTTTGATTTTATTTAATATATTTAGTATTTTAAAATTATTATTATTTGTAAGATTATAGCTTCCGGATTCAATTTTTTTATATAGAATAATATTAATTGCAGCAGCAATATCTTTTACATTGAGTAAATTAATATAAAGATTTTTAGATATAATTTTTATAGATTTATTTTTAAAATAATTTTTGTTTAAAAAATTTACCAACTTATTTCTTTTATCATTTTTGCCGTATGTATCTGATACAAAAATATTGTAAAATTTAATTTCTTTATGATTTTTTTTGTAAAAATCTATAATTTTTTCAAATGCATTTTTTGATGCCGAATAAAGATTATATGGGGAGTTTTTAGTTCCGTCGTAATTTTGCCAGACAGTAGAAAAATTTATAAATTTTTTGACTTTCATTGATTTTAAATTTTCTAATAATACATTTCCAAATTCGATATTAGCTAAAACCATCTTTGGTATATCTTCACATTTATGTTTTTTAACATAATGTGTTGCACAATGAATGACTGTATTAACTTCAATATTTTTTAATTTATTATTTAATTCTTTATGATTTTTAAAATTAATTATTTTTATTTTTTTATTATCAGTACGATAATTTTTTTTTCTATTAGTAAGATAAATAATATTATTATCTATTAAATCAGTTAATATATTTGATCCAATAAAACCACTTGATCCAGTTATTAGTATTTTTTTCATAAATTAATAAATAAATTATCAATCTTTTATGTATAATATAATAAATGAAAAATCTAAATCTTAATAAAGAAATTACTGTTGTAATTGTGCTTTACAAAGAGTCCGAAGATTTAATAGTTAAAACACTTGCTCAGATTAGCAATTTAAAAATAATTATAATCGATAATGATGCAAATCAAGAATTAAAAAACAAAATTACTTCTAAGTTTTCAATTGAAAGATATATTTTAAATAAAAAAAATAATGGTTTTTCAGCAGGATACAACCAAGGAATAAAGTTAAGCAAAACAAAATTCACTTTAGTGCTTGGTCCAGATTGTTTAATTTTAGAAGAAGACATAAACAAACTCTTATTAAAATTTTTAGAATATAAAAATGTCTTGATAGTTTCACCCACTTCATACGATGAATTTAGAAATTTAAGTTATGCAGGAGGTCTATTGCCTGAGAATGGAGAAAAAAATATTATTTTAAAAATTGAAGGAGACACTTGTGTGGAAAGCACATTGGGAGCTTGCATGTTATTTGAAACAGAAGATGTAATTAAAAAGGATTTACTATTTGATGAAAATTTTTTTTTATTTTTTTCAGATGATGATTTATGTAGAAGGGTAAAAAATTTTAATCAATCAATTGTCCAAGTCTTTGATGCCAAATGTATACATCAACATGGTGTTATTAAGGTTAGAAATAAATTTTTAAAAATATTTATAAGAGAATATAATTATACTTTTGATAAATTTTATTATTTTTTTAAAGTAAATAAACATGAAAAATTAATTAGTTCATTTAAAAAAAAAATTCCAAATTATATAATTAAGTTTTTTATTAAATTTTTAATATTAAAAATTTCAGATTCTATAAGTATATTTTCAAAGCTATATGCATATTATAAGTTTAGGTCAAAATTTATAAAATAAGGAGAGATGGCCGAGTGGTTTAAGGCGCACGCTTGGAAAGTGTGTGTACCTTCAAAGGTACCGTGGGTTCGAATCCCACTCTCTCCGCCATAAAAAAGTTAATTTCTTGTAAAAATTTAGATTTTGAAAAAAAAAAAATTTTTCAGTTTATTATTATTAATTATCAACATTAATTTGATTAATAATTTAATGTTCATTTTTATTATTGGTAAAAAAATGTTATATTTTTTTTTTCCAAAAAAATAAAAAATGAAAAAAAAATTAAATTATCAAGCGGACTCGATAAAAGTTCTTAAAGGCCTTGAGGCAGTTCGTAAGAGGCCAGGCATGTATATTGGAGATACCGATGATGGTACTGGCTTACACCATATGGTTTATGAAGTTGTTGACAACTCTATAGATGAAGCTCTTGCTGGATATTGCAAAAATATAAACGTAAATATTAATTCTAATGGAAGCATTACTGTAAAAGATGATGGAAGAGGTATACCGGTAGATATTCATAAAACTGAAAAAAAATCTGCAGCAGAAGTAATAATGACACAATTACATGCAGGTGGAAAATTTGACCATGATTCATATAAAGTTTCGGGTGGCTTGCACGGAGTTGGTGTTTCAGTAGTTAACGCACTCTCAGAAAAATTAGAATTATTAATAGAAAGAGATGGAAAAAAATATTTTATGGAGTTTAAAAATGGAGAAGCAATAAAACCACTGAAGTTACTTGGAAAGTCAAATAATACTGGAACAGAAATTAAATTTTTACCTTCTAAAGAAATATTTTCTTCAACTAAATTTAGTTTTGCTATAATTCAAAAAAGAATGAGAGAACTTGCATTCTTAAACAAAGGCATAAAAATTTCTATAAATGATCTAACGCTTAAAAAAACAAAAAAAGCAGATTTTAAATTTGATGGGGGAATATTAGAGTTTGTTGAATTCTTAGACAAAGATAGAGAAAAATTAAAAAATAAAAACAACAATGATTTATTTAAAAAACCTTTATTTATAGAAGGAAAAAAAGAAAGTGTAGAAATAGAATGCTCTTTAAAATGGAATGCAGGATATGGAGAAGATGTTTATCCTTATACAAATAATATATACCAAAAAGACGGAGGGACACACTTATTAGGATTTAGAAGCGCTCTAACAAGAGTTATAAATAAATATGCAACAGAACAAAATTTATTAAAAAAAAATAAAGTTTCAATTTCGGGAGATGATGTAAAAGAAGGGTTAACCTGCGTTTTATCCATAAAGATACCTGACCCAAAATTTTCTTCTCAAACAAAAGATAAACTCGTTTCTTCTGAAGTCAGAAATATTATTGAAAATGTTGTTAACGAAAAATTATCTGTTTGGTTTGATCAAAACCCTTCTATAGCAAAAATTATTTTATCAAAAATTGTTCAAGCAGCCTTAGCTAGGGATGTTGCAAGAAAAGCAAGAGAGAATGTTAGAAGAAAAGGAGCTTTGGAACTAACAGGACTGCCAGGAAAACTGGCAGACTGTCAGAATTCTAAACAAGAAGGCACAGAATTATTTATTGTAGAGGGAGATTCAGCCGGCGGGTCTGCAAAACAGGGAAGAAATAGAGAATACCAAGCAGTTCTTCCATTAAGAGGAAAAATTCTCAATACTTATACAAATCAAAATGGCATAAAAAAAAATGGCAATGGAAATGAATTAAGAACAAAAACTTTAGCAAAATTAATTTCTTCAAATGAAATAGTTACCTTAATTAATGCGCTTGGACTTGATCCAAAAAATGAGGATATAGATATTAAAGATTTAAGATATGGAAAAATAATTATTATGACAGATGCTGATGTAGATGGTTCTCATATTAGAGCTTTGCTTTTAACTTTTTTTAATAACAAACCATTTAATAAATTAATTGAGAATGGCAATATTTATCTTGCACAGCCTCCATTATTTAAAATTAATAAAGGATCAAAAGGAATTTATATTAAAGATGAAAAAGAATTAGAAAGCTATATTTTAAAGAATTCAAAAGAATTAAGAAAAATAAAAAAAGGCTCAAAAGAATTTGAAAAAAAATTACAAGAAGAAAAATCAAAAATTAGCATGCAAAGATTTAAAGGATTAGGAGAAATGAATCCTGAAGAGTTGTGGAGTACAACATTAAATCCTGAAACTAGAAATTTATTAAAAGTGCAATACTCAAAAGATATTAAAAAAGACCATAAATTAATTCATACGTTGATGGGAAATGATGTTGCCTTAAGAAAAGACTTTATAGTAGAAAATGCTATTAATGTTTCAAATCTTGATATTTAATAATGGAGTTTGCTAAAACTTCAAAAAACTTTTATTTAAACAAATCAACTTATGTAAATTTAAGATGGATTGCAATTATTGGTCAATTATTAGCAGTTATTATTGTTCAATTTTTACTAAATTTTAAATTTAATTATTTTATTTGTGTTTCTATAATATTTTTAAGTATTTTATCGAATTTATACCTGCAATTTAAAGTTAAAAATAATCAATTAAATAATTCGCTGTCGACAATTTATTTAAGTTTTGACATAATGCAGTTGGGTATTTTACTTTATTTAACTGGCGGTATTACAAATCCATTTATATTTTTAATTATAGTCCCAGCAGTATTTTCTTCTCAATATTTAAATTTAAATAGTTCTATTGCATTAGTTTCTCTAATAATTTTAATATTAACCGTACTTACTTTTTATTATATTGAACTACCACATCCACGCGAATTGCATTTCCATGCACCCGACTATTACTTATTTGCTATTCCCATATCTATTATTATAGGCTTACTATTTTTAGTATATTTTGGAGTAAAATTTGGTGAAGAAGGTAGAATAAGACAAACAGCTTACGATAAACTTCAAGAATTAGTGGCTAAAGAAAATGAACTAATTTCTTTAGGAGCCCAGTCAGCAGCAGCAGCACATTCGCTCGGCACACCTCTATCAACAATTTTATTAACTGCAAAAGAACTTAAAAAGGAATTTGAAAATAATGTAAAAATCAAAAAAGATTTGGATCTATTGTTGAGTCAAAGTAATAGATGTCGTGAAATTTTAAAAAAGTTATCGATTAATCCAAAAATTAATGATGGATTTTTAGAGTCAAATTTAAATCTTTATGATTATTTGAATGAAATAATTAGATCTTATGAGGAAATAAGTAGTAAAAAATTTATATTTAATATAGAGAATTATAAAAATCCTTTAAAAACTTCAAAATCAGCAGAGATAATTTATGGTCTGAGAAATTTTGTTGGTAATGCAAATAAGTTTAGTAAAAATAAAATAGAAATTTTTTTAAAAAGCAATAGCACGGATACAGAAATATTAATTAAAGATGATGGACCAGGATTTCCTAAAGATCTAATTGAAAAACATATACTTGGCGAACCATATATAAGAACTGCTGATCAGAAAAATATATCAAAATATGGATTGGGTTTAGGAACTTTTATAGGAAAAACTCTTTTGGAAAAAAATTATGCTAATATAAATTTTCGAAATTCAGAAAATAAAGGTGGAGCAGAAGTATTAATCAAATGGAAAAATAAGGATTTAAAAATAATTTAATGAAGTTTATTTTTATTTTCAAATAAACCACTCAACTGCTCAATCATTACATCACCTAGTTCTTGTACATCAGTAATTTTTATTGCTTTATTGTAATATCTAGAAACATCGTGGCCTATTCCAATAGCTAAAATTTCTATATCAGTTTTGTTTTCAATAAATTTTACAGTTTTTTTAAGATGTTTTTCTAGAAAATCTCCAGAATTAACTGAAAGAGTTGAATCATCAACTGGAGCACCATCAGAAATAACCATCAATATTTTTCTTTCTTCTTTTCTTTTTATTAATCTATTGAGTGCCCATAATATTGCTTCACCATCAATATTTTCTTTTAGTATACCTTCTTTAAGCATAAGGCCTAGATTTTTTTTAGATTGTCTCCAATGTGTATCACCTGACTTGTACACAATATTAAGAAGGTCGTTTAGACGGCCAGGATTTTTTGGCTTATTATTTTTATTCCATTCTTCTCTGCTTTTTCCACCTTTCCAATTTTTTGTGGTAAAACCTAATATTTCTACTTTTACAGAACATCTTTCTAAGGTTCTTGATAGTATATCTGCACAAAGAGCAGCAATTGTTATTGGGCGCCCACGCATGCTACCACTGTTGTCTATTAACAATGTAACTATTGTATCTTTAAATTCCAAATCTTTTTCTTTTTTAAAAGATAATGAATTGTATGGATCAATTATAATTCTAGTTAGTTTTGAACTGTCTAATAAACCTTCTTCTAAGTCAAATTCAAATGATCTATTTTGTTGTGCAAGTAACTTTCTTTGGAGTTTATTTGCTAATTTTGTAATTAAATCTTGAAAACTAGTAAGTTGCTGATCTAAAGTTTTTCTAAGTTTTAAAATTTCTTCATTTGTTTCAAGCGTTTCAGCTTTTGCTATTTCATCAAATCGTGAAGTAAAAATTTTATACTCCTTGTCAATTACACTATTATCTATTTTTTGTAATACTTTTTCAGAACTTTGTTCGTCTGAGTCAGTATCAATAAGTTGCTCATTCATTTTATAATCATTAAAATCATAATCACCATCGATTCCATTTTGATCTTTTTCTTTTTTATTTTTTTCTTTTTCTCCATCGGGGCTGTCATCATTATCATTATTTGGATTATTTTCTTGTTCATTTTCTTGTTGATTATTTTCCTGGTTTTTATCATCGCTAGATTCAAATACTTTCATATCTTGTAATAATTGTGAGAATTTAGCATTGTAGACATCCTGATTTTCAAGATTTTTTTTAAAAAAATTAATATGTTTGCCTAAAGAATTTTTGAAATCACTTTCCCAAAAACTAAGCATTTTTTCAGACAAATTATTTAATTTAATATTAAAAAAGTTTTTAAGCATATATAGCTCAAATGCTTCCGTAACATTTACATCTTCTTTTGTTTTTAGTTGGTCTTTTCTTTTAATTTTTATTTTATAGTTATAATTTTCATAGAAGTTTTTTGATATACCTTTAAGCATTTGTGATCCAAGTAACTCATATCTAATTTTTTCCGAAATATCATAAAGTGATCTACAAGATGAATTTTTGGGAAGGTTTATCTGATAAATTTGTTTATTTGAAAATTTTCTTTTTAAAGCTTCTGAATCAGTTTTGGCTCTTAATTCAATAAAATCATTTTTAGTATTTAAATTATCTATTTCAAAAAAATTAAAATTTTTAGAGCTTAAATTTTTTTTTAGTTCATCTTCTATTTCATATTCATCTGAAATTACTTTTACTGTTGAAATTAGTACTTTTTTAAATTGTTCTTTTATATTTTCTTCTTTTTTCATCTATTTTGAATATTTATCATTGATTCTGGCAAGTCTTCTCCAAAACATCTTTGGTAATATTCAGCAATAGTTTTTTTCTCTGTATCATCGCACTTGTTAAGAAAAGTTACTCTAAATGCATATCCAACATCTTTAAATATATCAGCATTACTGCACCAATTCAGTACTGTTCGAGGACTCATTACAGTTGAAATATCGCCAGCAGCAAAACCTTTTCTAGTTAAAGATGCAACTTTTATCATATTTGCAACTTTTTCTTTACCTTTGGTATTATTTAACCTTTTATTTTTTGCTAAAATTATTTCCATTTCTTTTTCTAAACTTAAATAATTTAATGAGGTAACTATCTCCCATCTATCTAACTGTGCTTGATTTAAAATATTTGTTCCACTGTATAAGCCCGAAGTATCTCCTAATCCAATAGTATTTGCTGTAGCAAACAATCTAAAATATTTATTTTGTTTTATTACTTTGTTTTTATCCAAAAGAGTAAAAGACCCATCACTTTCCAATATTCTTTGTAAGACAAACATAACGTCTGGTCTTCCAGCATCATACTCATCAAATACTAAAGCAACTGGATTTTGAAAAGCCCAAGGTAATATTCCTTCTTTAAATTCTGTCACTTGCTTTCCATCTTTAAGTACAATTGCATCTTTTCCAATCAGGTCTATTCTGCTTATATGTGAGTCGAGATTTATTCTTATGCAAGGCCAATTTAATCTTGCTGCAATTTGAGTTATATGGGTAGATTTACCAGTACCAAAATTTCCATGTACAATTACTTTTTTACTATGAGAAAAACCATTAAGTATAGCTAGGGTAGTAGGAGCATCGAATATATAATCTGGGTCTAAAGTGGGAACCAACTCATTTCGTTTTGAAAATGCATCTACTTCCATATCACTATCAATACCGAAAGTTTGTTTAACAGAAATTTTTATATCTGGTTCTATATTTAAATTAGTTGTCAATTTTTTGCTCTATATGTATTTTTTAATTGAGTATAGGCTAATGTAATTATTTTTAACTTATCCTCATATTTTTTATTTCCTTCATTCATATCAGGGTGAAATTTTTTGACAAGTTTTTTAAATTTTTCTTGTACTCTTTCCCACTTAATTCCAACAGAAACTCCAAGAATGCTAAATGCTTTTACATCATTGTTATTAAATTTAAATTTATTCATATGGTCAAAATGACCGTTAAGTTTATTTTTATTTAGCTCATCTTTTAGTGCGTTATTCCAAAGAATTTTAAAAAAATTATCTGAAGAACTAAAGCTTTGTGTTGGTTTATGCCAAGTCATATCTGATTTTATAAATTCATAAATTTGATTATCATTCATTCCTTCAAAATAATTCCAATTTTTATTGAATTCTTTAACATGAGTTAAGCAAAGCATTCTATATTTTTTACTATTATCTTTTTCAATTGGCGCTTTGTAAGACCCTTCCTCCAAACAATTGTTCCAATCACAAATATTTTTCATTATATATATTATTATAAATTATGAATATAAATCAACTAATAGAAATAGTAAAAAATAAATTAAATAAAAATATTGTTTGTGACAAAATAGAAGTTGAAGATAAAACTTTTTTACATAAAAGTCATAGTTCGCATGACAAAAATAAATTTCATATAAAATTAATAATTAACTCAGATTATTTGAAAAAAAAAAATAAAATTCAATCAACAAAAGAAATATACAAAATTTTAGAAGAAGAATTGAAAAATAATATACACTCAATACAAATATTAATTAACTAATTCTTTAACTAAGAACTTTTTAATTTTTGAATGATCAAACTTTAAATCTAAA
This sequence comes from uncultured Pelagibacteraceae bacterium, assembly GCA_902588595.1. GTDB lineage: Bacteria > Pseudomonadota > Alphaproteobacteria > Pelagibacterales > Pelagibacteraceae > Pelagibacter. The sequence goes on along the minus strand of CACIPT010000002.1, from coordinate 9,005 downwards.
ATTACTTTTCCAATTTTTTTAATTAAAATCAGATTTATCTTTGAAGAATTGTTTTTTTTATCTGATAACATGTATTTAATTATTGAATTAATATCTTTTTTCTTAAAATAATAATTTAAATTCATTGGTAGCTTTAACAAACTTATGTGATTAAATATCTGTTTATAATCTTTTTTATTTAAAATATTATTTTCCATACTAAATTTTGCAGAACTTAAAAGTCCCAAAATAACTGCTTCTCCATGATTTAGTTTTTTTGAATAGGAAAGTGTAGCTTCATACGCATGGGCAAAAGTATGTCCCAAATTTAAAATTTTTCTTAAATTTTTTTCTTTCTCATCCTTTTGAACGATGCTTCTTTTAATCTTACAGCTGTCAGCAATAGTTTTTTCGATAAATGGAGATTTTAGTTTTAATATTCTAAGGTAATTTTTATTTAAATAATTAAAAATTTTTCTATCACTAATTATTGAATGTTTTAAAATTTCACCATAACCACAAATGATTTCTCTTTTTGGAAGAGAACTTAACATGTTTACATCAGATATAACTAGATCAGGCTGCATAAAAGAACCAATTAAATTTTTCCCATATTTGTTATTTACACCTGACTTGCCACCTAAGCTACTATCTACTTGTGCTAAAAGCGTTGTAGGAATATTAATGAATTTTAATCCCCTTTTATAAATGCTGGCTGAAAAAGCACTTACATCAGAAACGATACCTCCTCCAAGACATATAATGCAATCATTTCTATTAAAATTAAACTTAAAAAGTTTATCCAATATTAAATTTACACTTTTTAAATTTTTGTTTTTTTCACTTGAATTAAAATAATGAACAATTTTTAAATTTGCTTTTATATTTTTTTTTAAAATATTTAATTGTTTTTTTGGTACTTTTGTATCAACAACTATTAGACTTTTTTCAAAATTAATTTTATTTGATTTTAATATATTAGAAGTTTGAGTAATAATATTTTTACCAATTATTATAGGATATGTTTTAGATTTAGTTTTAACGTTTAGTATAATTTTTTTCATACAGTTCTATTATATTTTTAACTATCATATTTTTTGTTAATGTTTCACAATTTATCTTAAAGTTTGCCTCAGCATAAATGTTTGATCTTTCATTTATCAGTTTTTTCAAACTATTTTCATCAGATTTAAAAGCAATTGGTCTTTTTTTGCTTTTTAAAATTCGATTTATTATTGTTGAATTTTTCCAACCTAGCCAAAACGAAATATGATTTTTTAGTATTTCTTTTCTAATATTATTATTAAGAAACCCGCCTCCACCCAAAGATATAATTTTTCCTTTATCTTTAAGAAGTTTTAAAGTTATTTTTTCCTCTAAATTTCTAAAGTAAATCTCCCCTTTTTTTTGAAAAATGTCATAGATTTTAAGGCCTGTCTCTTTTTCAATAATTTTATCGACATCTAAAAAATTTAAATTAATAGATTTAGATAAAAGATAACCTATCGTAGATTTTCCAGAACCCATCATACCTATTAAAACTATATTTTTATTTAAATTCATAATTCTTTATTGAAAAACCACAAATATGTCTTATTTATTTGAAAATAGTTAACAATATATGCAATTTGAAAAAAAAACAAGAATAGGAAATTCAAAAGGTATTTTTGGAATATTGATTAAAATTATTTTGATTTTATTGGCCTTAGTTGTTGTTGTAATCTTAATTGATAGAATTAATTTTCCATCACCAATAAAAAAAATTGAAAAAGTAATTTCTAATGAAAATTTTAAAATTGTTAAGTAGAAAAAATTTATCAATTTTTATTATTTCTATTTTTATATTTTCTAACAATCTTAACGCAGAAGAAGAACCAGCTGACATATGGAATATTGAAAAAAAAGCTGAAGAAAGTTCTTCAAATTTAATCATAGACGATGATCATTCTCTTAAAAATAACAATGAAACTGAAAAGAAAGAATTTAATAGCGAAATAAATATAATTGATACTAACAAATTAGAAGATAATAAAATAAATATTGTAGGTCTATATGATCCTGAAGAAAATGGATTAGATATTAATATGTGGTTTAATTCAGATGGAAATGAAATAAAATTAATTTTAAATAAATTAAAAAAAAAAAATCTATCAAAAGATGCAAAGGATATTCTAGATATTGTTTTGTTGACAAATTCTTATTTCCCCAAAAAAAACATTACTGAAGAAGATTTTATAAATTTTAAATCAGATTATTTAATAGATAATAATGATAAAAATTTAATTAAACAGTATTTAATAAAAAATGAAAAAAATATTTACAATTCAAAATTAATTAAGTTTTACATAAATAGCTACCTTGAAAATGCAGACTTAGAAAATGCATGCAACATTTTTGATGAAATAAATTATCTAATTGATGATTATATAAACAAATTTAAAATTTATTGTTTAATTAATAAGGATAAAAGAGAAGAAGCTCAAATTATTTTTGATTTAAATAAAGAGGCAGGCTTTAAAGATGAATTTTATGAAAATAATTTCAATTTTTTGATGGAATATATTGAAAAAACCGATGGCAAAATTTCAGAAAAAAATATATTAAATTTTCACTTATCTCATAGGACAAATCCAGACTTTGTTTATTTACCAAGTGAAAATACTCCAAAATTTATATGGAAATATTTATCATCTTCAAATTTATTAGAAAATATAGATAATATCGATTTAGAAGACGGAAAAAAAATTTCTTTGATTGAAAAAGCAACTAACGAAAAAAATTATGATGAAAAAGAATTATTTGAATTATATAAAAGATTTCAATTTAATATTAATCAATTATTAAATGTAAAAGAATCTTACAAACTTTTACAAAATTATGAAGGTAGAGCTTTGCTTTATCAAAGATTAATTTTGACCAAAGATACAAATGAGCTTTTAGATCTATCTTACAAATTAAAAGAGTCATTTATAAAAGATAATATAGAAAATGCTTTTAATAAAGAACTAAAAAAAATTTTGGCTAGTGTTAATCAAGATGAGGTGCCGTCAAATTACTCATCATTTTATTTTAGTAATTTGAAAACTCAAACACTTAAAGAAAAAAATATAAAAATTAATAATAAAATAATTCACCAATCAAAATTATTAAAATATTTTGAAAATAATTATGAAATAGAAAAAGCTGAAGATGAGATAAATAAACTGCTAAAATTAATAAAAAAAATAAAAGATTATGAAGTAACTAATAAGGATTTAATTTTACTAGAGTCCTTGGTTTCGGACGGTGTTAAGATATCAAAAAAGTATAAAAACATGTTTAAATTAGGTCAATCAAATATACCCACTGATATTCAATTATTGATAAATAATGAAGAAATTGGAATGGTTTTACTTAGATTGGTTGAAATAATTGGAGAAGACGATTTAGAAAATCTAGATGCAGATACATTGTATTTTATGACAAGTATTTTGAATGAGTTAAATATAGATACAATTAGAAATAAGATATTATTAGAAGTTCTTCCTTTAAAAATATTATAATTATAATAAAATTAAATCATGACAATAAAAACGATTTTAACTGAACCCAATAAAGTTTTACGAAAAGTATCATTGCCTGTTAAAAAAGTTGGTAAAGAGGAGCAAATTTTAATGAATGATATGATTGAAACAATGTACAACTCAAGTGGAATAGGCTTAGCTGCAATTCAAATAGGTGTTCCGAAAAGAATTATTGTAATGGATATTTCAAAAAATGATGAAAAAAAAAATCCTATGTATTTTGTAAATCCAATAATAAAAAATAAAAACTCTGACATTTCAAGATATGAAGAAGGATGTCTGTCAGTTCCTGATCAATTTGCAGAAATTGATAGACCAAGCTCATGTGAGGTTGAATATTTAGATTATAACGGAAAAAAAAAATTTTTAAAAACATCAGGTTTGCTTGCAACATGTATACAGCATGAAATGGATCATTTAGAAGGAATACTATTTATTGATTATCTATCTAAGCTAAAAAAATCTATGATTATAAAAAAGCTATCTAAACAAAAAAATAAATTAGACAGAATCGTTGTTTAGTTTATGAGTAAAAAGATAGTTTTTATGGGAACATCAAATTTTGCTGTTCCAATTTTAAAGTCACTTTATCAAAATGGATATCCAGTCTCTGTTGTCTACACGCAACCGCCCAACAAATCTAATAGAGGTCAAAAATTAAATAAGTCACCAATAAATTTATTTTCTGAAAATATAAGTTTAGATGTAAGAACTCCTCAATCTTTAATAAATAATAAGGAAGAAGAGTCATATTTGACTGAACTAAAACCAGATATAATATTAGTAGTTTCGTACGGGCAAATTATTCCTAAAAATCTTTTAAATATTCCTAAATATGGATTTTTAAATGTTCATGCTTCTTTACTTCCAAAATGGAGAGGGGCTGCTCCTATACAAAGATCAATAATGAATCTAGATAAAGAAACAGGAATTAGTATAATGAAAATAAACGAAAATTTAGACGAGGGACCGATTTGTAATCAATATTCATTTAAAATTTCAGAAAAAATGAATTCAGAAGAATTATCTGAAAAGTTATCATTAATAGCTTCAGAAAAGATTTTAGATATTTTAGATAATATTGATAATGGCAATATAGAATTTAAAGATCAAGACCATTCAAAAGCAACCTATGCAAAAAAAATTCAAAAAATAGAAGGAAAAATTGATTGGAATGAAAACGCAGACAAGATAATTGGAAAAATAAATGGACTTTATCCATATCCAGGTGCTTTTTTCTCATTTAATGGAGAAAGATATAAAATATTAAAAGCAGAAAAGTCAAACTCACAAGGAAAAGCTGGAGATATAGTAAGTGAAAATTTTGAGGTATGTTGTGGGGAAGGGTCTATAAAAGTATTAGCTATTCAGCGTGAAGGTAAAAGAGTTCAGCAAATAAATGAATTTTTACTTGGTACTCAAATAAAAAAAGGCTTCAATATTGTCTAATGCATAGATATCAAATTTTAATTGAATATGTTGGAACTTCTTTTGTAGGTTGGCAAATACAAAAAAAGGGAAAATCTGTTCAAAAATTAGTCCAGTCTACAATTTCAAAAATATTAAAAGAAAAAATAAAAATCACAGGGGCTGGTAGAACAGATAAAAATGTTAATTCATGGGGTCAATCAGCTCATTTTGACACTAAAAAAAAAATTATTAATACAAAAAAATTTGTTTACTCTTTAAACTTTTTTTTAAACAAAAAACTAATTTCAATACTAGAAATAAAAAAAAGAAACCTAAGTTTCCATGCAAGATATTCTGCTAAAGAAAGAATTTATGAATATATTGTTCTTAATAGATTAGCTTCACCATCAATAGATAGAAATAAAGTTTGGCATATTAGAAAAAAACTAGATCTAAAACTAATGAAAAAGGCTGCAAAAATGCTTTTAGGTGAAAAAGATTTTAAAACTTTTCAGGCTTCAAATTGTTATTCACCAACTTCGGTAAAAACATTAAAAAAAATTAATATAAAACAAAGAAACGAAAAAATTGAATTTCAATTTAAATCTAAATCTTTTTTAAGAAATCAAGTTAGGTCTATGGTTGGGTGTTTAGTATATGTAGGACAAAAAAAATGGAATTTAAAAAAATTTAAAAATGTATTTAAATCAAGAAAAAGAAAGCTTTGTGCACCTCCAGCACCAGCTCATGGATTATATTTAGCTAAAGTTATTTATTAATTCTGCTTGATATTTTAAATCTTTTATTAATTCTCCAACGACTTTCAGTTCTAACTATGTAACCACAGCAATTAATAGATTTACACTTACAAGGAAACTGTCTGTAATCAGAGTCATAACCAAAACCATAGTCGCAGGTTATTTCCTCACCTTTTTTTATTTCTTTATTTGCCACAACCCAAATTTTTAAACCCGTTCCTTCATAGTCAGCATTATTAGAGCAACTATGATTGATTAATCGCGCTGGATTCCATGAAACCGCACCATCCAAATCGAATCTTTTATTTAAATTAAATAAATAAATTGGTTTTGAATTATCAAATTTATCAGAATCTTCAGTTTGTTTTTTTGTTATAATATTTCCTACGTATTCTATAATTTTACTTCCAGTTTTAATATTCTTAGTAGCGTAAAGACCACGCCCATTTCTATCAATATTTGATTTTTTTATTTTATAAAGCTTCATGTAAATTTATTTAACTAAGAATTTTTTATTTTCAATTAAATTCTAATAGTGCGTTAACATGCTCATTCGCACTTTCAGCCAAGGCATTAAGATCATAACCACCTTCTAAAATAGAAACAATTTTTCCATTGCAAAACTCCTTTGTTGTTTCCAAAGTTCTTCTGGTTATTTCATAATAGTCCTTAGATTCTAAATTCAATTGACATAAAGGGTCCTGGCGATGAGCGTCAAATCCAGCAGACATTAATATAAACTCAGGTCTAAATTCTTTTAATCTTTTAAGCATATGCTCATATGCATCAAAATACTCTCTAGAGTTTGTGCCTGCAGGTAATGGAATATTCAAAGCATTATTATGATCGCCTTTTTCATCCTCTGCTCCACCTCCTGGATAATAGGGATATTGATGTAAGCTAGAGAAAAAAACATTCTCATTTGACTTAAGAATATCATAAGTTCCATTTCCAAAGTGACAATCCCAATCTATCACTGCAACTCTTTTATATTTGTATTTAGAAATTAGATAATTTGCTGCAACACCAATATTATTTATTACACAAAAACCCATTGCTTTACTTTTTTCAGCATGATGGCCTGGAGGTCGAGTTACACAATGAGCGGCTCCAAATTCTTTATTTTCAACACCATCGATTGCAGCAACTATTGAACCAACAGCATCGAATGTTGCATCTTTACTACCAGGTGAAACAACTGTATCACCATCTAAAAATACCAAACCTTTTTCTGGAAAAGCATTTTCAACTGTATCTACATAACTTGAAGAGTGTGCTTGTTTAATAATGTCTTTGTCAAAACTAACTGGATTTTTCCAAATTAACTTTTTATTTTTTTTTAATGTTTCAAGTATTGAAGTAACTCTAGATATACTTTCAGGATGTCCAGATCCAGTATTATGATTTAATGAAGATTTTGATGTAACAATAGCTGTTTTCATTTAAAAATAATTTTCTAAAATATTATAATATATTTTAGTCAATTTTTTTAAATCTGAAATTGACGTTCTTTCATCAACCATATGAATAGTATTATTTCTTAATCCTAATTCTAACCTCGGAATTGAACCTAAAAATCGGCTATCACTTGTACCACCTCTACAATTTAATTTTGCTGAATTTCCTGTGATTTTTTTTACGATTTTTTTAATCATATATATTTCTTTATTAGGCTGAGTATAAAAAGCCTCACCACTTACTTTATATTCTATTCTAGTTTTACATTTTTCTTTTTTTGCAACTGCATTAATTATTTTATTTAACTTTTTTTTTAAAGAGTATGATTTATGTTTTGAGTTAAATCTTACATTAAATTTTGCACTAGCAGATTGAGGTACTACATTTTCTGACATGTTCTCCACATTCATTTTTGTAAACTCCAGGTTTGATGGAGGCATAAATTTTGTAACTTTATCTAGAGATGTACTTTTTAATTTTGCAATTATTTTAGCCAGAGCTGTACATGGATTGATATAAGACCCAGCAAATGCTGAGTGACCACTTTTTCCATATACAGTTATTGTTCCATTCATAGAACCGCGTCTACCAATTCTTATTTCATCTCCAACAGATTTATTTGAAGATGGTTCAGCAACAATTGAAAAATCAATTTTCTGGCCTCTTCTTTTAAGATATTTAATAACAGCTGGTGTTCCTAAGCCTGTTGTTTCCTCATCCGCAGCAATAATAATTGAAATAGATCCTTTGAATTTTTTATTTTTAATAAATGTACTAATTGCGCTTATAAAGCAAGCTACCCCACCTTTCATATCTTGAGCTCCTCTACCATTTAAATATCCTTTTCTTATAACACCTTTAAATGGTGGAATTTTCCAGTTTGATAAATTGCCAACACAATCCGTATGGCCCAAAAAGTTTATACAAGGTTTTGATTTACCAAATCTTGCATATAAATTTAAGGCTGGTTTTGGTCCAGTTCCCTTTGATTTAATTATTGTACATTTAAAACCAATAGTAGTTAGTTTCTTTGATAAGAATTTCATTATACCCTTATCTTCAGTTTTAACTGTTGGAAATCTTATTAGCTCTTGAGCTAATTTTATTTCATTATAAGTTTTCATTAATCTGTATCTCGTAAAAGATCGTTTATTGATGTTTTAGATCTGGTTTTTTCGTCAACTTGTTTGATTATTACTGCACAACTTAGTGATGGTGCAGATGGATTTTTTTTGTCAGGCAAAGTTCCAGGAACTACCACAGAATATGGAGGTACTTTTCCATACGTAATTTCACTAGTTGATCTATTCACTATTTTTGTTGATTGACCAATATACACACCCATACTTACAACTGATCCTTCACCAACAATAACACCTTCAACAATTTCTGACATAGCGCCAATCATAACACCATCTTCTATAATGGTTGGTAATGCTTGAGCGGGTTCCAAAACACCCCCAATTCCACTTCCAGCAGAAATATGACAATTTTTTCCTATTTGGCAACAACTCCCAGCTCTTGAGAATGTATCCATCATAGTGTTTGAATCAATGTAAGCTCCTACATTTATAAAACATGGCATTAATACAGCGTTCTTATTTATGAAAGATCCAAATCGAACGGGTGAGTTGGGTAACATTCTGAATCCAGCTTTCTTAAATTCTTCAGGGCCCCATCCCGCTGTTTTTCCTTTCAAATAAACTGAGAGATCGGTCCATGAGGAATATGGCCCTTGCAAAACTTCCTTTTCATGAGTTCTAAAACTTAGCATGATAGCTTTTTTAATATATTGATGAGTAAACCACTCTCCATTAATTTTTTCAGCAACTCTAAT
>CACIPT010000001.1 GCA_902588595.1 uncultured Pelagibacteraceae bacterium | reverse complement strand
AAAGACAAAATAAAAACTTTAAGGCAGGCCAATGGTCTTTCAGGTTTTACAAAAAGATCTGAAAGTGAATATGATCCATTCGGTGCAGCACACAGCTCAACGTCAATATCAGCTGCACTCGGCATTGCTACGGCAAATAAACTAGAAAAAAAATCAAATGAAGTAGTAGCAGTAATTGGAGATGGGGCAATAAGTGCTGGTATGGCCTATGAAGCAATGAACAATGCAGGATCTTTAAAAACAAAGATGATTGTAATTTTAAACGATAACGATATGTCAATTGCAAAACCTGTTGGCGCAATGAGCACATATCTTGCGAAATTACTATCTGGAAAGATTTATTTTAGTCTAAGAGAAACAATTAAATTAATAATTTCTGCATTTTCAAAAAGGTTTAGTGATAAAGCTGGAAAAGCAGAAGATTTTTTGAGATCCGCATTTACTGGAGGAACACTATTCAATTCTCTTGGGTTTTATTATGTTGGTCCAATTGATGGTTATGATTTAGATGGCTTGATATTAGTTTTGCAAAATGCCAAAAAATTAAATCATGAAGGCCCGATAATGATTCACATTAAAACTGAGAAAGGCAAAGGATATGAGTTTGCAGAAAAATCTCATGACAAATATCATGGCGTTGCAAAATTTAATGTCAAAACTGGGATTCAAGAGAAAAGCAAGTCAAACATTCCATCTTACACAAAGGTATTTGCAAACACTTTGATAAAGCATGCAGAAAATGATAGCAAAATTATAGGAATTACGGCTGCAATGCCATCTGGAACGGGGATGGATCTATTTTCAGAAAAGTTTCCAAATAGAATGTTTGATGTTGGGATAGCAGAACAGCATGCAGTAACTTTTGCTGCAGGACTAGCAACAGAAGGGTACAAACCTTATACAGCAATATACTCAACTTTTTTACAAAGAGCGTACGATCAAGTTGTTCATGATGTAGCAATACAAAATCTTCCAGTTAGATTTGCAATAGATAGAGCTGGACTTGTGGGTGCGGACGGACCAACACACGCAGGATCTTTTGATGTTACTTATTTGTCTACGTTACCAAATTTTATTGTTATGGCTGCAAGTGATGAAGCAGAGCTTGTTAAAATGATTAATACTTCTGTTGATATAAACAACAATCCTTCTGCATTAAGATATCCAAGAGGCAATGGTGTCGGTGTTGAATTGCCAGATATTAATGAAAAAATAGAGATAGGAAAAGGCAGGATGATCATAGAAGGAAAAAAAGTTGCATTAATTAATTTTGGCGCAAGACTAAAAGAATGTTTATTGGCCAATGAAATACTAAATAAAAAAGGTATAAATATTACATTAGTTGATGCAAGGTTTGCCAAACCTCTTGATGAAAATTTAATTTGGCAAATAGCCACAGATCACGAAGCCATAATTACAATTGAAGAAGGCTCTATAGGTGGGTTTGGTTCTCATGTCAGTCAATTTTTGTCAGAGAAAAATTTATTAGACAGTAATTTAAAGTTTAGGTCAATGATTTTGCCAGACAAGTTTATAGACCATAACAAACCAGAATTAATGTATAAAGAAGCTGGTCTTGATGCTGAATCGATAGTTTCAAAAGTTTTTGATGTTCTAAACTCAAAAATTATTGTGCAAAAACAAAATTAAAATTTATTTTTCGCACTGAGCTTTATTCATTAAATAATGATCTAATATAACACAGTGAGTCATAGCTTCTCCAATTGGTACAGCTCTTATCCCCACACAAGGATCATGTCTTCCCTTAACAGATATTGATGTATTTTTACCAAATTTATCTATAGTTTTTCTTGAACTTAATATAGATGAAGTTGGTTTTACAGCAAAAGATACTTTAATTTCTTGTCCACTTGAAATACCGCCGAGAATTCCTCCTGCATTATTAGATTTAAAGGTAGGAAATTTTCCTTTTTGAATAATTTCATCAGAATTTTCTTCCCCAGTTAAAAATGCTGAATTCATACCCGATCCAATATTCACTCCTTTTACTGCATTTATGCTCATCATGGCAGAAGCTAAATCCATATCAAGTTTTGAATAAATAGGTGCTCCTAATCCTACAGGCACACCTCTAGCCCTAACCTCAATAATTGCACCACAAGAAGATCCAGATTTTCTTACACCAAGTAAATATTTTTCCCATAGTTTTAAAATTGATTTATCAGGACAAAAAAATGGATTTTTATTTATTAATTTGTCGCTCCAATTTTTTGTATCACATCCAAGAATACCAAGTTGAGTAACGGCCCCAATTACTTTATATTTTTTTCCTAATTTATTTTCTAAAACTTTTTTTGCAATTGCACCAGCAGCTACTCTACTGGCAGTTTCTCTGGCTGACTGTCTTCCTCCACCACGGTAATCTCTTATTCCATATTTTTTAAAGTAAGTATAATCAGCATGACCAGGTCTAAATTTATTTTTTATCGTCTCATAATCTCTTGATCTTATATCTTTATTATAAATAATCATTGAGATAGGAGTGCCTGTAGTTTTACCTTCAAAAATACCTGATAAAATATTTACCCTGTCATCCTCTTTTCTTTGAGTAGTGAATTTTGATTGCCCGGGCTTTCTTTTATTTAGTTCAGTTTGTATGTCTTTTTCTTTAATATCAATATTAGGAGGGCAACCATCTACTACACATCCTATAGCAGGCCCATGAGATTCACCCCAAGTTGTGAAACGAAATAACTTTCCAAAAGTATTAAATGACATTAGTTTATAATATATAAATTATTTTGTTGAAATTATGAATCAAAAAAACTCATTAGGTCTTAATAGTTGTTTTTTGGATATAAATGATCCAATTAAATTGTTTAAAGCCTGGATGAATGAGGCAAAAAAATCAGAACCAAACGATCCAAATGCTCTTTCTTTAGCAACAGCAGACAAAAATGGAACACCTTCTGTCAGAATTGTTTTACTAAAAGATTTCGATGAAAATGGTTTTACTTTTTATACAAACCTGGAAAGCCACAAAAGTACAGATATTCAAAATAATCCAATAGGAGAAATGTGTTTTTATTGGAAAAGTTTAAAACGCCAAATTAGAGTTTTTGGATTAATAAATAGGGTACCAGATGAGATAGCCAATGAATATTTTAGTTCTAGAGACTATGATAGTAAAATAGGTGCTTGGGCATCTGAACAATCTAAAGTTTTAAGTAATAGAAAAGATTTGTTGGAAAGAATAAAAGGATTTAAAAAAGTATACCCAGAGACTGGCAAAGTCCCAAGACCAGATAATTGGTCTGGGTGGGTTTTAGAACCAACAATGCTTGAATTTTGGTTAGAAGGATCCAATAGAATTCATGAGAGATTAAGATATTTTAAAGAGCAAAAAAAATGGGTGAAAAAATTGTTTAATCCTTAAAAAGATCTTTCCAAGCTAAATGATGTTAAATTTTTTAGTATTTCTTTTTCCTTGGTCTCTTTAAATATGCTTAGAGAGTTTGATGCAAGATTTATAAAGTGTTCAGCTTTTCTATAACATTCGTTAATAATGTTATATTTTTTTATTAGTATTAAAACCCGATTGAACTCGTTTTCCGATCTATCTTTTTTCTCAAAGAGTTTTTTTAAATCTTCTTTTTCATCTTGATTACCTTTTTGATATAACAATATAATCGGCAAAGTAATTTTACCTTCATAAAAATCATTACCAATTTCTTTTCCAAATAATTTAAATTCAGAATTATAATCGAGAGCATCATCTGCAATTTGAAACGTTAAACCAAGATTTTTGCCATAGAATTCCAATGCTTCTTTCGTTTTATTTTCTTTCCCAGATAAAATAGAGCCAACTTTTGTAGCGGCAGCAAATAAAGATGCTGTTTTAGACGAAATAATCCTTAAATATGTTTCTTCAAGCATATCAATTTCCCCTTTATGTTGCAGCTGCAATACTTCACCCTGAGAAATTTCTGCTGAAGTTGATGAAAGAAGTTTTAAAACCTCTTCATCACCATCATCGACCATCATCTCAAAGCACCTACTAAGTATGTAGTCACCGACCAATATTGAAGACTGATTTCCCCAAATTTTATTTAAAGTTTTTTTACCTCTTCTTATCTCGCCATTATCTATAACATCATCGTGCATTAATGTAGCGGCATGTATTAATTCCACGCACGCAGCAAGATTTACATCTCTAGTTCCTTTTGAGTATCCACAAAGTTTTGCACATTGCAAAGTAAGAAGTGCCCTCAGTCTTTTACCACCAGTTCTTAAGTGGTATTTTGTCATTTCTTCAATTAAATCAACTTTACTTGATAATTTAGTTTTAATTTTTTCTTCAACCAAAACCAACTTATCTTCTACTGCAGTTTTTAGATCGGAATAAGAATTATTTATTCGATTTTTTAACTGAACAACTGTTCCCATGACTTTAAAGTAGTACAATTGGCGCAATATTGTACTTATCAATTGACGCACCTAAAACTTCAACTATAAGTACACTTTATATTCAATCAAAAGTTTTATAAGCATAGTAATGTTCTCTATTTTTAAAAAAAAAAAAATTATACCACATATTAAACTTAGCGGCGTCATTGGAAATGTAGGTAAATTTAAACAGGGCATTGATTTTGCTGGTCAAGAAGAGATAATTAAAAAAGCTTTCTCAATTAAAAAAGCTCCAGCTGTAGCTATTTCAATCAATTCACCAGGAGGTTCACCAGTACAGTCGCATTTAATTCACGATTTCATTAGATCTCAGGCAAAAAAAAATAAGAAAAAAGTAATTATTTTTGCTGAAGATGTGGCTGCATCAGGCGGGTATTTAATTGCTTGTGCAGGAGATGAAATTTATGCAAATCAAAGTTCTATAGTTGGATCAATAGGCGTTATTTACTCATCTTTTGGATTCAAAGATTTAATTAATAAAATTGGCGTTCAAAGAAGAGTCTATACCGCAGGTAAAAATAAAAGCACCTTAGACCCTTTTATGGAAGAAAAAAAAGAAGACATTGATAGATTAAAAAATATTCAGTTAGACCTTCATAAAGATTTTATTGATGTTGTGGAAAGAAGCAGATCAGCCAAATTAAAAAAAGATAGTGGAATAGAGTTATTTTCAGGAGAATTTTGGTCAGGCAGGAAAGCGAAAGAATTAGGCTTAGTAGACGGAATAGGGAACGCAGATCAAATTTTAAAAGAAAAGTTTGGTGATAAGATAGTTATTAAAAAATTTGAGAAAGCAAAAGGTTGGATCGCTAGAAAATTATCTTCAGAAAATCATACAGAACAAGTAATTAGTGTTTTAGAAGAAAGATCTATCTGGCAAAGATATGGTTTCTAAAAAAAAAAATAAAAAACTTAAATTTCAATCATTTCAAGATACAATCTTGAATTTGCAAAAATATTGGAGCAAGCATGGCTGTGTAATTTTGCAACCATACGATTTAGAGGTTGGCGCAGGAACATTTCATCCTGCTACAACACTTAGATCTTTAGGAGATAAACCATGGAAAACTGCCTATGTTCAACCTTCAAGAAGACCAACAGATGGAAGATATGGAGAAAATCCAAACAGACTTCAACACTATTATCAATTTCAAGTTTTAATTAAACCTTCACCAAAAAATATAAAAAAACTTTATTTAAACAGTCTTTCAGCAATTGGAATCAAACATAAAGAACACGATATAAGATTTGTTGAAGACGACTGGGAAAGTCCGACATTAGGGGCCGCAGGACTTGGATGGGAAGTTTGGTGTGATGGCATGGAAGTAACTCAATTTACTTATTTTCAGCAAATGGCTGGAATTGAATGTAATCCTATATCTGTTGAATTGACGTATGGATTAGAAAGACTTTGTATGTTTACCCAAGGAAAAAAAAATGTTTTTGATTTAGAATGGAATAATGCTGGAGTTTTATACCGAGATGTATTTCATCAGTCAGAAAAAGAATTTTCAAAATATAATTTTGAATTAGCAAATACTAATAATTTATTTAAAATATTTGATATGATAGAAAAAGAATCTAAATCTTTGATTGATAAAAAATTATCTTTACCAGCTTATGACCAATGTTTAAAAGCTAGTCATATTTTTAACATACTAGATGCCAGAGGAGTAATAAGTGTCGCCCAAAGAGCTGAGTATATAGCAAGGATTAGAGATCTTACAAAAGGTGTTGGTCAGGTTTGGCTTGAAAGTCAAAAATAAAAATGGCTGAATTTTTATTAGAATTATTTAGTGAAGAGATACCTGCCAACTTGCAATCTACCGCAAGAATAAACTTACTTACAAGTTTTAAAAAATTTTTTGAAAAAGAAAATATAAATTACAAGGATGATGCTAAAGTTTTTTCCACACCAAATAGATTAGTTTTATGTTTTAAAAAAATTGAAAAAGAAATACATCGAAAATCGGAAGAGATAAGAGGCCCAAACACAAAAGCTCCAGATAATGCAATAGAAGGCTTTTTGAAATCAAATTTAATTCAAAAACAAGATATTTATAAAAAAGACACAGACAAAGGTGAATTTTTTTTTTATAAAAAACCATCAAGAAAGATCAAATCAGAGGATGTTTTAAAAACCAACATTCCAAGCATATTAGAAAATCTATCTTGGAAAAAATCAATGAAATGGGGCGAACACAATCTTTATTGGGGTAGACCTTTAAAATCTATACTTGCGATTTTTGATAACAAGCCTTTAAAGTTTGAATTTCATCATTTATCAAGTTCGAATTCGACTTATATAGATAAAGATTTTGAAGAGAAAACAAAAATATTTAAAAATATTAATTCATATTTTTCTTATTTTAAAAAATTAAATGTAATTATTGATAACGATTTAAGAAAAAAATTTATAAAAAAAAAATTAACAAATCTCTCAAATAAAAAAAATCTTCAAATAAATATTAATGAAAAGTTGTTAAATGAAGTAACTGATATTGTTGAAAAACCTAAAGTAATTTTATGCACATTCGATAAAAAATATTTAAATATACCAAAAGAGATTATCACAATAACAATGCAGCATCATCAGAGATATTTTCCAACATTTAATAAAAAAGACAATTTAACAAATAATTTTTTTATTGTTGCAGATTCACTTGACCCAAAAAGCTTTGTTAAAATTGGAAATGAAAGAGTAATTAACGCAAGGTTAAGTGATGCAGAATTTTTTTGGAATAAGAATAAATCTCAAAATTTGGTGAAACAAATATCTAAATTAAAAAATATAAATTATTTTAAGGGTCTAGGAAACTATTATGATAAAGTTCAAAGAATAAGAAAATTAAGTAGTCTTATTTCAGACGAATTATTAATTAGTAAAGAAAAAATAGAAATTGCATCTTCAATATGCAAAGTAGATTTACTTTCAGATCTTGTAGGAGAATTTCCAGAGTTACAAGGTGTATTAGGAGGATATTTTGCAGAATTTCAAGGTTTTGAAAAAGAAGTTTGTATTGCAGTTAGTGAGCATTATTTGCCAATAGGATTAGAAAGCAGGATCCCAAAAAAACCATATAGTATAGCGCTATCATTGAGCGATAAACTAGATTCTCTCACAGGCTTTTTTGGAATAGGATTAAAACCTTCAAGCTCAAAAGATCCATATGCTTTAAGAAGATCAGCAATAGGTCTATTAAAAATGATTTTAGAAAATAATAAAAAATTAAAATTAAAAGATTTAATTAATTATAGTTGCCAATTATATAGTGAGCAAAATATAAATTTTAATTCAAAAGATGTTCAAAAAAATCTTTTTGAATTTTTCCAAGACAGATTTAAAAATTTTATGAAAGAAAAAGAAATCAGAAATGATATTATCGAGAGTGCAGTACAAGACTATAATATTGATAATATTTTAAAAGTTTATAGAAAAACTTTAACTTTAAATAAATTAATTTCAAAAGAAATTGGTAAAGATGTTATGTTTAGCTATAAAAGAGCATCCAATATTATTTCTAACGAATTTAAAAATAACAAAGTAGAATTAATAGGTTCTGCAGATCCAGGATTATTTAAAAATGAATTTGAAAAAACACTTTATAAAAAGATTAATGAAATAAAGAAAAATTTTACAAATGTTAGTAGAGAGGATGATCATGAAGATATTTTAAAAGAATTTTCATCAGCCAGAAAAGAAGTAAATGAGTTTTTTGATAACGTAATAGTAAATGATGAAGATATATTAATTAAAAAAAACAGGTTAGAACTTTTACAAATGTTATGTAAAACCTTTGATAATTATTTGAATTTTTCTAAAATAGAAAGCGTATAGTGAAAAAACTAATTTTTAATTTTAAATCAAAAGATACAAAAAAAATAAAAATCCCAAAAAATATTTTAGGAGGAAAAGGAGCAAATCTTGTTGAAATGGGGAAGCTTGGATACCCTGTCCCTTTTGGGTTTACCATTTCTACTGAAGTGTGCGATTTATTTTACAAAAATAATAAAAAAATTGGTTCAAAAATATTAAAACAGATAAGTGCTGAAATAAAGAATATTGAGAAAGATTCTGGCAAAAAATTTGGAGATTTAAAAAATCCTTTATTGGTTTCAGTAAGATCAGGAGCTAGAGTTTCAATGCCAGGCATGATGGACACTATATTAAATTTGGGACTAAATGATAAAACTGTACTAGCGCTTGCTAAAAAAACTTCAAATTTAAGATTTGCTAAAGACAGTTATAGAAGATTTATCCAAATGTACGCAAATGTTGTATTGGGAGTTGAAGGATACAACTTTGAAGAACTTATTGAAAATTATAAATTAACAAAAGGAGTTTTGCTAGACACTGAACTAGATGAAAATGACTGGGATGGTCTAATTAAAGATTTTAAGAATGTTGTGAAGGAAAAAACGAAAAGAGAATTTCCACAAGATGTTAATGAACAACTTAGAGGAGCAATATCAGCAGTATTTTTATCTTGGCAAAGTAACAGAGCAAAAGTTTATAGAAAACTTAATCAAATACCTTCTGAATGGGGAACGGCAGTCAATGTGCAGTTAATGGTATTCGGAAACATGGGTCAAGATTGTGCAACTGGAGTAGTTTTTACAAGAAATCCATCAACAGGTACAAATGAAATTTATGGAGAATACTTAATTAATGCCCAAGGAGAAGATGTTGTTGCAGGCACAAGAACTCCACAGTACATAACAAAAAAAGCTAGAATTGAAGCTAGGACAAAAGAAAGCTCAATGGAAGAGTCAATGCCCATAATTTTTAAACAGTTAAATAAAATTTTAAAGAATTTAGAAAAACATTATAAAGATATGCAAGATGTTGAGTTTACAGTTGAGAACAATAAACTTTGGATATTACAAACAAGATCTGGAAAAAGAACAGCCAAATCTGCTGTCAAGATTGCAGTTGATATGGTTAAAGAAAAATTAATTTCAAAAAAAATTGCTGTCACAAGAATAGATCCACATTCGTTAGATACACTTTTACACCCTACTTTAGACGAAAAAAGTAAAATAAATGTTATTGCAAAAGGTTTGCCAGCTTCTCCTGGCGCAGCAAGTGGAAAAGTAGTTTTTTCATCTGATGAAGCAGAAAGAATGAATGAAATGATGCAAGATACAATTTTGGTTAGAGCAGAAACTTCACCGGAAGATATAAATGGAATGCATGCAGCAAAAGGAATATTGACTTCAAGAGGGGGTATGACAAGTCATGCAGCAGTAGTTGCAAGAGGAATGGGGAGACCATGTGTTTCAGGTTCAAGCGAAATTGATATTAATTATGAGAGAAAGGTTTTTAAAACTACATCCATGGAGATAAAAGAAGGTGATTTAATTACAATAGATGGATCTACGGGCAGAATTATTAAAGGAGAAGTTTCAAAAATTAAACCTGAAATTTCAGGAGATTTTTCAAAATTAATGAGCTGGGCTGACAGTTTTAGAAAATTAAAAGTAAGAACTAATTCCGAAACTCCATTAGATACAAAAACTGCAAGAGATTTTGGAGCGGAAGGAATAGGGTTGTGTAGGACAGAACACATGTTTTTTGATGAAGAAAGAATTTTATCCGTAAGAGAGATGATACTTTCAAAAACTACAGACGATAGAAATAAAGCGCTAGAAAAACTTTTGCCCCATCAAAAAAATGATTTTATTGAAATATTTAAAATTATGAGCGATTTACCTGTTACGGTAAGATTGCTGGACCCTCCATTGCACGAGTTTCTTCCACGAACAGAAAAAGAAATTAATGAAGTAGCAGATGAAATAAAATTACCTGTTAAAGAAATCAAAAGTAGAATTAATGAGCTGCATGAACAAAATCCAATGTTGGGTCATAGAGGTTGTAGGTTGGGAATTTCTTTTCCTGAAATTTATGAAATGCAATGCAGAGCAATCTTTGAAGCATTATCAGAGTTAAAAAAGAAAAAAATAAAATCAGCATTCCCAGAAATAATGATACCTTTAGTATCCACTGAAGCTGAAATAAAAATTATGAAAGATCTAGTAATAAGAACTGCAAAAAAAGTTCAGGATCAAAAAAAAACGAAGATTAAATTTCTAGTTGGAACTATGATTGAATTACCAAGAGCTGCCATAAAAGCCAAAGATATAGCAAAACATGCTGAATTTTTTAGTTTTGGAACAAATGATTTAACACAGACAACATTTGGAATTAGCAGAGATGATAGTGGTAAATTTTTAAATGATTATATTGAAAATAAGATTTTTGACATAGACCCTTTTATATCAGTTGATGAGGGAGTAGGCGATCTTATTATAATTGCATCGGAAAAAGGAAGAAAGCAAAATAAAAATATAAAATTAGGCATATGCGGCGAACATGGAGGAGATCCTAAAAGTATACATTTTTGTTCAGACGTAGGTTTAGATTATGTTTCATGCTCTCCTTATAGAGTACCAGTAGCGAGACTTGCTGCAGCACAAGCAGAATTAAAAAAATAATTTATACTCTTAGATTTGCAGTTTTAAATCTAGTGCTGGTGCACTATGAGTAATAGAACCAACAGAAATTCTTTCTACACCTGTTGCAGCAATTTTTCTTACATTTTTTAATGTAACGCCCCCAGAAGCTTCTGTTTCATAAAATTTTTTTGAGAGCTTTATTCCCTTCCTCAAAGTTTTAGGGCTCATGTTATCAAATAAAATTCGGTCAAATTTTAAGCCAATTATTTTTCTTAGTTGGTTTAGATTATCAACTTCTACTGTAATTTTTTTTCTTTTTTTAAATTTAATTGCATTTTTGATTATTTCTCTAATATTTTTATTTGCAGCAATATGATTATCTTTAATTAAAAATTCATCACTTAGATTAAATCTATTATTTTCTCCTCCACCAAGTTTGACTGCATATTTTTGTATAACTCTTAAATTTGGAATAGTTTTTCTAGTACAACAAATTTTTGTTTTTTTATTTACTTTTTTTACAAACCTATTTGTTTTGGTAGCAATACCAGAAATATGAGATAAAAAATTTAAGGCAACTCTTTCACCAGTCAATATATTTTTAATATTACCTTCAATAATTGCTATCAAATCCCCTTTTTTTAATTGGGATCCTTCTTTTTTTTTTATTTTTATTTTAATTTTTTTGTCAATTAATTTAAAAGTTTGCTTTGCAAATTCTAAACCACCTATTATTCCTGATTTATTTGATAATAACTTTACTTTTTTTTTACTATTATTTCTTAATAGATTTGAGGTAACATCTCCTGATGGATATAAATCTTCATTTAGCGCTAGTTTACAAACATTTATAATGAAATTTTTACTTAGTTTAATTTTTGGCACAGATTTTATCTGCCTATCTCTGCCATTCTTTCTACAGGCTTTCTAGCTTTTTCTATAGTTTCTTTATCCATTATTAATTCATTAGTTTCGTTTTCTAAACAATCCAATACTTTTGGTAATGTTATTTTTTTCATATGTGGACATAAATTACATGGACGAACAAATTTTACATTTGGATTATCAATTTGGACATTATCACTCATTGAACACTCAGTAACCATCATTACTTTTTCTGGTTGATTGTCTTTAACATATTTTATCATACCACTAGTGGATCCTGCAAAATCACTAGCTCTTATTACGTCTGGAGGACATTCAGGATGAGCAATTATCTTAATACCTGGATTACTTTTTCTAATTTCATTTATTTCTTGATCATTAAATTGTTCATGAACTTCACATGTACCTTTCCAAGAAATAATTTCCACATCTGTTTGAGAAGCAACATATTTTGCCAAAAAATCATCAGGCAAGAAAATAACTTTTTTTACTCCTAATGACTGTACAATTTTTACAGCATTAGCAGATGTGCAACATACATCAGTTTCAGCTTTTACTTCAGCAGATGTATTAACGTAAGAAACTACCGGAACTCCAGGGTATTTTTTTTTTAATTTTCTAACGTCCTCACCTGTGATTGATGAAGATAAAGAACAACCTGCACTCATGTCTGGGAGAAGAACTTTTTTTTCAGGACTCATTAGTTTTGCAGTTTCAGCCATAAAATGAACTCCGCACATTACTATAATGTCAGCTTTAGTTTTTGCCGCCTCAACAGCAAGAGCAAGAGAGTCAGCTGAAAAATCTGAAATGCCATGATATATTTCTGGTGTTTGATAATTGTGAGCAAGAATTACAGCATTTTTTTCTTTTTTAAGTTTATTAATTTTGTAAATATATGGAGCATGAATAGCCCATTCTATTTCCGGGATTGCTTTTGAGACTTTCCGATAAATTGGGTCAGTTACTTTTTTTATCTCTGCATTAGCTTCCATATCAAAACTTACCAACATGAAATTGGATTGTCATTAATTTATTCTGACGCATTAAATGCTATTATTGGTAATGAATGGGAAGAATCAAATAAAATAGCTTAAACTTTATTAAAAACAAGAGTAATTTCTTCGAATGAATTTTAAAAAATACTGGTTAACACAAAGCAAATTAATTAAGTGGATTAAAAAACCAAAAACAGCCCTGAAGCAAAAAAAAAATAATTACTTTACTTGGTTTCCGGATGGTAAACTAAACATCTATTCTAATTGTGTTGAACAACATCTTGATGATAAAACGAAAAACAAAATAGCAATATATTTTGTAGATAAAGATAACAAAATAAGTTCTTTAACTTACAAAGCGTTAGATATTCAAATCAACAAATTTTGTTCTTATTTAATTAAATCAACAAATAACAAAAAAATAAATAGAGTAATGATTCATGCATCAAGTTCAAAATGGTCAGCGGTATCAATGCTATCTTGTGCAAAATTAGGAATTCATTTTTCTGTTGTTTTTGAAGATTTAGCTAAACAAGCGATAGAAAAAAGAATAAGAATATTCAAACCTGATATCATTTTTTCTATTTCAAAAAATACAGATTTAATAGAGTTTTTTTCAAAAGTTTCAAAATTAAAAAAACTCAAAATAATATATTTCCATAATATAAAACTTGAAAATGTTCGATTGATAAAAAATAATAAAAATATAAATAGTGGCGATAATTTTTTTTCAATTTTTACCTCAGGTTCAACTGGCGACCCAAAAGGAATCACTCATTCGTATGGTGGATTTCTTTTGTATGTTGTTTACACCTGCAAACATCAATTTGGAATGAAAAAAAACTCTATAATTTTAACTGCTTCTGATGCCGGTTGGATAAATGGACACAATTATTCACTTTTTGGACCGCTAGCAATTGGAGCCACTACTATCTTGATGGAAAGACCAATTTCTTTATTAAATGAAACATTTTTAAAAAAATTATTTAAATTAAAAATATCAATATTATATTTGCCTGTAACTCTAATAAGATTAATGAAAAAAATTTTTAAGAATAAACATAAATATAAATCTATAATAACTTTAGGCTCAATGGGTGAACCTCTTGCACCTGCTGTGGGTCAATGGTTTTCAAAATGCTTTTCGAATGGTAAAAAAGCTATAGTGAATACTTACTACCAAACTGAAACAGGTGCCATAATTTGTTCACCAAAATATAATGAGACATGTAAATTTTCTCCACATGGTTCAGCTGGTAAACCACTAAATAAATATATAAAACTCTCAAAATTACATAAAAATAAAAAGAGGGAAATTAAGGTAGAAAATTTATGGCCTGGGTGCATGATAAATGTTTTAAATGGATATGGTGAATGGAAAAAATACTGGGACAAACAAAATAATTTTAGAATGTTTGATTTAGGCACCACCAAAAATAATAATATCTTGGTACATGGTAGATTGGATGATGTAATAAATATTAGAGGTCATAGAATTGGTTCCGAAGAAATTGAATCAACTGTTCTGAAATTAAAAGAGATCTTTGAATGTAGCGCAATATCAATCGAAGATGAGTTGGAGGGACATATACTCTATTTATTTGTTGTCAGTAAATTAAAAGATCTAGATGAAAAAATTAATAGTAAAATTAAATCTATATTTGGAGTTTATGCGCTTCCAAAGAAAATCTATTACTTAAGTGAATTACCTAAAACAAGAAGTGGTAAGATTTTAAGAAGACTTCTGCGAGACATATTATTAAATCCTAAATCTAACGATTATGGTGATTTATCTACAATTTTAAATAGTGAAATTGTTAATGAAATACAATATGTAGTCAAAAATTATGAGTGATATAAATTTTAACAAAATATCAAAAATAATTTCTAAACACACTAAAGTAAAAGAAGAATTTATAAATCTTGAAACTTCAGCAGAAACGATTGATAGGTGGGATAGCTTGGCTCACATAAATATTATAGTTGATATAGAAAAAGAATTTAATATTCAAATCAAGACTGCAAAAGTAGGAGAATTAAATTCTGTTAAGTCCATTACTCAATTTTTAAACAAATAAAGATAAATTTAATTAAAGTTAAAAAACAACGCAACTGCAGATGAACTTATGAAAGTTGCAAAAGATTTAAAAAAATTAGGTATATAAAATTCCGTACATATCCCGTACAGAATTTATTAACGATAATATTTAAAGGATTATTTTTAGTTTTTAAGGGGCGTTCTGTTGCCAGGTGCCCCGGACCCCGTAACTTAATTAATAAATTAATTAAGCTGCAAGTGCGTAACTTTCGTTAGCATTTATAAATTAGCCCATTACGGCGGAACAATACCGAACGAAAGAATAACTTTTAGACACTCGTCGATTCTGGTTCACCCCCATAAGTTGAAATTGGTGGAGGTGGTGGGTACTGCCCCCACGTCCGCAATGCTTATTACGAAATTCGTTTATCGTCGTAGTTGGAAAACCAACATTATTAATATAAAAGTAAATTAAATAGATTCAATATTTTATTCATGAAATTAACTAAAGAACAAGATCAAGAGATAAAAGAGCAGCAAAGTCAAGAAACTAGAACAAAAAGGGTTACTGCACCTGAGCTTGAAAGAATTCTTTATGAAGCAATACCTATTCTAGACCATGGTTTTGTAAGAGTAGTAGATTATATGGGCAACGATACATCTATTGTTCAAGCAGCAAGAGTCTCTTACGGCAAAGGCACAAAAAAAGTTTCAACTGATTCAGGATTAATTAGATACTTAATGAGACATTGGCATAGCACTCCGTTTGAAATGTGTGAAATAAAATATCATGTAAAGTTACCCATTTTTATTGCAAGACAGTGGATTAGGCACAGAACAGCGAATGTTAATGAATACTCTGCAAGGTATTCAATTTTAGATAAAGAATTTTACCTGCCAAAAACCAAACATTTAGCAGCTCAATCTCAAAGCAATAGACAAGGAAGAGGAGATGTGCTTCAAGGGGAGCAAGCAAAAAAAGTTTTAAATCTTTTAAAAAACGATGCAGAGCAAACTTATAATAATTACGAAACGATGCTCAATGAACGTTATGACGGCTCTGTAATAGATGAAAAAGAAGTTGGTCTAGCAAGGGAACTAGCTAGAATGAATTTAACTTTAAATACTTACACACAATGGTACTGGAAAACTGATTTACTTAATTTAATGAATTTTTTAAGACTTAGAGCTGATAGTCATGCGCAATATGAAATAAGAGTTTATGCAGAAACAATGTTAGAAACATTAAAAAAATGGGTACCAATTACCTATGATGCTTTTATGGATTATAGAGTTGGAGGAACCGAAGTTTCAGCTAAAGGAAAGACTATAATTCAAAAATTTATTAAAGGTGAAGACATCTCTTTGGAAAACTCTGGCCTTTCAAAAAGAGAATGGAACGAATTAATGGAAGCTTTTAATCTCAAAGATAAATTAGTTTAATTATTTATTTTTTATAAAATATGTTTGATTTCGAATACAAGAAACACATTCAATTTCTTAGAGGTTTTTCAGTATTTTGTATTTTTTTGTATCATACAAATATTCCTTTATTTAATAAAGGATTTTTAGGTGTCGACATATTTTTTGTTATTTCAGGATTCGTAATCACAAAAAGAATTTTTCAAAATTATGAAATTGAAAAAAAAATTAATCTTACAAGTTTTTATATCCACAGAATTAAAAGAATTATTCCAAATTTATTTTTTATAGTAGGCATCACATATTTTGCTTATCTAATTTTTGGTCCCCCTAACATGGGAATATGGAATGAGACAATAAGTGTTTTTTTGGGAATTTCAAATATTTACTACATAGTTAATAGAGCAGATTATTTTGACGACATATTTGACGATCCTTTAGCACACGCATGGTCCCTTAGCGCTGTGGAACAATTTTATTTGTTTTATCCTTTTTTAATTTTTGTAATTTTTCTTTTTAAAAATAACAAGCTACTTAAGCTACAAATAATCTTTTTAATCATATTTATTATTTCATTAATTTTTTTCAATATAAAATTGGAGAGTAATCCATTAATAGCTTTTTATTTATCACCTTTAAGGTTTTGGGAGTTAATTTTTGGCGGGATATTATTTATTAATAGTCTTAGAGTAAAAAAAAATAACTTTATCTCTTTAGGTTCACTTTTATTTATAATTTATTTGATTTTCAGTCCTAATAGTTATGATTATTTTTATCTTAATTTAATTATTGTTCTATTAAGTGGTGTGTTCATAGTATTTTTTTCTAAATTAGCACTTATCGAGAATAATACATTGGTTTATTTTGGTAATATTTCATACTCATTTTATCTATGGCATTTACCAGTATTGTTTTTTTTTGAATTATACGTTTTAAACACATTCAGTTTAAATATAATCTTAAGTTTTATTTTTACAGTAATACTATCAATTATAAGTTACCATTTTATTGAACAAAAATTTAGATACCTTAAATTTGGAAAATTTCTATATTTTGCAATTTCTTTTATTTCATTAGTATTAATTTTTTTAGTTTATATTAAATATTTCAATAACGATATAAGACAAAATCTTAGAAATTTTGTTAATAATTCAAACTACTTAAATTATAAATACAATTGGAATAAAAGATTCGCATTTCAAGATTTAATTAATATATCTGGAAAAAAAGTTTATGACCATTGCAAAGAAGATTCTATAAATTTCAGAAAAAATTCAGACAATTTAAAAGTAGAATGTTTGAAACAAAAAGATTATAAAACTCTTTTTTTTATTGAAGGAGGTAGCCAAACTGCTCAGTATCTCCCAATATTTGAAAAATTAAATTCAATTGAAAATATTTATTATAAACACACAACAGATTATCAAATATCTGTTGAAATAATTAACGAATTAAAAAAAAAATTTGATGAAATTATTTATGTTACAGATATTGAGCATATGGGAAAATTTAATGAAGTTGTTTTAAATCATGCAAAATTTCATAAAAGTATAAAATTTATTTTATTTATGCCTAACCCATATCCAAAAAATATATTTCAACCGTCCAAGTGCTTAATTCAACAAAAAACATGCAAAATTAATAAAAATTTAGACTTTAAAAAAAGATCTTTAAATAAATTATTTAAGGAAATAGAAAACTTTATTTCAACAAATAATCAAATTTTTATATTTGATACCTATGAAATCTTATGCCCAAAATCAGAATGTGCAATATATGACAAAACTAAAGACTTATTGCTATTGAGAGATGCAAGTCATTTATCTATCGAGGGGTCTGAAACCTTAGTAGCAAAATTTGATGAGTTTATTCAAATGTTAAAAAATCAGAACTTAATTTATAATTATTAAGAAAGATTATTTTAAACAAAAAAAAGATTAATTAGAAAATTTTAATTTAATTTAATTATCTTTGTATTTATCTTTAAGTGGATTTATTACAGATTTCATTGAATTATATAAACTATTAAAATTTTTATATTTCTCCACTTCTCTTACCCAACCACTAAAATATTTTTTATAACCTTCCGTTTCTCTTTTGGTTCTTGCATACATGTATGAGTCTGCACCGTCAGTAGATCCAAAATAGGCATATATACTTATTTTTGTATGTGTTTTAGGAACCAGAATATGCATATCTCCTAAACGTTTAGTATTTGACAAAAATTTATCTTTTAATGGAGATCCTCGATGTTGTGTTCTACTATCAAAAAAAACTGGTGATCCTGGCTTTGCTTTAATTTTTTTTGCACTTAACAAAAACATGTAAAATTTTTCAGGTAATAATTTATAAAAATTCAAAAATTTTTGTTGTATTATAACTAATAATTGCAATCTCAAACTAAACATCATACGTAATAATATATTTTTTTTTACATTTAATTGTGATCTCGGAATTACATCAACAGCTCCACCATAATCATCTGAGTTTTCTTGAAGAAAAATGCCAACTTTACCGAAAACGTATTTATTATTATTTATTTTATCTTTACAGTATTGATAACTAAATTCTGAAGCAACGTCTCTATGCCAACCTATTCTGTTCGCTTTAAGTCTATTCACATGATAATTTCTCATTATGTGAAAATTTGGAAGCAATGAAACGCTAGTGTTATAGTGATCACTTAAAGATTTAACAAATTCTTGAATTTCATTTGTGTTTAATATATTGAGAATTTTTTTAAATATAACTTCGTTATTTATTCCGCCAACACTTAAAGAAGTTTCTTCATCATCTTTAAATAAAGAATTGATTTCATTCTTAAGTGTTTTTATATATTCTTTGTCGTAAGGGTTGTCTAATATTGCAAAACCATTTTTTATGTATTCGTTGACCATTTAAAAATATAAAATTAATAATATTAACGTTTAAATCAAACTATATTAATATAATTGATCTAGATCAATATTAATAAAATTTATAGATAAAAAGATTTTATTTTTCTTGCTAGTTCAAGGTATATTTTGGAGATTTCATGTTGAAGATTAGCTTCGACTATTGGTGTTCCAAGATCGCCAAGTTTTCCAACTTCAGGATTAATTGGAATTTCCCCTAAAAATTCTTTATTAAATTCGTCAGCAGTTCTTTTAACTCCACCTTCTCCAAAAATTGGATATTTTTTCCCATCATCACCAATGAAATAACTCATATTGTCAATTAGACCAATAATTTTTACACCAAGTTTATCATACATTCTTATTCCACGTTTTACATCTTGAAGTGCTATTTCTTGAGGAGTAGAAACAATAATTACTCCATCCATTTTTATTTCTTGGGAAAAAGTTAATTGTGTATCTCCAGTTCCTGGTGGCATATCTACAATAATAAAATCTAAATCATTCCAAGCAACTTTTTGTGTAAAAGTTTTTATTGCACTTGTTACCATTGGACCTCGCCAAATCATTGGAGTTTGTTCTTCAGTTAAAAATCCAATTGACATACATTGAATATCATATTTTAAAATTGGATTTAGAGTTTTTCCATCACTCTTTGGTTTTTCATTTATTGAAAATAGTTTTGGTAATGAAGGTCCATAAATGTCTGCATCTAACAATCCAACTTTGCATCCAGATTTTTTTAATGCTAAGGCTAGGTTTGTAGCAAATGTAGATTTTCCAACTCCACCTTTTGCACTTGAAATTGCTATAGTAAATTTTGTTCCAATTATTGGGTTTTTTTCAAAGGATTTTTGTCGCGGTTTAGTATCCATAAATTCAACTTATCTTGTTTTTCTTGATAAAGACACTATATACATTGACATATGAGCGATTTCAAAAATCAAAGTCCGTGGGGGTCACCTCCAGGAGGAGGAGGAAATGGTGACGGTTTTAGAAGAGGACCAACACCGCCCGATATTGATGAAATTGTTAAAAGTATCCAAGATAAAATAAAAAAATTTTTTCCAGGCGGAAGTGCATCTGGAGGAAAACCAGTAATTTTTGGTTTAATCGTTCTATTAATAATTTGGGCATTAAGCGGTTTGTATAGAGTTTTACCAGATGAACAAGGTGTAGTTTTAAGATTTGGAAAATTTGTAAACACTACTCAACCAGGTTTAAATTATCATTTACCTTTCCCTATTGAAAATGTTCTTACTCCAAAAGTTACAAAAGTAAATAGAATGGACATTGGTTTTAGATCTGAAAGAGATAGTGGTTTTGGTTCAAGCGGGGTAGCCGATGTTCCAGAAGAAAGTTTAATGTTAACTGGAGATGAGAATATTGTAAATATAGACTTTTCAGTATTTTGGGTAATTAAAGATGCTGGATACTTTTTATTTAAAATTCAGGATCCAGAAGGAACTGTAAAAGCTGCTGCAGAAACAGCCATGAGAGAAGTTATTGCTCGATCAGAGATTCAGCCAATTTTAACTGAAGGAAGATCAAAAATAGAGATAGATACACAAGAAATTATTCAAAATATTTTAGACGAATACAATTCTGGAATACAGATCACACAAGTTCAAACGCAAAAAGCTGATCCGCCAGATCAAGTTATTGATGCATTTAGAGATGTACAAGCGGCAAGAGCAGACATGGAAAGATCTAAAAATGAAGCTCAAGCATATGCTAACGATGTAATACCAAGAGCACGTGGAGAAGCTGCAAAAATTTTACAAGCTGCAGAAGCATATAAAAAAGAAGTTGTTGCAAAAGCAGAAGGTGAAGCAAGTAGATTTTTATCAATATATAATGAATATGCTAAAGCAAAAGAAGTAACACAAGAAAGAATGTATCTTGAAACTATGGAAAAAGTTTTAGCCGATATAGATAAAGTTATAATTGATAAGAACGCAGGGTCAGGAGTAGTACCATATCTACCTCTGCCAGAATTGAAAAAGGTAAATTAAATGAAAAAAATTTTACTACCCATAGTTATAGCAATAGGAGCATTAGCCTTCTTTTCAATTTTTATTGTTAAAGAAATTAATCAAGCAATAGTCCTTCAATTTGGTGATCCTAAAAAAATTATTTCTACTCCAGGAATTAATTTTAAAATTCCTTTTATTCAAAACGTAGTTTTCTTAGATAAAAGAATATTAAATTTAGATGCACCACCAGAAGAAGTGATCGCGTCAGATCAAAAAAGATTAATAGTCGATGCTTTTGCAAGATTTCAAATTGTGGATCCATTAAAATTTTATATTTCAGTTGGAAATGAAAGAGTAGCTAGATCGCGTTTATCAACAATTATAAACTCAAGAATTAGAAGTGTTTTAGGAACACAGAGATTGCAAACATTATTATCTGCAGACAGAACAAATCAAATGGCATTAATACAAGAGGGAGTAAATAATGAGGCAGGAAAATTTGGTATTAAAATTGTGGACGTAAGAATTAAAAGAGCAGATCTTCCACCAGCAAACAGTGAGGCAATATATAGAAGAATGCAAACTGAAAGAGAGAGAGAAGCAAAAGAATTTAGAGCAAAAGGTGCTGAAATGGCAATAACTATTACCTCAACAGCAGATAAAGAGGTTACAGTAATTTTAGCAGAAGCTGAAAAACAATCTCAGATCATGAAAGGTGAAGGAGATGGACAGAGAAATAAAATATTTGCAGATGCCTTTGGAAAAGATCCTGAATTTTTTGCTTTCTATAGAGCAATGCAGGCGTATGAAAAAGCTTTAATTGGAGGAGAGACATCTTTAATATTATCTCCAGACAGTGAGTTTTTTAAATTCTTTGGAAATATAAAACCAAAAAAAGATTAATATTTAAAAATGAGAGAACTGATCATAGCACTTGGTCTATTCTTTTTTATAGAAGGAATATTATACGCCTTATTTCCATCAAAAATGAAAAGTATTTTACTTAAAGCTAAAGACGCAAAAGAGAGCCAGTTGAGAACAGGTGGTTTTATTTTTGCAATAATTGGCTTTATTATAATCTGGTATGTAAAAAAAAATGGTATTTAGATTTTTAAAAATATTTTTAGTAGCTATAATTTTTTTTAATTTTTCTACTTCAATTAATTCTAAAGATGCTCCCAGTTCTTTTGCAAATTTAGCTGAAAAATTAATGCCATCAGTTGTCAATATTTCAACAAGCCAAACAATAGTCACAAGAAGCAATCCATTTCCAGGATTTGAATTTCCTCCAGGCTCACCATTTGAAGACATGTTTAAAGATTTTGGAACTCCTCAGAGAAAAAAAGCTTATGCACTTGGATCAGGATTTATTATTGATTCATCTGGCATCATAGTTACAAACAATCATGTAATTAAGGGAGCCGAGGATATTTTAGTTAGAATTGAAGGCGGGCAAGAATATGAAGCCAAAGTTATAGGTGCTGATCCACTTTCAGATCTTGCAATTTTAAAGATAAAATCGAACGAAAAATTTAAACCAGTTAAATTTGGTGACTCCGATAAAGCAAGAATAGGAGATTGGGTTATTGCCATAGGAAACCCGTTAGGCCTTAGTGGAACTGTTACAGCTGGAATTATTTCTGCAAGAAATAGAAATATTGGTATGGCTAGATATGAAGATTTTATTCAAACAGATGCATCAATCAACCAAGGAAACTCAGGTGGACCTTTATTTAATATGAATGGAGACGTAATTGGAATTAATACCGCAATATTAGGAAGAGAAGGTAATATTGGAATTGGTTTTTCAATTCCTTCAAACAATGCAAAAATAGTTATTGATCAATTAATTAAATACGGTGAAACAAAAAGAGGTTGGTTAGGAGTAAGGATTCAATTTGTAACCAAGGAAATTGCAGATGCTGAAAAACTAGATAAACCCAGAGGAGCATTAGTTCAAAGTGTAGCTAACGAAAGTCCATCAGAAAAAGGAGGAATAAAAGCTGGTGATATAATTTTAGAGTTTGATGGAAAATTAATAAATGAAATGAAAGAATTACCTCTAATTGTTGCGCAAACAAAAGTTGGAAAAACTGTAGAGGTAAAAGTTTGGAGAAGTCAAAGAGAAGTAACAAAAAAAATTATACTTGGAAGATTAGAAACTTCAGAAGACTTTAATATAAAGAAAGCCGAAGGACCTAAAACAACAGTTATTGAAGGTTTAAAAATAACAGTTATAGCTTTGACTAATAAAGATGTAGAAGCTAGAAATCTTCCATTTACAACAGGAGCAGTAATCACCAAAATAGAAAATGATAGTCCAATAAATTACCTAAGTGCAAATAATATAATTATTGAGGCAGATAAAAAGAAAATTAAAACTGTTGGGGATCTTAAAAATATTGTAAATTCCGTCCTAAGAAGGACTGACAAAACTATACAGATAACCATTTATAATAACCAAGGTCAAATAAGATCTATTGGTGTTAAGCTAGATTAATTAATGGACCATAAGTCCAAAATCATTTTAATTGCGGGACCAACAGCGAGTGGCAAATCGAATTTTGCTTTAAAATTAGCCAAAAAAATTAATGGGGAAATAGTTAATGCTGATAGTATGCAAGTTTATAAGCAACTTCAAATTTTAACAGCAAGACCTAAAAAAAAAGATCTAAAAAAGATAAAACATCATCTATATGGTTTTTGTGATGTAAAAAAAAAATATTCAACAGGAGAGTGGTTAAAACTATTAATAAAGGAGATTAAAGATATTCGTAAAAGAAAGAAAATTCCAGTTGTAGTTGGAGGAACAGGTTTATATTTCAAAGCTCTTACTGATGGGTTGGTAAAAATACCTAATATTCCAATGAAAGTAAGAAATAAGACTAGATTGATGCAAAAAAAATTAGGTCAAAAAAAATTCTATACTAAATTATTAAAACTTGATCCTTTAATAAAAAACAAAATTGAAAAAAATGATGTTCAAAGATCTATCAGAGCATATGAAGTTAAAAACCATACAAAAATATCAATTATAAATTGGTTTAAAAAAACAAAAAAATATATTTCATCAGATGAATTTATTAAACTTTATATTGATTACCCAAGAGAGAAGCTCATAAATAGAATTAATTTAAGAGTAGATGATATGTTTGCAGATGGAGCTATTGAAGAAGTTGAGAGATTTAACAAAATTAAAGTAAAAAAAGAAAATAGTTCAAATAAGGTTATTGGAATTAAAGAAATTACAAATTTATTGAACAAACACTGCACTCTTGATCAAGCCAAGGAATTAATTGCTATCAAAACAAGGCAATATGCAAAAAGACAGGCGACGTGGGCAAGAGGTCAAATGCAGTCTTGGCAAAAAATTAATCCTAAAAATTTGAGCTTAGCTTTAAAAAAGTTGAAATAATCAACTCTTAAACTTGACCTATTAGCACAACTTCAGCTAGATTGGTTGAATGTCAAAATTGTACTCAGGTGCTGAAATAGTATTTAAATGCTTGGAAGATCAAAATGTAGAATTTGTTTTTGGTTATCCTGGTGGTGCTGTCCTACCAATTTATGATGAATTAAAAAATTTTAATTTCTTAAAACATATTTTAGTTCGCCATGAACAAGGTGCAGGACATGCTGCTGAAGGATATGCAAGATCTACAGGGAAACCAGGTGTACTTATAGTTACCTCAGGTCCCGGAGCCACAAATGCAGTAACTGCTTTAACAGATGCTTATATGGATTCTGTTCCATTGGTTTGTATTTCTGGACAAGTTCCTACACACTTGATAGGGACCGATGCTTTTCAAGAATGTGATACGACAGGAATAACTAGACCATGTACAAAACATAATTGGCTAGTTAAAGATATAAAAGATTTAGGAAAAACAATTCATAAAGCTTTTGAAGTTGCGACAACAGGAAGACCTGGACCTGTTTTAGTTGATATTCCAAAAGATGTTCAATTTCAAAAAACAAACTACACAAAATTTAAAAAACAAAAAAAAATAAATGGCAAAGTTCATAATCATTTTTCACAAAATGATATTGATGAACTTATAAAATTAATGGACAAAGCTTCAAAACCAGTTTTTTATACGGGTGGAGGTGTTATTAACTCAGGACCAAAAGCAAGTGAACTTTTAAGGGAGTTGGTTAACACAACTGGTTTTCCTATAACCACAACATTACAAGGACTTGGATCTTACCCTGGTGAAGATAGTCAATTTTTAGGAATGCTTGGTATGCATGGA
Organism: uncultured Pelagibacteraceae bacterium; assembly: GCA_902588595.1. Taxonomy (GTDB): domain Bacteria; phylum Pseudomonadota; class Alphaproteobacteria; order Pelagibacterales; family Pelagibacteraceae; genus Pelagibacter. The sequence goes on along the minus strand of CACIPT010000001.1, from coordinate 58,626 downwards.
TCATACGAAGCTAACAATGCAATGCACGATTGTGACTTAATGATAAACATTGGTGCAAGATTCGATGATCGAATAACAGGGAAGATAGAAGAATTTTCTCCTAGGTCAAAAAAAGTTCACATTGATATAGATCCATCTTCAATAAACAAAAACGTTAAAGTAGATTTACCAATCATAGGAGATGTTGCAGAAGTTATTAATTCTACAATTAAAACTATAAAAAAAGTAAAACCTGATTTTGCGAAATCAAACAAACAAAAAGTTTCTAAATGGTGGGAACAAATTCAAAAATGGAGATCTGTTAATTCGTTTAACTTTGTTAATAGTACTGAAACTATAAAGCCACAATATGCAGTTCAAAGGCTTTACGAACTAACAAAAAACAAAGATACGTATATAACAACTGAGGTGGGTCAGCATCAAATGTGGGCAGCACAACATTATAAATTTGAAAAACCTAATCGTTGGATGACTTCTGGTGGTCTAGGTACAATGGGTTATGGATTACCAGCTGCTGTTGGAGTACAGGTTGCTCATCCAAAAAAATTAGTAATTGATATAGCAGGAGAAGCATCCGTGTTAATGACCATGCAAGAAATGTCTACTGCAGTTCAGTACAGTCTTCCTATTAAAATATTTATTTTAAATAATGAATATATGGGAATGGTTAGACAATGGCAGGAATTATTACATGATAAAAATTATTCTGAAAGTTATACTGCTGCATTACCTGATTTTGTAAAACTTGCAGAAGCTTATGGTTGTGTTGGAATAAGAGCTACATCTCCAGATGAATTAGATGACAAAATAATAGAAATGATCAACACTGATAGACCCGTAATATTTGATTGTAGAGTAGACAAAGAAGAAAATTGTTTTCCAATGATACCATCTGGAAAACCACATAATCAAATGCTTTTAGGACCAAATGATCAAAAAGAAAATAAAATAACTAAGAAAGGAAAGATTTTAGTTTAATGGCTAATTCAAAATCAGCTTATAGCACACCTGGAAAGCAAGGAAAATTTAGTACACATATAATTGTTGTGTGGGTAGATAACGAAGCTGGAGTATTGGCAAGAGTTGTCGGTTTATTTTCTGGAAGAGGCTATAACATTGAGTCATTAGCTGTTGCTGAAATTGATCCAAAATTAAACATATCTAGAATTACAATTGTAACTACAGGAACACCACAAGTTATAGAACAAATTAAATTACAATTAAAAAAACTCGTGCCTGTTCACAAAGTGGCTGATTTTAAAAGAGAAGATAAAAAAGTTATATTTAAAGAAATGGCTTTATTTAAAGTTGTAGGGAACAAATCTAATAAAGAAAAGGCTTTAAAGGCTTGCAAAAAGTATAATGCTGTAATATTGGACAAAACGAATACATCTTATGTTATACAAATAACAGCTTTAAGAAGAGAGATAGATTTAATGTCAAAAAATTTAAAAAAATTTGGTTTAGTGAGTGTTTCAAGAACGGGAGCTGTTGCAATGACAAGAGGCTCAGAGATATTTAAATAAATTTAAAGGAGAAAAGAATATGAAAATGTTTTATGAAAAAGATACAGATGTAAATTTAATTAAAAATAAAAAGATTGCAATCTTTGGTTATGGCAGCCAAGGTCATGCGCATGCTCTTAATCTTAAAGACAGTGGAGTTAAAGAAGTTGTGGTTGCTCTTAGAGATGGTTCAGCTAGCAAAGCAAAAGCAGAGTCAAAAGGATTAAAAGTTATGAATTTATCTGATGCAGCAGAATGGGCAGATGTTGTTATGATTTTAACTCCCGATGAACTTCAGGCAACTATTTATAAAAATCACATAGAGCAAAGAGTTAGAGAAGGAACTTCAATTGCTTTTGCACATGGGCTAAATATTCATTACGATTTAATAAAAGCTAGAAAAGATTTAGATGTATTTATGGTTGCACCAAAAGGACCAGGACATTTAGTAAGAAGTGAATTTGAAAAAGGAGGAGGTGTTCCTTGTTTATTTGCTGTCCACCAAAATGGATCAGGTAAGGCAAGAGAATTAGCTATGTCATACGCTTCAGCAGTTGGAGGAGGAAGATCAGGAATTATTGAAACTACATTTAAAGATGAAGTTGAAACAGATTTATTTGGAGAACAAACTGTTCTTTGTGGTGGTTTGGTTGAGTTAATTAAAAATGGATATGAAACTTTAGTTGAGGCAGGTTATGAACCTGAAATGGCATATTTTGAGACAGTTCACGAAGTTAAATTAATTGTTGATTTAATTTATGAAGGCGGAATTGCTAACATGAATTATTCAATTTCAAATACTGCTGAATATGGTGAGTATGTTACAGGGCCAAAAATTATTAATAAAGAAGAAACAAAAAAAAGAATGAAGGAAGTTTTAGCAGATATTCAGTCAGGCAAGTTTACCAAAGAGTGGATGAACGAATGTAAAAATGGCCAAAAGAATTTTTTAAAGACCAGAGAAAAACTAGCTGAACACCCAGTTGAAAAAGTTGGAGCAGGACTAAGAGCTCTTATGCCATGGATTGCTAAGAAAAAATTAATAGATAGTGATAAAAACTAGTTAACAAAAAATAGTTTTTTTTTATAAATTTCATTCTTTTATTTCTTGGTTTCGTAATAATTATCAATTAGATAGTTTATATTTTTAAAAAATAATGAAATGGCAACAGATGAGATATAAACAAATATTAAAAAATAATCATCAAAAAAATTTGTTCTAAACCCAAACCCATTATGACCAATCATAGATTTAATTATACCAAAGGCACTTTCTAAATTTTCACATCTAAAAAAAATCATTGTAAGATTTACATAAGTTATTGTTAGCAACCAACCTAAAAACTTATTTATTTTAAAAATATTTATTTTATTGAATGTGTGATTAATAATTATTCCTATTCCATGTAAAGTTCCAAATATAATATATCCATAAGTTGGACCGTGCCATATACCCGAGATAATAAAAACTATTAAGGTAACAAACATTGCATTAACAAAATTAATTTTGTGCAATGATCTTAAAATTGGAAAATAAACATAATTCATTAAAAAATTAAATAAAGTTATGTGCCAGCTTTTCCAAAAATTAATTAAACTAGTTGCTTTAAATGGACTATCAAAATTTTTTGGTAATAGTATGTTGAATAACAGTGCAGATCCTGTGGCCATATCAATATATCCACTAAAATCAAAATATATTTGGAACGTAAAACTAAAAGAGGTAATCCAAGATTCTATAAAATTTATACTTTCAAAGTTATTAAAACCATAATCTACATTAATAGATAAATTGTCCGCTAAAACGATTTTTTTAAATAAACCAATTAAAATAATTGTTAAGCCCAAAAGTATATTTTTTGTATTAATTGATTTATTTTTACTTGAGTTAAATTGTGGCATCATATTATTAAATTTAACAATTGGACCAGCAATAAGTTGTGGGAAAAAAATTATAAATAAAGAATAATCTTTTAGGCTTTTTATTTTGACTTCACCATCATAACAATCAACCAAATAAGCTATAGTTTGAAAAGTAAAAAAACTCATTGCCAATGGAAAAGGCAAACCAAATGTTTCAATATTTGAATGAAAAAAATAATTAAGGTTATTTATGATAAAGTCAGTATATTTAAATATTCCCAAATAAACTATATTGCAAAAGATACCAAAAAAAAGGATTAATTTTTTTTTTTTTTTATTCTCTAGATTTATAATTACTTTACTAACATAATAATTAAATAAAACTGAACAAATAATAAGCGGCGTAAATTTTACATTCCACCATCCATAAAAAAATATTCCAGAAAAAATAAGTAAAATTTTTCCATCATTATTAGTCAATCTTCTCAACAAAAAATATAATGTGAATACAGATGGTAAAAACAATAATAAATAAATTAAACTATGAAATAACATTTAAAAATATCTTCTATATTAATTTAAATAAAATTAATATAAAAGATATAAGGACTGGTAATTTAAAAAATTACATTGAGTTAAAAAAATGGAAATAATTTTAAAGTTTTTAAACAATATAAAAGAAAACAAAAAAAAATTATATTCATCTATTGTTGTGCTTTTGATTCTAGTATTTTGGCTAGCAATAGTTATATCCTTTCTTACGGATATTGATCCCTTTATATATTTTCAATTTTAAATTATATTAATGACATGGATGAATTATCTTATATAGACGAAGGTCACTATTCACCCCAAGCCTCTTTTGAGATTGCCAAATCAATATATTTAAAAATTTTTAATGATCTCAACTAGATAATTATAAATATTTTGTAATTTTTTTTTGCAATCTCTAGTATAGGTAGTAATATGCTTCTGCTAAATTTATTAAAATGACTGATAAAAACAAAGTTTACATATTTGACACAACAATGCGTGATGGTGAGCAATCACCAGGCGCATCTATGAGTTTGGAAGAAAAAATACAAATTGCAAGAGTTTTTGATGAGCTTGGTATTGATATTATAGAAGCTGGTTTTCCTATTGCTTCACCAGGTGATTTTGAAGCAACATCTGAAGTAAGTAAAATTTTAAAAAAATCAATTCCAGCTGGTTTATCAAGACATTCTAAAAAAGATATAGATAGGTGTTATGAAGCATTGAAACACGCACCAAGATTTAGAATTCATACATTTATTTCAACTAGTCCACTACACATGAAACACAAGTTAAATAAATCTTCAGAAGAAGTTTATGAGTCAATTAAGGAACATGTAACTTATGCTAGAAAGTTTACCGACGATGTTGAATGGTCATGCGAAGATGGAACAAGAACAAACATGGACTTTATGTGCAGAACGGTTGAACTTGCAATTAAGAGCGGTGCTAAAACAATAAATATTCCAGACACAGTAGGCTATACAGTTCCATCTGAATTTACAAAAATTATTCAAACTTTGATGAATAAGGTACCGAATATTGATAAAGCAATTTTATCTGTTCATTGCCATAACGATTTAGGTTTAGCAGTTGCAAATTCTCTGGCAGGAATTTCTGCGGGCGCAAGACAAGTTGAATGTACAATTAATGGAATAGGAGAGAGAGCTGGGAATGCATCTCTTGAAGAAATTGTTATGGCAATAAAAACACGGAATGATTTAATGCCATATGAAACAGGAATCAACACAACTTTATTGAGCAAAGCATCAAAAGTAGTTTCGAATGCAACTTTTCCAGTCCAATTTAATAAAGCAATTGTTGGGAAAAATGCTTTTGCGCATGAAGCAGGTATCCATCAAGACGGAATGCTTAAAAATAGAAATACATATGAAATTATGACACCAGAAAGTGTTGGAGTTAAAAAAACTTCTCTAGTGATGGGAAAACATTCTGGAAGACATGCTTTTAAAGATAAATTAAATGAACTTGGCTATGTTGATATTACAGATGATGTTATTCAAACTGCTTTTGGTAAATTTAAAGTTTTGGCTGATAAGAAAAAACATGTTTATGATGATGATATAGCAGCTTTGGTGGATGATAGCTTAATCAAAGAAGACAATGTTATAAACCTAAAATCTTTAAAAGTATTTGCTGGTACTGGTGAACCTCAAAGAGCTGAAATGACATTAGAAGTTTATGGAGAAATAAAAAAATCAACTGAGACTGGGGACGGACCCGTGGATGCAATATTTAAATGTATAAAAACACTTTATCCTCATGATGTAAATTTACAGCTGTACCAAGTTCATGCTGTTACAGAAGGAACTGACGCCCAAGCAACTGTTAGTGTTCGAATTGAGGAAAATGGCAAAACAACTGTTGGACAAGCAGCAGATACTGATACATTAGTAGCGTCTGCTAACGCTTATATTAATGCATTAAACAAAATGATTATTAAAAGAGATAAGATTGCTCCTGGACAGAGTAATGAGCAGAAATATGAACAAAAAATGAAAGGAATTTAAATGGGAATATTTAGTCGTGTATCAAAAATTTGGTCACAAGATATGGCAATTGACCTTGGAACAGCAAATACATTGGTAGTATTAAAAGGACAAGGAGTTGTTTTAAATGAACCTTCAGTTGTAGCAGTAGTTGAGAGCAAAGGTAAAAAATCAGTGCTAGCAGTTGGAGATGAAGCAAAAACTATGCTTGGAAGAACTCCAGGAAATATTCAAGCAATAAGACCACTAAGAGATGGAGTTATAGCAGACTTTATCGTTACAGAAGAAATGATCAAACACTTTATAAAAAAAGTTCACAAAAGAAGCACTTTTGCAAATCCTAGAATTTTAATTTGTGTTCCAACAGGCTCAACACCAGTTGAAAGAAAAGCAATTCAAGACAGTGCACTTGCAGCAGGTGCAAGAAGAGTTCAGTTAATTGAAGAACCAATAGCAGCGGCCATAGGAGCTGGACTTCCTATTTCAGAAGCAACTGGTTCAATGGTTGTTGATGTTGGAGGTGGAACAACCGAAATTGCTGTTATGTCATTAGGCGGAGTAGTTTATTCAAATTCTCTAAGAGTGGCTGGTGATGCGATGGATCATGCATTGCAAAATTATATGAGAAAAGAATACAATCTTTTAATTGGAGATGGTACAGCGGAAAGAGTGAAAAAAGAAATTGGTACCGCTATACCTACAAATAATAATAAATATCCGGTTAAAGGTAGAGATATACGTTCAGGAACTCCAAAAGAAGTTAATATAACTGAAGAAGATACATCGGAAGCTTTAAATCCAATATTAAAAGAATTGATTAATGGAATGAAAGATGCCCTAGAAAACACTCCTCCAGAATTATCTTCTGATTTAGTTGATATGGGTCTTACATTAACTGGTGGAGGCGCTTTATTAAAAAATATTGATAAAAGATTTTCTAAAGAAACAGGTTTGCCTGTTCACATAGCGGACGATCCTTTAGCTTGTGTTGCAATCGGTACAGGTAAAGCTTTAGATCAAGAGGAGACTTTTTCGAGTATATTATCAGAGTATTAAAAAATTATGGCAACGAGTAGAGATGACTTTGTAATAGCTATTCGTTCAGCGTTTATAAAAAAAGGCAATAAACAGCGATTTTCTTTAATTGGATTAATTTTTTTTTCTTTAGGACTTTTAATTTTAAGCAAAATTAATTTTCCAATAAATAATTATATTAAAATTACTTTAAACGAAATTGTTTATAGGTCTTCATTTATTGTATCTGTTCCAGAAAAAAAAATTCAAAATCTTTCTGATAGAGTTAAAGATCATTACAATGTTTATAATGATTATTTATTAGTTAAAGAAAAATTAAATAAACTTCAATCTGAAAAATACGATGTTCAGTTTTTAAAAGAAGAAAACAAAAGACTAAAAAAAAATATAGATGAGTATGTCTATAACTCTGAAGAATTGGTCGCAAAAGTATTAATTGATAAAGATAGCCCTTTTTTAAAATCAATAATTGTAAATAAAGGTTCCAAAGACAATGTGAAGCTTGGGATGGCGGTATTAGATAGAAATTACTTGGTAGGTAAAATTGTTGAAGTTAACTATTCGACTGCTAGAGCTTTATTGGTTTCAGATCTAAACAGTAAAATTCCAGTTGGATTGGAGCCTGGAAATATCCAATCTATCTTAACTGGAACTGGAAAACAAAATGGGAAAATAGAATATTTTGAAAAAGAAATGGACGTTAGAGACGAAAGTATTGTTTATACTTCTGGATCAGGCGGATTGTTTAAATCAGGCATTCCAGTGGGTATTTATAATGAAAAACAAGACAAAGAAAGTACGGTTACTTTTTTTTCCAAATTATCACAATTAACTTTTGTTAAGCTAGTATCATTCGAAGAGGATAAAAATTAATGAGTTCAAAATTTAGGATTTCAGTATTTAATAAAATACTATTGTATTTTCCGATTATATTACTTTTTTTATCTGTGTTTAATGAATTTGATTTTAATTATCTTAACTATCAATATTTTTCATTTAATTTTCCATTTATATTAATTTTTTACTGGAGCTTAAAAAGAATAGAAACACTTGGCTATGGATATATTTTCATAGCTGGAATGTTTAATGATGCAGTTTTAGGTTTTCCAATAGGTATTAGTAGTTTAACATATTTAATTATTTGTGGATTTGCTGCTTATCTTAGAAATATTACTTTAAGACCAAATAATTTTAAAGATTGGTTTTATTTTTTATTTACGATCTCAGTTGCAAATTCAATTAATTATTTCTTATTAATGTTATTTTTTTCAATAGAAATTAATTATTATGAAATACTGGGAAATATAATATTTACATTTTTGCTATATTACATTTTTTCATTTTTTTTTGATCTATATAGAAATATTATTTCAAGGATTAAAACATGATTGGTAGTGGAGAAGATTCTGGATTTAAAAAAACAAACACAATAAATAGAAGAATGTTTATTTTTGCTGCCGCTAAAACAATAGTTTTTTGTGGGATTGTAGGCAGATTATTTTCACTTCAAATTAGTGAAAATAAAAAATATTTAACTTTATCAGACAAAAATAGATTAAGAGAAGCAAGACTCCCACCAATAAGAGGAGAATTTGAGGACTATTTTGGAAATAGAATCGCAAAAAATTTAACAGTTTATCAATTACATGTTGTACCTGAACAAGTTGAAGATTTTAAAACTTTAATGGTAAGGATAAAAGATATTTTAAATTTAAGTGATAGTTATTTACAAGATTTAATTAAAAAGAAAAATAAACAAAAACCATGGGAAACATTAATTATTTCTGAAAATTTGACATGGGGAGAATTTTCAAAAATTAATTTTTATCTTCATGAACTATCAGGTATAAGACCAGTGTTAACGGTAGGAAGAAACTATCCATATAATGAAACTTATACACATGTGCTAGGATATGTTTCTGAGGCAAGTGTTAATGATTTAGTAAGTAGTGATATAATTAAACAGAGAAATGTTCCAGGCTTAAGAGTTGGTAAAATAGGCTTAGAAAAAGCACTAGAAGAAGATTTAATAGGAAAAAATAGTATTCAAAGATTTGAAGTAAATGCTTATGGGAAAAGGATTAACCAAATAGATTTTCAAGAAGGCGAACAAGGAAAAACAATTAAACTTACAATAGATACTGAAATTCAAAAATATACTCAGGAACTTTTAAAAGAAAAAGCGGGATCTATTTCTGTTATGGATATCTATACTGGAGAAATAATTGCAATGAATTCCTCTCCTTCTTTTAATCCAAATTTATTTTTATATGGAATTAAAAAAAATAAATGGAGCGAAATCAAAAATGATCCATTAAAACCTTTATTGAACAAAACTGTTTCAGGTTTATATTCACCAGGCTCAACAATTAAACCAATTGTAGCACTTTCTGCTTTAGAGAATGATGTAGTTTCTCCAAACTTTAAAGTAAATTGTAGAGGGCATAAGCATCCATTAGAACTATATGGTATGAAATATCATTGTTGGAAAAAGCAGGGGCATGGATACATGTCACTTAAAAATGCAATTAAACAATCTTGTGATACCTATTTCTATGAAGCATCAAGATTATTAGGAGTAGATAGATTAAATGCAACAGCAACAAAATTTGGTCTTGGAGATATAGTGCTCGGTAGATTTTTTAATGAAAAAAAAGGTATTGTTCCATCAACAAAATGGAAAAAAGAAGCTATTGGTCAAAACTGGTATTTAGGAGAAACATTAATAAATGGTATTGGGCAAGGTTACATTCAAGTAACTCCCCTGCAATTATGTTTAATGACAGCTCAACTTGCAAACGGAGGTCATAAAATTTATCCAAAAATAATTCTAGATAAAAAACAAGAGTCTATTGAAAAAATAAAACAAAAAATGAAACTTGCAGGTGAAAATAATGAAAAAGATTCAAAACTTCTTTCAGCTACAGAAAAATTTTTTAATATAAATGAAAAAAATTATCATGCATTATATAGAAATAAGCAAAATGTTAAATTTGTTTTAGATGCAATGTTTAGTTCTACAAACGAAATTTATGGAACTTCTTTTTCTTCTCGAATTGAAGATCCTAAATATCAATTTGCAGGTAAAACGGGAACTGCTCAAGTAAAAAGAATAACCAAAGAAGAAAGAGAACTTGATTTAAAAATAAATCAAATTCCTTACAAAGAAAGAGATCATGCTTGGTACATAGCTTTTGGCCCATATAAAAATCCAAGATATGCTGTTAGTATTTTAATTGAGCATGGGGGCTCTGGTAGCTCAACTGCTGCTCCAATTGCTAAAAAATTATTTAAATCTGTTATTGATAGACACGATTTAAGAGAACAAGTTCAAATAAAATACTTAACTGACGTATAATGTTTATTCAAAGTTCTTTATCAGATAAATCAACTTTTTTTCAAAAGTTAAGATCCTTAGATTATATAATGCTTTTTTGTATATTAATTTTAGGAATAATAAGTTCATTAGCAATGTATTCAACAGATGGAGGAGAATTACTATATCATTCCGAAAGTCATATAATAAGATTTTTGGTTTTCTTTACAATGATGATTTTTATTTCATTTATAAATATTAAAACGTGGCACACTTTTGGTTATTTATTTTATGTAATTGTGTTAGGACTTTTAATATGGGCCTCTTTATTTGGCATAACTGCCCAAGGTTCTCAGAGATGGATTGATTTATATTTTATAAACTTACAACCCTCTGAACTAATGAAAATAGCAATTATTCTTTGTTTTGCAAAATATTATCATAGGGTTCAGATTGCAAATGTAAATAAACTCAGAAATATAATTATACCAATATTAATTTTATTTGTACCAATTTCACTTGTAGTAACCCAACCCGATCTTGGAACATCTATATTAATTGCTTTAAGTGGAATAATTGTTTTATGGCTCGCAGGAGTAAATGCTAAATACTTTATTTATTCATCTTTAATTTTTATTATTTCAGCACCATTTATAATCTCTTTTTTAAAACCTTATCAAAAATTGAGAATCCTAACTTTTTTTGATCCAGATAAGGACCCATTAGGTGCAGGTTATCAAATTATACAATCAAAAATTGCTGTTGGTTCTGGCGGCCTTATTGGCAAAGGTTTTTTAAAAGGAACACAAGGCTACTTAGAATTTTTACCAGAAAAACATACAGACTTTATTTTTACATTATTTTCTGAAGAGTTTGGTTTTGTGGGTTCAATTTTATTACTTGTAGTATATGCAATTTTAATATTCAGAATTATAAGAATAGGGTCATTTTCAAGAAGTTTTTTTGGTAAATTTTTTTGTTATGGTTTTGGTTCTGCAATATTTGTTTATATAACAGTGAATATGGCAATGGTTTTAGGTTTACTACCTATAGTTGGTTCTCCACTACCAATAATGTCTTATGGTGGTTCCTCTATGTTAGCTACAATGATTGGTCTTGGTATAGTTATGAGTACAAAAATCTATAGACGTCAAATGATTTCATAAATTAAACTTAAGTATAATTTGTCACTTTAAATAATTTCAAATAAAAATGTATTATAAAAAATAATGACTAATAAATTTAAAGTTGGAATTGTAGGCGCTGGAATTCAAGGCGTATGTAATGCACTTTTTTTACAAAAAAAAGGTCACCGGATAACTTTGTTTGACAGAGAAGAGCCCGGAAACCAGGCAGCTTCATATGGAAATGCTGGACATTTTTCACCTTACGCTTCAATACCTTTAAACAGACCTGATATTATTACTGATATACCAGCTATGCTTTTAAGTTCTACAGGTCCTTTAGCTTTAAAATGGAATCATGTTCCAAAAATGATTCCTTGGTTTTTTAAATTTTTAAAAAACTGTAGTACAAAAAATATGATGCATACAGCCAAATATATGCATCAGATATTAGATGTAGCGCTACCCGCATACGATGAATTATTTGAGGAAATTAATTTATCTGGGTTGTTAGAAAATAAAGGCATTTTGTATATTTGGAATGATCAAAATCTCAAAAGTAGAGAACTAGAAATTAATATAAGAAACGAAATAGGCGCTGAACAACAATTGCTCAATAAAAAGGAAATTCATGACCTAGAACCAAATATAAAAAATATCTATCATGCAGGAGTTTTTTATGAAAAAGCTAGACATGCAACAAATCCTGGAAAAATTTGGATAAAATTATTTGAAAACTTTGTAAAAAAAGGAGGAAAGTTTTTAAAATTAGATATTAAAGATTTAGATTTTGATGAAAATAATCCTGTATTAAGGTCTGAAACACAAAGATTTATATTTGATAAATTGGTCATTTCATGTGGAGCATTTTCAAAAAAATTAACTGACAAACTACATGAAAACATTCCACTAGACACTGAAAGAGGTTATCATATTCATTTTAAAGGTTGCGAGCACTTAATTTCACGTCCCGTTGTATTTCAGAATAGAGGTTTTGGAATGACACCAATGGAACAAGGCTTAAGAGTTGTTGGAACAGTTGAATTTGGAGGATTAAACAATCCACTTTCTAAATCTAGAATTAGAAATTTAATTGATAATGCTAAGTATCTTTTAGATGGTTTACCAGATCACCATGAAGATGAATGGTTAGGTTTTAGGCCAACATTGCCAGACTATCTTCCAGTTATAGGACCTTCTAAAAATTATAAAAATGTTTTTTATTCTTTTGGCCATCATCATTTAGGATGGACTTTAGGAGCTATATCTGGAAAGATAATTTCTAAAATGATTTCAAACGAGAATTCTAATTTAGATTTAAAACCATATAGTTCTTTAAGATTTTCCTAATTCATGAAAAACAACAATAAACTAGCTTATTTTATTTTAATACTGACAACTATATTTTGGTCTGGAAATTTTATAGTTGGTAAAGCTGCAAGCATGTTTGAAATTCCACCATTTTCTCTAAATTTTTATAGATGGTTTTTTGCAGGTTTGATTTTACTTCCATTTACTTACAAAGAAATAATAAATAAAAAAAAATATATTTTAAAAAATTTAGGTTTTTTTACAATCTTAGGAATTACCAGCATTACAATATTTAATTCTATCGTCTATTATTCGTTGTATTACACTCAAGTTATCAGTGGAATTTTAATGATTTCAACTATTCCTGTGTGGATTATTTTTATTTCTTCACTTTTAAATATTGAAAAAACTAATGTTTTTCAAATTCTAGGAGTCATTTTATCCTTAACTGGAGTAATTTTTATAATTACAAAAGCTGATTTAAATTTAATAAAAAATTTAGATTTTAATAAAGGGGATTTATCAATGGTTGTTGCCATGTTTTCATGGGCAATCTATTCAGCTCTTTTGAAAAGTAAAAAATATGAAATTTCTCAGGTTTCTTTGTTAGAAGTTGTAATTATTTGCGGATTAACTTTTTTAATACCAATATATTTTATTGAGATGAGCATAGGGAATGAAATTATTTTGGGTAAGCCATTTTATTTAATTTTAGGATATGTTGTTATTTTTCCAGGTCTTGCAGCATTCTTTTTTTGGATAAAAGGAATTTCAATTATTGGCGCTAACAGAGCTGGAATTTTTCTCCATTTGATGCCAATCATGGGAGCAATAATGGCAATGTTAATTTTTGATGAAAAATTTATGTTTTATCATATTTTGGGAGCAATATTTATTATTGCAGGCATAACACTTTCAAATAAAAAAAATTAATAGAAAATTATGAAAAAAAATAATCCAAATTTAACAGTTGAACAAAAATCAATCTTATTTGATGAAGGAACTGAAGCACCTGGATCAAGTGAATTGAATAATGAAAAAAGAGAAGGAAGCTATTATTGTGCAAATTGTGGGGTAAAATTATTTGATTCTAATAAAAAATATGAAAGTGGTTCAGGTTGGCCATCTTTTTATGAATCATTACCAGATGTATTTGAAACTAAAACAGATCATCTATTGGGATATCCTAGAATAGAATATCACTGCAAAAATTGTGGAGGTCACCACGGTCATATTTTTAATGATGGTCCAGAACCTACAGGAAAAAGATATTGCAATAATGGAATTTGTTTAGCTTTTAAGCCAAAACTATAATTATATTTTTTTTCTTTTTTTTTTAAATTTTCTGTATAAAAATGTATTTCTTATACTGTATGGTGGTAAGCCAGACGTTACCGCTACTGTAATTTATTAAAATTATTTTATTAAATTAATTAATTCACCCTTTTTTTCTAATTCTCTTAATTCAACGTATCCACCTATATGATGATCGTCAAAAAATATTTGAGGGATAGTTCTTTTACCATTTGCTTTTTTTATCATTTCGTCTCTTAGACCATCTTTTGTTGAAATATCTATTTCTTCATATTTAAGATTATTTCTAGAAAATAGTCTTTTTGCAGCGTCACAAAAATTACACATTGGACCTGTGTACATGGTAATATTTTTCATATTTTATATATAGTGATTTTTTGATTTTTTTCTATAGCAGACAAATTGACCCAATCTGATCAATGAATTTTTACAAATATTCAACATTTTTCAAAAAAAGATTAATGGAGATATTTTTGGGGTATGATATATTCCTTTTTAGATAGTCCTATCTAGCCATCTTTAGCTCTCGGTTTTTTAGGACTATCCACAAAATGCTTCCCCTAGAATACTTTCTATATTTACAAATAATTATTTTTTTATTTATTACGCCCGGAACACCTAGGGTAGTAATTATTTCATATTCAATGAATTATGGTGTTAATAAATGTATTTGGACAGCATTAGGCGATGTAACAGCCAATATTATTCAAGCAACATTGGTAATATTTGTTATCGGGTCTTTTATTTCAGATCATCCATTATTTTTAAGTACTTTTAAATGGATAGGAGTAATTTATATAAGTTATCTTGCTTATGATATTTATAACGCAAGACCAAAAGAAATAAATTCTAACGAAATTCCAGAGAAAAGTTTTTTTTCTTTTTATAAAGATGGTTTTTTAGTTGCAGGAACAAGCCCAAAAGCTTGGATGTTTTTTCCTTTTATTTTTCCGCAGTTTATTGATTTTAGTTCTAATTATGTTGTCCAATTCTTAATTTTAATTACAACTTATGTAGTATTAGATTTTTTATCTCTAGTTGCCTATGCAATGCTGGCAAACAAACTAGTTGTCTGGTTAAAAGCCAATCCAAAAACAATAAACACAATTTCAGCGTGTGTTTTAATTATAATAGCAATAATTATTGTAATTACTCAGCAATATTAATATTTGATATAGGTCAATTGCACCATCAGCGTATTGTTTTTTCAATGAATTAATAGTTTAATTGAAAAATAATTAATTAATTAATTAGAGAGAGAGAGAGGGAATAAATGAAAATAAGAAACTTTATAATTACATTTGTTTCTGCAATTGCACTTTTATTGTCTACGGCAACTATTTCTTTTGCAAAAGTTGTTGGAGATAAAATTGTTTTAGGTGCCGCTGTTTCACTTACTGGAAAATATTCATCAAATGGTGTTCATACTCAAAACGGTTACAATATGGCCGTAGATAGAATTAACAGCATGGGTGGTATTAAAGTAGGTGGTAAAACTTATAAATTTGAAATCATTTACTATGATGATGAGTCAAATCCTAAGAGAGCAGCTCAACTTGCAGAAAGATTAATTAGCCAAGATGGTGTTGAGTTTATGCTTGGACCTTACAGTTCAGGGTTAACTAAAGCTATGGCGCCAGTTACTGAAAAGTATGGAGTACCAATGGTTGAAGCAAATGGTGCATCTAGATCTTTGTTTACAAAAGGATACAAATATTTATTTGCAGTGTTAGCGCCAGCAAACTTGTATTTAGATGTAGCTATTAGAACTGCTGTAGAGTTAAATGGTGGAAAAGGTGTAAAAATTGCCCAAGCTTTTGAGCAAGATGCTTTTTCTCAAGACGTTAGATTAGGTATTTTAGATGCTGCAAAAGACACTGGATCTGAAATTATAATTGACGATAAATTGCCAAAAGAACTTAATGATATGGCTGCAACTTTAGTTAAAGTAAAACAAATGAAGCCAGATGTGCTTGTCGTATCAGGTCATACAAAAGGAGCTTTGACTGCTATCAGACAAATTTCTGAGATGAAAGTTGATGTTCCAATGCTTGCAATGACACACTGTGATGCTGCAAAATTATCTAAGCAACACGGTAAAAATGCTCAGTATGCTTTATGTGCTTCTCAATGGCATAAAACTTTAACTTATAAAGACAAGTGGTTTAAAGATGGTATGACATATGATGCAGACTTTAATAAAATGTTTGGATATGCACCACCATACCAAGCTGCCGAGTCTTCAGCTGCTTTGTTGGTTTTCAAAGATGCTTTTGAAAGAGCAAATTCTTTCGATCAAAAGAAAGTAAGAGATGCTCTTGCTGCTACTGATATGCAAACTTTTTATGGAAACATAAAATTTGCTCCAGGCGGTCAAAACGTTTCTAAACCGATGGTACTATTCCAAGTTATTTGTGATAGTTCTGGAAAATGTGAAAACAAAGTTGTTGCTCCACTTAAGTGGGCTTCTGCTAAGTTAATTCACCCAGTACCTAAGTGGTCTGAAAGATAATAAATAATCTATAAATACCCCCTAAAATCTAGGGGGTATTTTTTTTTCTAGGGCAGTTTATGGATTTTATGGTTTTTCAATATCCAATGATTAGCGTTCAAGCTTGCTTGGATGGAATACTTCTTGGAATTTTATTTGCATTGATTGCTTATGGAATGGCTCTGCAATGGGGAGTGATGAATATTATAAACATTGCTCAAGGTGATTTAGTTATTTTAGGTGGGTACATTGCTTATTTTATGTACCTGTATGGAATTCATCCTGCTTGGGGAGTAATCGTTTCGCCAATCATAATGTATTTTGTTGGCGTTGGACTTTATAAATTAGTAATCAATAAAGTAGTTGATAGAGATTTATTTATCTCAATTCTTGCTACATTTGGAATAAGTATTCTTTTTATGCAACTAATGAATTTTGCATTTGGAGCAGATGTTGTTCTTGCAAATTCTGGTTATGGAACAACTTTTTTATTTGATAGCAATGTTGTTTTACCAAATTCAAAAATATTTTCTGCATTTGTAAGTATTATTTTTGCAATTTGTTTAGTGATTTATATGAAAACATCAAAGCTTGGACGAGCGATCAGAGCCACAGCTCAAAACGCAAGAGCTGCTAAAATTTTGGGGGTGGATACAGAAAAAGTTTATGCTGCTACTTTTGGTATAAATGCTGCTCTTTGTGGTGTCGCTGGAGCTTTAATATCAATAACATTTACAATACATCCTTATATGGGTTTACCTTACACAATCAGATCATTCATGATCGTAATTGTTGCAGGTTTAGGAAATTTACCAGGTGTAGCAATTTCTGGCATGGGTCTTGGAGTTTTTGAAGAATTTGCAGACTATATTCTTGGAACAGAGTTTAGAATAGGTTCGGTATTTTTATTATTAGTTTTAATCCTTGTTTATAGAAGATTTAAGCTTTCTAAGAAAAGAGAGTATTTAAAATGATGAAAAAAATTATAATATTTTTGTTTTTTTTAGTAATTTCAAACAATGCTTACCCAGAGTCGAAATTTGATAAAGAATTAAAAAAAATTTCAAAAAACAATGGTTTTGTTGATACTAAAGGAAAAATTTATTCTAAAGATCAAATAACTGATAAAAAAAATACTATTTTAATTATTTATAATCATGGTTCTGATTATGATCAGGTGACTGACAAGTGCACAAATCCTTCGAACAATGTTCCTAGAGTTATAAGATACCTGCATGATAAAAAAATAAAAAATTTTAATATAAAAATCTATCGTCTTTGTACAGGTGCAAAAGGGTGGTCAAAAAAAGAACAAACAAAAATGTGGAAAGCCCATGAAAAATCAGGAAAACTAGCAATAGAATTAAAAGATAAAGATGGAACTCCTTTAATTAATAAACAAAAACAAAATCAAAGACGAAGAGTTATTAAAGAAAAAGTTGATAGCTTTATAGAAGAAGGATTCGAAAACATTATTCTTGCAGGTCACTCCTCTGGTGGTTGGCAATCAATTAAAATAAAAGCAGAATTTCCTGAACTAGCAAAAGGCGTTATAGGTCTTCACCCAGGAGCTGGTGGTACAGTTAAAAATAGAAAAGATTGGCCTTGGTGGGAAGACGTAAGATATTATGGTTTTGTTGAAGATTTATCAAAACTAAATGCAATTATTGTAACACATGATAAAGATGAATATAATTCTCCAAAAGATTATTCATTATTTTCAAATTTAAATTCAGTTAAATTTTTAAATTTAACTCAATCAGGATGTAAAAAAGCAGAACCCGCAAAAACTTATCATGGTATAGCACTAACTAAATGTTATGCAGATTATGAAGCAAACAACAAAAATATCTTTAAGTATATAGAAAGTCTATTTTAATGAATAAAAACTTAATTTTATACATAACAATTTTAATTTTTGGAGTAGCTGCACCATTTATATTTCCAGCATTTAAAGTTCAACTATCAATACTTTGTGTTTTAATAATTTTAGCAATAACTTGGAATATTCAAGGTGGTGAGATGGGATATAATTCGTTTGGTAATATTTTATTTTATGGATTGGGTATGTATCTTTGTGCATCTGTCCAGGTGGGAATGTTTTTCCCTTTAGCTGAATGGACTGAAAGTGGTGGAGAAAAAACATTTGTTCATACACCTGCCCAGTTTTTTCAAGGTTTTGGCGTAGGTTTAGCTGTTGCCGCAGTTGTACCGGCGATAGTTGCCGGATTAATAGGGTATTCAATTCTAGGATTAAGAGGCCATTATTTTGCAATTTGTACATTGGGTTTAGGTGTTGCTGCTGGTGAAATTTCAGGTGGAATAGAAATCATTGGAGCAGGACAAGGTTTTACAACCCCACCATTTCCAAATTTTGGGGGGTTAGAAGCAAGAGGAGAATTTTTTTATTTTTGTAGTTTTGTTTCGCTTGTGCTCACATTTATTGTAGTCAAATCCATTTACTCAACTAGATTTAAATTAGTCCTCAATGCAATAAGAGACAATGAAGACAAAGCTGAAGCTATGGGAATTCAAACAATGAAATATAAAATTATTGGATGGATGATCTCAGCATTTTTCTGTGGTCTTGCAGGCGGAATAATGGGAGGTCTTGTTGGATATATAGACTCCACTGATGTTGCATTTGACGGAAGAGAGATGGGAGTATTCATGGTTTTAATGGCAATACTAGGTGGCAAAGGAACTTTGTGGGGACCGGTTATTGGAGCAAGTGTATTTCATATATTTAAAGAAGGTTTTTGGACTTTCTTTCTTGGATGGCAGTATGTTGCTCTTGGAGTTTTGATTGTTGTAATTGTAATTTATTTTCCAGAAGGAATTATGGGTTGGCTAAGAGAAAAATATCCTGAGAGATTTGGTGAAGTAGTTGATGAGGCAGATCGAAAGGCACAGGTGGAACTCAAATGAGTATTCTAGAGGTAAACAACGTAAGCAAATCATTTGGAGGTGTAAAAGCAAATGTTGATATTTCCATGTCCGTTGATAAAGGAAAAATTGTTGGTTTAATTGGTCCTAATGGATCTGGAAAAACAACTTTGTTTAACTCTATTGTTGGCACTTACCCTATAGATCAAGGTTCAATTAAATTTAATGACAAAGAAATTTCAGAATTACCTGTTCCAGTAATAGCAAAACTAGGATTGCTTAGAACATTTCAGCAAACAAGAATATATGGAAAATTAAATTGTGTAGAAAACATGCTTATTAGTCATAAGGCAAGCGACGAGAGTTTGGTCAAAATATTTTCTCAAATACCTAAAAATTTAACAGAAAAAGCTGAAAACTTATTAAGCTTTGTTGGATTATATCAGAAAAGGAAATTAAGAGCAGGAGACTTATCTTTTGGTCAACAAAAGTTATTAGAACTTGCAATGGCATTAATGAATGAACCAGAAATGCTGTTGTTAGATGAGCCAACAGCAGGCATAAATCCTACATTAATAAATGGAATTATCGATAGACTTATAAAAGTTAATCAAGATTTTGGAATTACGTTATTTGTAATTGAGCATAATATGAGAGTAATTATGCAATTAGCAGAGAGTATTTTTTGTTTAGCTCATGGTCAAATGTTAGCGAACGGTAAGCCAGATGAAATTAAAAATGATAAACGTGTTATTGACGCTTATCTTGGAGCACAATAATGACTAATCAATATGAAGTATTAGGAAAAGCACCAGGTGCTGAAGACTTGAAGAAACTTTCTTCTGATAACATTCATTTGACAATAAAAAATTTGTCAGCTGGTTATGGAAAAATGGAAATACTTCATGATTTAGATTTGTTCGTAAGCAAAGCTGAATCTTTATGTTTAATTGGACCTAATGGTGCAGGCAAATCGACGATACTTCATTCTATTTATGGTTTTACAAATATATTTTCAGGGAAAATTGAAATTGATGGAAAGGATATTACTAAATTAAGTCCTGCAGAAAAATTAAAAAATGTGGGTATTGCATACATTCTTCAAGATAATTCCGTTTTTCCAGATATGACAGTTGAGGAAAATTTATTAATGGGCGGTTATATAAAAGATAATGTGGATCAATCATATGAAGAAGCTGAAAAAATTTTTGAAAAATACGAGAGACTTAGAAACAGAAGAAGTCAACCTGCAAAGGTTCTTTCAGGTGGTGAAAGAAGGCTATTAGAGATATCAAGAGCTTTAGTAATGAAGCCTTCTGTTTTATTAGTTGACGAGCCATCAATTGGACTGGAACCGAAGTACATAGATATGGTTTTTGAAATTCTTGAAGATCTTCAGAAAAATGAAAAAAAAACAATTATTCTTGTTGAACAGAATGCTAAAAAAGGTCTACAATTTGCTGATATTGGTTACGTTCTAGTTTCAGGAGAAACAGCAATAGCTGGCAAAGGAGACGATTTGCTCAATAACCCAGATGTTGGTAGACTATTCCTTGGAGGATAATGAAATTGCGTGTTTTTATTTTTGCTATCATTTTTTTATTAATATCCAGCTTACTATCAATAGCTCAAGAAAAGAGTGGACCACCTAAAGCTAAAGAATGGAAAGGCAAGGGAGAAAAGATTGAGTTTCCATCTTTACCTACATTAACTATCAGAGATTTTTTACTAGGAAAAAAACCAAATAGAGAAATAACAATTTGGGGAACATTAAATTTTCCAGCTAATGCAGCAGATATAAATGTTCCTGCAGTTGTTATATTGCATGGTATGGGTGGAATTAACGATGCTGAAGAACACTGGATAAAAGTAATAAACAGCATGGGAATAGCTACATTTATGGTTGATAGCAACTGGGCAAGACGTAAATGTAAAAAAGATAATAATTTTAAAAAAGCAATTCCTTGGTGTGCTGCTGTAAATCGAGGCATGAATAGGGTTATAGATGCTTACGGTGCATTAAAAGTTTTATCAAATCATCCTCGTATTGATTCAAAAAATATTGGATGTGTAGGCATGTCACTCGGAGCCAGAGGATGTTTGTATTTAAATGTAAAAAGATTTCAAAAAATGTGGGGAACGCCAGGTATGGATTTTGCAGCAAGTGTTCCAATGTATCCACCATGTAATGCTACATTCAAAGATGATGATGAAATAACAGACACGCCCATTCGTATTCATGTAGGAGAGTTGGATACATATTTTCCAGTTGATTCATGTGTAAATTATGTTTCACGTCTTAAAGCAAAAGGAAAAGATGTAGATATTAAAGTCTATGCAGATACACACCATAGTTTTGAAGCAACAATTTCAGGAAAAAAATCTATGAAAATTAAAGGTCATAACGATGGAAGATGTTATTACGAAGAAAATCATTCATTACCTGTAGCAGAAATGGCTCAAGATGACGTAGCAATATTATCGCAGATTGGTTTTAATGAATGGTATGCAAGTGCTACCGATAAAGATAAAAAAAAAATATTTAAAAGACTTAAAATGCGACACAAAATGGGTTGGAGACTTCCACAGTTCCAATACGATAAAAGCTGTGTAAGTAAATCACAAACAATAAAATATAATAAAACAGCGTCACAGGAGAACGAAAAACTTGTAAGAGAATTTTTTACTTCAACTTTATTAAAATAAATAAATTTCATGAATAACCAAAATAAAATTGAAGGATTTGAAATTTCAACAAATAATAAATCAAATAGAATTTTAGATATATATCTAAAAGATGAGTTTATCGAAAAGTTAATTTTTCCATTTAAAAGATTTGACATTACAGCATTAGAATATAAGCCTTTCACAAGATTTACTTTGGCAAAGAATCTAGATGATTTAACTCAAAACAAACTAAGCAAATTAATTAATTCAATTTTAAAAGATAGAACTACAGGGTGTTTTATATTAAAGACAAATAATCAAAATAAAAAAATAGATGACGAGTTCTTAGTAAAACTTTCAACCGCAATAACCCATTTAATTGGAATTCCAAATCACGATTCAATGACAGGAAAATATTATGCAAGATTTATTGTTAAACATGAAGATAATAGCGACTCATATTTAAGGAAACCATATATAAACATGGATCTTCATACAGACGGAACATATGTTAATGAAAATACCGATTGGATTTTAATGACCAAAATTGAAGAAAAAAATGCCAAAGGAGGAGAGGCTGCTTTGTTACATTTAGATGATTTGGAAAATTTAAAAGAATTATCTGAGAATCCTGCAGGTAGACAAAATTTTATTTGGAGATCTCCAAAAAGTAAAAATGTAGATTATAAAGTTGAACATCCTGTTTTTACAAAAGAAGAAAATGGAGGTACAAATATTTCTTATATTGATCAATTCCCCGAACCGCAAAATATTGAACAAGGAACGTTTCTCCAAAGTCTATCTGACGCTTTAGAGGAAAGTGACAATAAAATAACTACAGAACTTCCAATAGGTTCATCTATAGTGGCTAACAATCATTTTTGGCTGCATGGAAGAAAACCTTTTAAAAAAAACAAAAATTTATTTAGAGAGTTATTACGAATTAGAGGAAAATTTTAAAAAAAAATTAACACTTAACTAAGATTCGATGTAATTTAGTGCAAAATAATGAAAAAATAAGAACTTCTCTACAACCACTGGATGTTTAAAAAAGCTTTAATTATAAGGACTTTTTTGTTGTAAAATTGCAACAAGGTCTATTATTCTATAAATGCTTGATATGATTTGTTTTATTGGAACATTTTAAATGCTATTAAAACAAAGATTTTTTATAAAAAATTAAATAAGGACATAATATTATGAACAAGATATTAAAAACACTACTTGTTTTTTTGTTTTATTGCGGTTTAACAAACATGTCATCAGCTAATGACTTATCGTTATCCGTTGGAGTTGCAGGAAATTACGGATTTTATGCAGCTGCAGGTACAGAGACAAACAGTACGCAAATCACAAAAGAGTATGGTGGAATGGAAACATCTCACGTTGCGGTATTTGGAGAAGTATCAATGGGGGCGATTGCTGTTGGAATAGAATATAATCCAACTGATTTAGATTCACCTGAGAAGATTTCAGTATATGAAGATTTGGGTGGAGACAACTCATCTTCTTCAGTAACAAACAAAGCCATGGTATCATTTCAAAACATGACGACTATTTACGCAAACTTAAGTGTTCCAGCAATGGGACCTGTAGACGGGTTATACCTTAAAGCTGGTTATCTTTCAGCGGATGTTGAGACAAAAGAAAATTTAGGAACTGGCGGTTCTTATAACAACACTGAAATAGACGGTATGATTGCAGGAATAGGTTACAACGTGGATCTTGATAATGGATTTTTTGTTAGAGCAGAAGTTCTAGGATCTGATATGGATGATGTAACAGCAAAAAACACAACTGATTCAACTAAAAAAGTTGTTATATCAGATGTTTGGGGTGCTACAGCTTCATTTAGAATTGGAAAAACATTCTAATTATTAAATATTAAAGACAATTTTAAAAGGCCAGCATTTATTGCTGGCCTTTTTTTTATCTAATTAAATATGGTTATTTGCAACATTTGAGAATATTGTAACCAAATATGAAATTAGGATTTATAGGGACGGGTAAAATAACTTCATCTGTTGTTACAGGAATATGTAAATCTAAAATATCTTTTAAAAAGATAATATTGTCACCTAGAAACAAAAATGTAGCAAAGAAACTAAAAAGACAATTTAGAAAAGTTTCTATCGCAAAAAATAATCAGGAAATAGTTAATTCATGTAATTGGGTTTTTTTAGCTGTTACACCTCCAGTAGGTCAAAAAATCATTAAAAATTTAAAATTTAAATCGAGTCAAACAATTGTTAGCTTTATTTCAACAATGACTTTGTCTCAACTTAAAAAAGCTATTAAAGTAAAAGCAACAATTACAAGAGCAGTACCTCTTCCTCCAATTTCACTAAGAAAAGGTCCAGTTCCATTATTTCCGCCAAACAAGCAAGTTAAAATTTTTTTTGATAAACTTGGAACAACTGTAGAAATTAGTAATGAAAAATTGTCAAAAAACTTTTGGTCAACTTCTGGGATGATGGCACCATTTTATGAATTATTGAGTACCATGTCTAATTGGTTAGTTAAACATGGCGTTAAAAGAGATAAAGCGCAGAAATATGTTACTTCACTTTTTTTAGCATTATCTGAAGATGCAGTTGTTAATTCTAATAAAAATTTAAAATATTTAGTAAAAGAATCTCAAACACCCAGAGGACTTAACGAACAAGGGGTTAAAGAGCTAAGAAAAGCTGGTTTTTACAGATCAACAGAAAAAACATTAAATAGTATTCTTAAAAGATTAAACAAAGTATAATTTTTAATGCAGTTAGATACAAATATTCTGCAAATACATAATCTTTCAAAATATTTTGGAGGGTTAGCAGCGGTATCAAGTTGCTCTTTAAAAATTAAAAAAGGCTCAATAACTGGTATAATTGGACCAAATGGATCAGGCAAAACAACCCTATTTAATTTAATAGCTGGCAATCTAAAACCTAGCTCAGGAAAAGTAATGTTTAATAACGAAGATATTACTTCAATCCCATCTTATGAGCTATTTTCAAAAGGTATACTTAGAACCTTTCAAATTGCTCATGAATTTACAAATTTAACTGTTTTAGAAAATTTAATGATGGTTCCAGGTAATCAATCTGGTGAAAAGCTAATGACAGCATTATTAAAACCAAAATTAGTCAAAGAAGAAGAAAAAACAGTAAAACAGAAAGCTTATGAGGTTATAGATTTTTTAAATTTAAAACATTTATCAAACGAATTGGCTGGAAATTTGTCAGGTGGCCAAAAAAAATTACTCGAACTTGGAAGAACAATGATGGTGGATGCAAAGATAGTTTTGCTTGATGAAGTTGGAGCAGGAGTTAACAGAACTTTATTAAAAGATATAGGAACTGCTATTTTAAGATTAAATAAAGAAAAAGGTTATACATTTTGTATGATTGAACATGATATGGATTTCATAAGCAGAATGTGCGATCCAGTAATTGTTATGGCTGAAGGCTCAGTATTATTTGAAGGAACCCCAGAAGAAGTTAAGAAAAATGAAAAAGTTATTGAAAGTTATTTAGGCCGCGGAAGTACAAATACAGGAGAAAAAAACTAATGGCTTTTTTTGAAGGCAATAAAATGACCGCAGGGTACGGTAGTGGACCGGATATTATAAATTCATGTTCAATCAATGCAGACAAGGGAGAGATAGTTGCAATACTTGGTCCTAATGGTGCTGGTAAATCCACAGCAATGAAAGCTATGCTAGGATTACTCAATCTAAAATCAGGATCTGTTTTAATGGATGGAAAAAATATTTCTAGTTTATCTCCACAAGATAGAGTTAAAGCTGGCATATCATTTGTTCCACAAACTAGAAATGTTTTTGCTGATTTAACTGTAAGAGAAAATTTAGAAGTCGGAGCTTTTTTACGAAGCGATGACATTAATAAAGTTATTGAAGAAATTTATGAATTATTTCCTATTTTAAATGAAAAGAGATCACAAAAAGTTGGTCAATTATCAGGAGGACAAAGACAACAAGTTGCACTTGGTAGAGCATTAATGATTAGACCTTCTGTTTTAATGTTAGATGAACCAACCGCAGGGGTTTCTCCGATAGTAATGGATGAACTTTTTGATCATATAATTAAAGTTAAAGAAACGAATGTAGCAATAATAATGGTTGAACAAAATGCAAAACAAGCATTGAGCATTTCTGATAGAGGATATGTTTTGGTTACAGGTGAAAATAAATTTGAGGGATCCGGAAATGAATTACTTAATGATCCTGAAGTTAGAAGGTCATTTTTAGGAGCTTAAATGGATTTTATAAATGCAATTTTAGTATTGTTAAATTATACGATAATACCTGCTTTAACCTATGGATCACAATTAGCACTTGGAGCAATTTTTGTAACTTTAATATATGGGATACTAAGATTTGCAAACTTTGCAACTGGAGACATGATGTCTTTTGGAACTATGTTTGCAGTTCTTCTTACATATTATTTTCAATCACTTGGCATAAATCTTGGAATATTTCCAACAGCTTTAATTACAATTCCTTTTGCAACTTTTATGATGATTTTGTACATGCTATCGATAGATAAATTTGTGTTTGAATATTATCGAATTAAAAAAAGCCCACCAGTTCAGCTAGCAATGGTTAGTGTTGGAGTAATGTTTGTTACACAAGCAATTATAAGGATAATAATTGGACCTGCAGATAGAACTTTTCTTGATGGTCAAAAATTTATTCTTAAAGCATCAGAATTTAAAGAAATGACAGGATTAAATGAGGGATTAACCATTAAATCAACACAAGCAATAACAATAGTTATTACTATGATTGCAGTTTCTATAATGTTTTGGTTTTTAAACAGAACTAAAACTGGAACAAGTATGCGAGCTTATTCAGACAATGAAGATTTGGCTCTATTATCAGGAATAGATCCAAAAAGAGTTGTATTAATTACTTGGATTATTGCTGGAATACTGGCAACAATAGGTGGAATTTTATATGGACTAGATAAGAGCTATAGACCATTTGTATATTTTAATAACATGCTACCAATATTTGCAGCAGCAATTGTTGGTGGAATAGGAAATCCTTTTGGTGCTTTTTTAGGTGGATACGTTATTGCATTTGCTGAAATTTTTTTAACTTACGCTTATAAAAAGTTTTTTACATACATACTTCCAGAAGCTTTAGAACCAAACTCTATGATGCAGTTATTATCAACTGATTATAAGTTTGCAGTTTCATTTTCTATTTTAGTAATTGTATTATTATTTAGGCCCTCAGGAATCTTTAAAGGAAAAACACTATGAAGCAATATGCAAATGTAATTACGGCATACTTGATAATGTTCACATTAATTATTTTAGTTGGAATATTTCAATCATGGTCTCTTGCCTTAACAATTTTAAATTACTGTTTAATTTCAGCAGTTATGACCATAGGTGCAAATATTCAATGGGGATACGCTGGCTTAATTAATTTTGGAATAATGGGTTACACCGCATTAGGAGGATTAGCTGTAGTACTTGTGTCTGTAGCACCAGTAGGTGAAGCCTGGAAAGTAGGTGGGTTAAATATGATGATTTGTTTGGGTGTTATAATTGGAATGGTTTTTTCAATTCGTCTTAGTTTAAAAAAAATTAACAAATCAAAAAAAAGAAATTATTTAATAGCAGCTATAATTATAATCGGAATATTATTGTTAAGATTAATTTCTGCACCAGCTATAGAAAGTATTGAAGCAGTTGAACCAGCAAAAACAGGTTTTTTAGGTGGACTTGGACTACCAGTCCTATTTTCATGGATAGCAGGCGCATTTCTTGCGGGTGGATTAGCTTTCGTAGTAGGAAAAGTAGCGTTAGGTCTAAGAGCCGATTATTTAGCAATCGCCACATTACTAATTGCAGAAATAGTTGTATCAATAATCAAACATGAAGACTGGTTGGCCAGAGGAGTTAAAAATGTAATTGGACTTAAAAGGCCAGCACCATATGAAATTAATCTTCAGCAATCACCTTGGTTTATAGATTTAGTTGAAAAATTTCACTCAGGAAAACTAGCATTAATTAATTCTGTTTCAGAAAAACAAGAAGTTTTAAACCAGTTAGTTATTGATGCTTCATCGGTGTATGTAAAACTTTGTTTTACAGGTTTATTTTTAACTGTTGTTATAATTTTATTAATTGTTACTCAAAAAGCTCTTTACTCTCCATGGGGAAGAATGATGAGAGCAATAAGAGACAATGAAGAAGCAGCAGGAGCTATGGGAAAAAATGTTGTTAAACAACACTTGTTAATATTTATTTTAGGTTCTGCAATAGTTGGTATAGCAGGGGCCATGATGGTAACCAACGATGGATTATTTACGCCAGGAAGTTACAGACCAATGAGATATACATTTGTTATTTGGGTAATGGTTATTGTTGGAGGAACAGGAAACAATTTTGGAGCAATCTTAGGTGGTTTTGTTGTTTGGTTTTTATGGGTTGAAGCAGCACCAATCGCACTATTTTTTATTAATCTTTTCACAGCGCATTTGCCAGAAACAAATGAAATTAGAGTACATTTAATAAATAGTGCTCCATATTTTAGATTTTTAGTGATCGGAACAGCACTATTGGTTATAATGAGATTTAGACCACAAGGAATTTTACCGGAGAAAATAATCAAAAATTAAATGAAATATTTACTTTTAGGAATGGCGTTAGCTTTTTTAATGTATTTATCTGATAAATATATTTTTTAGATAAAAAAAAACCCCAGCGAATTTCTTCGCTGAGGTTTTAAAGAATTAAGTATTATCTTTGTTTTTTAGTTTTAAATTTACCGCCTTTAACTTCTTTTTCTAAGAAAGAACCAAATGCTTCACCTACATCAGTAAATTCAACACCTGTTGCACCTTCATAGTTAACGGCTTTTCCTTTAGCTAATAAATCTAAAGCTTTTCCTAATTCACCTGGGTAGATTTTTTTACCTGGTGCATTTGCTACTGCCATAACATTTGCTTGAACTGTAGCTCTGTCAGCTTTTCCACCAGCTTGCATAGCAAGAGTGATTAAAGCTGCAGCATCATAAGATTCACCTGTGTAAGGACCAGAAGAATCAATACCAGCTGCTTTTGCTACACCAGCAAAAACTCCAGCACCTTTTCCAGTTGATCCAGGTAGAGAACCAAATGATTTATTTAAAGCTTTACCAAATTTATCAGTTAATGAGTCTCCGATCATACCATCAGATAAAATAAATCTATCAAATGATCCTGCATCTAAAGAACCCTGAATTATTTGTGCTCCAGCTTGGTCAAGATAACCTAGGACAGCTACAGCATCTCCACCAGCAGACGCTAGTGTTGCTACTTCAGCTGAGTAGTCACCTTTACCTTCTTCGTGAGCAAGAACAGTAGTAACTTTAATACCATGAGCTTTAACAGCTGCTTCATAAACATCTGATAAACCTTTACCATAGTCATTGTTTGTATAAGTAATCGCTACACTTTTAACTTTTCTGTCTTTAGTAATGTCAGCCAAGATTGCACCACCTCTTGCATCTGACGGAGCAGTTCTAAAGAAAAACCCTTTATCATCCAGAGTAGTTAATCCTGGAGAAGTTGCGGATGGAGATATCATTACTACTCCATTTGGTACAGCAACATTAGTTGCAATTGCACCTGTAACTCCAGAACAGTCAGCTCCCATGATAGCGACAACACCTCCGTCCACTAATCCTTGAGCAGCAGTTGTAGCAGCAGCAGAATCAACACAAGTTGAGTCAGCTCTTTCCACTGATATTTTTTGTCCACCTAGTAATGAACCTGAATCTGAAGCTTCCTTAAAAGCTAATTCTGCAGATGCAGCCATTGCGGGTGTAAGAGATTCAATAGGGCCTGTAAATCCTAATATCACTCCCATTTTAATATCTGCAAAGGTATTTGTTGTCATTGTAGAAACAAATAAGAATGCAGCTAAAATTAATTTTCTCATAATTTTCCCTTTAATTGTTAACAATTTATATAAAGTGATTAGATTATGATTAATTTAATATTTCAATGATTAATTTATTCAGTTTTTTGCAGTAAAAAGACTGAAGTTATTACAATAATTCCTCCAGTGACCATTATGAGCGTTGGAATTTCTCCAAAAATTAAAAAAGTTAGTATTAATCCAAAAACTGGGAATAAAGCATAAAAAGGAAGAACCTGTCCTACTGGATAAAATCTATAAAGATAGAACATTGACATGTGCCCCATCAAAGAACAGAGAACTCCATGATGAAGAGCAAGCAACCAAGCTTTTTTATTTAGGTTTTTTAAATGTTCAATTGTATTTCCTTCAAAAAAAATAGACAAAATTAATAAAATTAAAAAACCAATTAATCCCATAAATGCACTATTAAATTTTACGTCTAACTCTTTTAGATATCTTGAAAATACCTGAGACGATGCATAAAAAAAAGCCATACAACAGATCAACAAAAAACCTAAAATTTCATCAGCAATCTTTGGATCAAATCCAATTAATATAATTCCTAAAAAAGATGTAATTATTAGAATCCATTTTTTAAAGCTAACCGACTCTCCAATAAATAAAGAACTAAAAATAATAGCTATAGGGATAGATAATTGAGCTCCTATAACAATTGGAGCCAAGATATTTGATGCATTTACAGATAAATATAAAAATAAATTTACACCTGCTCCCATTGAAATTGCAAAGCCTAATAGTGGCAATAAATATTTTTTGTTAGGTAGTTCTAATTTAATAAAAGGTAAAAGACATATAAATACAATGGCCATTCTTATAGAACCAAATAAAATTGGAGGAATAGACTCATTTAAACCAAGTTTTGCTGTAGGGTAGGCGCTACCAAGCAAAAACATTACAAATAAAATTAAAAATGTATGTTTAAGAGACAATGCTATCTCATCGAAAATGGATCAAGAGTTGGTTTGTCTGAAGTATAATACCAAGTTGTTTTTACTCTTGTATAATCTTTTATAGATTCAATGCCTGCTTCTTTACCATAACCACTATCCTTCATTCCACCAAATGGAGCAGATGGGGATATTAATCTATAAGTATTTACAAATGTAATTCCAGCTCTAATTGCCTTTGAAACTCTCATGCCTCTTGAAAAGTCGCTAGTATAAACACCAGAGGATAAACCATATTGATTGTCATTCATTTTATCTATCACTTCTTCTTCTTTTTCAAATTTCATTACAGATAGTATTGGTCCAAAAAGTTCATTTTCTGCAGTTGGAAGATTATGATTGTCACATTCAATAATTGTTGGAGGAAAATAATATCCTTCATTTGAAAATGAATGTCTTTTGCCGCCACATTTTATTTTTCCACCTTGCTCTAGTGTTAATTTAATATTCTTTTCTATTATTTCTAATTGTTTAAAATTACCAATTGGTCCCATTTCACTTTCGGGATCCATTGGTGCTCCAATTTTTATTTTTTCTGCTCTTTCAGCAAGCTTATCTAGAAATTCATTATAAATTCCTTTTTGTAAATAAAGTCTTGAACCAGCAATACAACTTTGTCCACTTGCACCAAAAATTCCTGCGGTAATTCCATTTATTGCATTTTCTTGATGTGCATCTTCAAATACCGCTACTGGACTTTTTCCTCCAAGTTCCAAACTTACTTCAGATAAATTTTCAGCTGAATTTCTTATTATGTGTCTTGCAGTTTCTGGCCCACCAGTAAAAGCAATTTTTTCAACTAGGTTATGTGTTGTTAAAGCTTTTCCACATGGATCACCAAAACCTGTAATAACATTTACAACACCTTTTGGTATTCCTGTTTCTTCAACTAATTTTGCAAATTCAAATAATACTGCAGGGGCTAGCTCAGATGATTTTATAACAACTGTATTTCCCATTGCTAAAGCAGGGGCTAGTTTAGTTACTGTCAATAACATCTGTGAGTTCCAAGGAATGATCGCAGCTATAACACCTATTGGTACTCTTGTGGTTATTGCTTGAATATTTGGTTTATCTATAGGTAAAACTGTTCCTTCAACTTTATCTGCCATACCAGCATAATAGTCATAATATTCTGCAATATAGTTTGCTTGCTTTTTTGTTTCTCTAAATAATTTTCCAGTATCAATCGTTTCAATTTCTCCAAGTAACTCAGCATTCTTTCTAAGCTTATCTGCTATCGCTCTTAAATATTTACCTCTTTCTCTTGGAAGCAACTTTGGCCATTCTCCTTCAAATGCTTTCTGTGCTGCTTTTACTGCTCTATCAACATCATTTGCACTTGCTTCAGGAACTACAGCCCATGGCTTATTATTTTCTGGATTCAAAGTTTCAAAAGTTTTTTTAGTATCAGAGTCTACCCATTCTCCATCGATAAACATTTTATATTGTTTGAGTTTAGTCATTTTTTATATGTTCCTTAATAGCGTTATTTACATCATCTGCACACTCAATACTACAGAGATGTTTTCCATTGCTTATTATTTTAACTTTAGAATTAGCGATTTTTTTACTTAAATTTTTTGACATTTCAGGAGTTGATCCAATATCATTTTCTCCAGTCATAATTAGTGTTTTTGTTTTTATATTTTCAAATTTTTCATTATCCTGGTGTTTAACGAATAACTCATAAACATTTAAGAAATTCTCCATATTATTTTCTTCGAGCATAGAACAAATTTTTTCATAAATATTTGGATTTTTACTTATATAATCATCTGTGAACCATCTTTTGAGAGCTTGTTTTGATAAAGATCTGCTTTTTTTAGACAATTCAAATCTATCATTAACTATTTGTTGTTGTTCTTTACTTCTATTAAAAACTGAACAAAGTAAAGTTAAAGATTCTAGTCTATTATTATAATTAGAAGCAAAATTTCTTGCTATTAACGAACCAATTGAAAAACCAACTAGATGTATTTTTGCAAATTTTAGTTCATCAATTAGATTTAGCAACTGCAAGGAAAAATCATCAAAGCTTATTTTTGATTTTGTTAGCGATGTTTTTCCATGTCCTAAAATATCATATGCTACAACAGTATTATTAAATGAATTAATTTGAGGCTCCCAAATCTTATGATTAAGTCCTACACCATGAATTAAAACTATTGGAGTTTCTTCTTTTTTATTTAGAATATAGAAAGTACCTTTAGAATCTTTTGCATTGATCATTTAAATTACTTTGGCTCAATGCCCATTTCTTTCATGTCTTGATATCTATCACCAGTTCTTGCATGAGCTCTTCCACTAGAAGCTCCACCAATAGCAATTACTATTTCATTATCAAATGGGGCGTCATGAATTGTAAATTCATGTGTTAGATAATAAGGTCTTAAACCAGAATCGGTTTTATGCATCATAGGTATAGAGATTTTTGATCCAGCAGGTCCTCTTGTATTAGTAAAACTTAAATAAGATGTTCCTCCCACCGCATCTCTAAATTTATTTCCAAATCTTAGAGTATGAATAAATGCTGATGCATGTTCAATTTCACCATTCAATCCTACTATTCCTGCCTTACCATATGCTAGAATTTTTTCTGGCGAACCAATTTCTTTTATTAACTCTGGTACTAAAATATCACCAAGTTTTGGAGCTAAATCTAAAATTACAGGTTTTAAATCTTCAACAAATCCTTGACCATCCCATGGATTTTTAAAAACTGCTGCTACTGAAACTAATAATACAGGTTGTTTAGCTTCTTTGCCGCCCTCAATAAAAGTTTTATCAACAAATTTTGTAAATTTTCTTAATTCTAATTTCATTATTTTGTTCTATGTTTAAAACTATCTCTTCTAAAACTGTATAGTGCTTTTGGATTTACATCAACATCAATGACAACTGGCTTGTTTATTTTTAAAGCTTCTCTGACTGCTTGGTTTATTTCTGAAACTTTTTTAACTTTTAAGCCTCTAGCACCATAAAGCTCAGCAATTTTGTCAAATGGTGGACTGGCAATATCAGCTCCAAGATATCTTTTGCCATAAAAATCTTTTTGGTAAGCTTTTTCAGCTCCCCAACTTCTATTGTTCATCACTATTGTTATTGTATTAATTCCATATTCTACGGCAGTACTTAATTCTGAAATAGTCATTCCGAATCCACCATCTCCCATGAGACTAATTACTTTTTTATTAGGTTTTGCAACTTTTACACCCAAGCCACATGCAAAAGAAAATCCAACTAATCCAAAATCTAAAGGAGTAAATAGAGAAGGAGGATCATAATATTCAAGAGCATCAGTTGCTTGCAAGCAAAGAGTGCCTGCATCTAAAGTTATTGCTGAATTTTTTGGAAGAACTTGTCTCAATTGTTTAAACAGGCTATTTGGTTGGATTGGAAAATCTTTCTGTTTAATTTTGTCTCTTTTAATTAAAAATTTGTTTCTTTCATTTAAATAATTATTTGTCCATTTTTTTATATTTAAAATTATATTTTGCTTTTTAATTTCCTTATATAATTGGTCAGCAATTGTACTAGCATCTCCATTAATTCCAACTGCAACAGGAAAATATTTACCTATCATACTTTTTTCTAATTCAACTTGTATGATCTTTGCTTGTTTATTTATATTTTCGTAAGAATAAAAAGTCGAATTAAATCCCAGTCTTGTTCCAAGAGCGATTATTACATTTGCTTCTTTAACTAACTTAGACGCAACTGGATTTCCTCTTGGTCCCATCTGTCCAGCATTTAATTTATGATTAAATGGTATAGCATCCCCATGCCCAGCTGCTGTTACCATAGGTATATTTAATAATTCTGCTAATTTTATTACATGTTTGTATTTTGAAGTGTATTTAATTCCACCCCCAGCAATAATGACTATCTTATTTGAACTACTAATAATTTTTACAGCTTTTTTTATATAACTAGACTTTCCTTTAGTAAAATTTTGATTTTCAAAAGATTGTTTTTTTTCATTAATTTTAAAATTGGCTTTATTTGCTAAAATATTTCTTGGTAAATTAATACACACAGGACCTCTTCTAGGTGACATTGTTAATTTAAAAGCATCACTAAATACTTTTGGAATTTTATTTACATTTTTTACTGTCCAAGTTTTTTTAGTTATTGGTTTAAATAAGGACTGCTGGTCTAGACCTTGAAAAGCATCTTCTATTTTATCTTTTGTAGAATATGATCCTGCAATTGAAACAACTGGTGAAAATGCCGCTTTAGCTTGTGCAATTCCAGTAACTAAATTTGTTGCGCCTGGACCATTTTGTCCCGCAAGTATTACACCAGGTTGATTAGATGCTCTTGCATATCCATCAGCCATATGCGTTCCTGTTCTTTCATCTCTAACGCCAATAAATTTAATTTTTTTTTCATGATAAAGAGCATCAAACATTTCCATAGTGGCTGAACCAATTAAACCAAAAATATGTTTAACTTTTTCTTTTTTTAATGATTTAATTGCAGCTTGACCGCCAGTTAGGCTCTTTGATTTATTCACGAAACTTTTTTAACTTCAGGATTGAAATCGTCTTTAAAGTGGGGCATGACTTTTTCAGTGAACATTTTAATACTTTTCATGCAGTCTTCATGTTTAACTCCAGGAAAGTTTGACCATACCTGAAGATTTTGCAAATTAAGTTCTGATTTTAACTCATGAATTTTATCAATTACATACTCAGGTGTTCCAAACAGCATGTTACGTTTATGAAGAAAATCATAGCTTAGTAAATCTAACTTACCTTTCGTCTCAGGCAATTCTTCACCAGGATCCATGTGGTTTCCAAGACCTCTCCAATGACATACCCATTTCATATAATTTACCATATGTTGTCCTGCTTTTTCTTTAGCCTCTTCCATAGTATCAGCAACAAACATATCTCTAACTAAAGTCACTCCTTCTCCTAAAGCAACATTTCTTTTTTCCTTTTCTGATTTTGCCTTTTGATATGCTTCAAATTTAATTTTTAATGCTTTTACTGTTGGTATCCACATAATTACATTAATTCCATTTTGTGCTGCCCATTCAATTGATCTAATACCATCAACAACTTGGTGAATTGGTGGATGTGGTTTTTGATAAGTCTGAGGAACGACACTAATCTTTTCCATAGTATTATCTTCTAGATTCATGAATTCTTTATTTGGTGGACTCATATCATGTTGCCAAACAAAATTTGGAGATGGATAGGTATAAAATTCTCCTTTATGTGAAAAGAATTTTTCCGTCCATGCTTTTTTTAATATTGTTAATGTCTCTTCAAATAATCTAAAATTTTTTGCTTGGTCTTTTAAATCAGCTTCCAAATTCATGTTCATTGCTTCTCGACCATAAATACCTCTTCCAACACCAACCTCAACTCTTCCTTTTGATAGCTGATCAAGTGTTGCAATATCTTCTGCTAATCTTATTGGATTATGAAAAGTAATTATATTTGCGGCTTGTCCAATTCTAATTTTTTTAGTTCTTGCAGCTGTATCAGTTCCCATCATCAAAGGGTTTGTACAAGATTCCATTCCCTCATGA
Source organism: uncultured Pelagibacteraceae bacterium (assembly GCA_902588595.1). Taxonomy (GTDB): domain Bacteria; phylum Pseudomonadota; class Alphaproteobacteria; order Pelagibacterales; family Pelagibacteraceae; genus Pelagibacter. The sequence goes on along the minus strand of CACIPT010000001.1, from coordinate 22,132 downwards.
TTAAAATGATGTTCACTAAACCAAATAGAGCTCCAATTATTTTCGTCACAATAAGTTGCTATATTTCTTGTCTCATCTAGTAGTTTATCGTAAGGTTTATGATTCCAGTTAGTAGTGTTACAAAAATATCCAAACTTCATTTTTTTTCCTTAAACATAAAAATTTAAAGGACCTATCCCACTTTCGTATTGGAAATAACGACGAGTTATGTATCGCTTTATAAAGTAATGATATTATTTTTATTTAAATTTTTCAACAATTTTAAAGATATTAACTTAGCAATTCCTTAATGTTTTTATCTAGCTGTCTTTCAAAATTTTTATCATTACCAGGATTAGCAGCACAATGACCATATGGAGAATCTACAGATCTTAAAGATGAACGGGGTATAAATCTCTTTTCAAATTTATTATCTTCTGTTCTAAAATATAAGTCTTGATTACATGGCATTAATATTGTTTTTGCTCTTATTGATTTAAGAGCTTTGATATAGTTATTTTTATATATAGGTCCTATACTTATATCATTCATCTGCCAAGTTTTAAGTTTTGATAAAAGATTATTTGCATCCCAGTTTTTTGCATGATCGTTTTCCCAATCTTTAAGTAATTCTTCTGCATTTTTAAAACCAAATTTTTTATAAAGTTTTTCTCTATAAAAATCTTGAGAGAAAGCCCAACCAGCATATACTCGACCAAATGCTTTTAATCCTTCAACAGGTTGTTTTTTATAATTTCCATTATTGAATTTTTTATCAGCTATAAGTGCTGCTTTAACACCTTCTAAGAAAACATGATTATGTATTGATGTTTTTGATGATGCACAAAAAGGAAGAATTGCTTTTACCATTCTGGGATATTGCGCGGCCCATTGATAAGATTGACAACCTGCCATTGACCAGCCAGCAACTAGAGCAATTTTTTTAATTTTCAGTTTTTCAGTAATAAGCTTATGTTGGCAATAAATATTATCCCATAATGTTATAGTAGGAAATTTTGAACCAGATTGACTTTTTCTTGCATTGCTTGGAGACGAAGATAGCCCATTTCCAAACATATTGATTGATACGATAAAGTATTTATTGGGATTAATAGCCCTGTTTTTTCCAATAAAACCTTCGTTTCTTATATGACTACCAGTATAAAATGTAGGAAGAATTATTACATTTGAGCGATCTTTATTTAATTTACCATATGTTTTGTAAATTAACTTCGCTGATTTTAAAATTTTCCCTGATAAAAGTTTAATATTTCCTAAGTTAAACTTTTCATATTTTTTCATTAATTAGTAAAGTCTAAGGTATTCTTTTACTTCCCAATCAGTAACTGCCTGATGATAACGTTCCCACTCATCATTTTTATAAGATAAAAAAGATTTTTTCATTACAGATCCCATAACCTCATCAGATAATTTATTTACTCTCAAAGCTTCTATTGCTTGCATTAAATTTTTAGGAAGTCTTTTAATTCCTAATTTTTTAAACTCTAAATCTGTCATTTGGTATAAATCTTGATCAGTTGGTTTGCCTGGATCAATTTTATTTTTAATACCATCCATAGCAGAAGATGCAGTCATTGCTAATGCCAGGTAGACATTCATTGTCATATCTGCTGCTCTATTTTCAATACAATATCTGTTTTGTGGTAAACGAAACTGTGCAGACCTATTATTGTGACCATATGTAATGTTAGTTGGTGCCCAAGTTACTGTTCCACCTTCAAAACCTCCAACTCTTGGAACTAGTCCATTATAAGAATTGACTGTTGAGCATGTAATTGCTGTTAGTGCTTCAGAATTTTTCATAAGTCCACCAACTGCAAATTTAGATTGTTTAGACCATCCTTTACCGTCGGTAAAAATATTTTTTCCAGGTTTATTAACGTCTTCCATTGAAAAATTAATATGAGCACCAGATCTCCAGTCACCTATTGTAGGTTTTGGCATAAATGTAATGAACATATTATTTTTTTTGGCAATTTCTTTTAAAAGAATTCTTAAAAAAACCAATCTATCAGCCATTTCTAATAAATTTGTATAATGAAAATCTAATTCAAATTGCGAATAAGCACCTTCAGCCACAACATCATGTAAATTCCAGCCTAACTCTTCAAGAATATCAATTAATTCTTTTAAGAAATGCATAGAGTCTAATGAGTATTCAACATCATATCCAAATGCTTGTCTTCTAGGTCTTATTCCATTAATTGGATCGCTATCAATAGCTTTAACAGGCTTGCCATCTTCTCCATATTTCATTGCAATAAATTCAGGTTCAATACCACACATTCCTTTGTAACCTGCATCCTGAGCTTTTTGCATTGCACGTTTCAAAGCTTGTCTTGGACAAACATTGTATGGTTTATCTTCCCAATAAAGATCTGCAAAAATAATAGCCATCGTCTTGTCCCATGGACAAATATAAACACTGTCTAAATCAGGTAACATTATTTGATCAGAGTCTGCAGGAGTTAATTCTGGTACAAAAGAAATTGAATGAACTGCAAACTGAGGTCCTTTTCCTAAACACAAAAGTTCAAAATCACTCATTGGAACAGGTTTTGTTTTTGGAATACCATGCAAGTCTATCCAACTTGACATTACATATTGAACTCCAGCTGCTTTAAGTTTTTTATGAACTGTAGGAATTTTCTTTCTATTTCTTTCTATAGCATCTTTAAAATTTTCGTAATATATTTTATTTTTCATTGGATAAATTATTTTGGCATATCTTCTGGGTCAATTCCAGGAACAAATGTAATGCCAGCTTTTTGCTTCCAATCATGAGGGTAAGCTGCATAAAATATTACACATTTTTCATCACACTCATAAGCTATATGATTGTCTTTTGGGATATAAAGTACATCTCCTGGGTTACAAATATAAGATTTACCATCGCAAGTTAGCCTAAACTTTCCTTCCATACAGTAAATAATTTCATCACAAGTTAAATCCCAAGGAACAGAAACTTTATTTAAAAAATTTAATCCTCCACACATAGTGCTGCTTACTTTGCTTGTTACAAATGGTTTTATATAAGATTTCCCCGGTTCTAATGTATGAAGTCTATTTTCAATATCTTTAAATTTATATAGCTGTGGTTCTTTAGACATTATCATTCCTTTCAGTTTTATACTTTTATTGGTTCATTTAATTCAACTTTGTATCCATCTGGATCTTCGCAAAAAGCAATTACTCTCGTTCCATGTTTCATTGGACCTGGTTTTCGAGTAATATTAACCCCAAGTTTTGCAAGATCTTCACAAGCTTTATAAACATCTGGAGTTTCTATGCAAATATGTCCCCATCCATTTCCTTTATCGTAATCTTCTTTTTGATCCCAGTTATGAGTTAATTCAAGGCATGGAGATTCATTTTCGAGTCCATATCCAATAAAGGCATTAGTAAATTTTCCATCAGGGTAATCTGTTTTTCTTAAAACTTTCATTCCTAAAGTTTTACAATAAAAATTAAATGAAGTTTCTAAATCTTTTACTCTAATCATTGTATGAGCAAGTCTGTAACCATCATTGATACTTTTAGACATTTGTTTTTCCTTTCGTTAATTTTGAAGATTTTGTAGTTGCTTGTATAATTAGTTTTTGAAATGCTCTTACTCCTTCTTCCCAATAGGGAGATAACAAACCACCTTCATTAGATGCTGGTGAATACCTTCCTTCTTGAAGTCTTTCACATATTTCATGATCTTCCTTATGTACACTCCACCATATTTTTTTTGTAATATCAATCTCTTCTTTAGACATTTCTTTCCCTCCAACTGTATATATTATTCTTTTTTGAATAGTTGTATTTGCGTCAATTGGAATGTTTAAATACACACCAATTTGGTTTGGGTAATAAGTTCCGATAATAAAATTAGGAAAAAGAGATAAATATTTTGAAGAAACTGACAAAGCGCTACTGTTTTTACTATCTTCTTTTTTAACATCTACTCCACTGCCGTAACATATGCCGTCTACAATAGTATAATGATCTCTTAAAGGTTGATTTGTTGTAGTTTTATGAACAAATTGAACATGATATGGCTCAATAAAATTTTCAATAAGGAATTTCCAGTTAGTATTAATTTTTCCAAAATCTAAAGTTGCAGCATATTTTAATTTTTTAAAATCAATATCTTTAAATTTTGAAAATAGTGGCTTTGCATACTCTTTGAATTTTTTTGCTTTTCCATTCAAATTTACAAAAATCCAGTCATGCCAAATATGAATTCTTATTTTTTTTAGACCATGTTTTTTAAAATTAAATCCTTTTGGCTTGTGAATATCTGTTCCTCCAACATGTGGTGCAGCCTTTAAGTTTCCTTGAAGATCATATGACCAAGAATGATATGGACAACGAATAATTTTACCAATATTTTTTTCCTCATTTATTAGTTTTAAACACCTGTGACTACAAACATTATGAAAAGCTGTAATTTCATTATTTTCATTTTTAACAAGTAAGAGTGGTTTTCCAGCAATGAAAATTGGTTTTACATCTCCTGCTTTTTTAAATTCATTGACGCAACCAACAAATAACCATCCATTAGATAAAACAGTTTCACATTCTTTTTCCCAAAACTCAGTGTCAGTATAAGATTTTGCAGGAAGACCAAATATTGTATTTTTATTTTTCGGAGATTTAATTTTAATATTTTTTTTGTTTAATGGCATATTAGACCTTTATTTCCGAATTTATTTGCGAATTAACTATATTTCAATAAAATATATCTTCGTTATATTGTGCTTTACTAAGGAGTTTTACAGTGGATTTAGAAAATACATACAGAGGATATAATCAAGCAAAAAAGCCTGGATATGATCAGTTAATTGCTCACACTGATTATGGTACGCCCGGAGGAGAATATCTTAGAAGATATTGGCATCCAGTAGCATTATCTTCTGAGGTTACAAACACTCCTTTAGAAATACGAATACTAGGTGAAGATTTAGTAATTTTTAAAACTACAAAAAATAAAATAGGGTTAATACACAAACATTGTACACATAGAAGAGCGTCATTAGTTTTTGGAAAGTCAGAATCTCAAGGCATAAGATGTTGTTACCACGGATGGTTATTTTCTCCTGATGGTGAAATCTTAGAGACCCCTGGAGAAGACCCAGAATCAAAACAAGCAAAACTTGTAAGAGAAAAATTTAAATTAGGCGCCTATCCAGTAAAAGAATTTAATGGAATAGTATTCGCTTTTATGGGTCCACCAGAAAAAATTCCTGAGTTTCCACATTATGATGCTTATGAAACTCAATACGATAAAAGAAGCCCTTACAAAATTAATTATAATTGTAACTGGATACAAGTGCTTGATGCAATTATGGATCCTGTGCACACATCTTTTCTTCACGGCCAAAGCTCAGGTATACAATTTTCCAAAGGTTTTGCCGAGGTTGGAGAAATTGAATTTTATGAAAGAGGAACTCAATATCTTGGAGCTAATATAAGAAGAGTTGATGACAATGTATGGATTAGAATAAATGAATTAATTTTACCTAACTTTACGCAGGCTGGTTCAGCATTTGCAGCAGATGGAACAAAAACTAAATATTTTGGAAGAAGTTCTTTTACAAGATGGGTGGTTCCCGTTGACGATTATCATTCTGTAGCAATTGCCTGGGCTAACTTTGGAGAAAGAGGAGATCCTATAAAGTATGACAATAAAGAAGGGTATGAAAGAATAGAAGCAGGAGAAACAGTTGATAGAACCTTTGAAGAAAAACAAAAAAGCCCTGGTGACACAGAGGCAGTGGAAGGAATGGGTTCAATAAGCGCACATAAGGGCGAACACTTAATGCCAACTGATCATGGGATTATGGCCTATAGGAAGCATATTAGAAAATCAATAAAATCATTACAAGAGGGCACAGATCCTGAACAACCAAAAAAAAATGGAGATCTAATAAAAACTTATGGTCAGGATACAGTTTTAAGAGTTCCTAAAAGAAATATTGATGATCGAAAATTTATAAAGTCAATTGGATCAACTGTAATGAAATTACAATTTGACACTGAGAAAATGCCAAATAAAGACCGTGATAGTTTTATAATTAATGAATTATATAATATGGAAAAGAGTGGATCATTTTGACAAATAAAAAAATTAAAATTCATATAAAAAACAATCACTGGGCGCCAGGATCATTTCCTACTGATGCTGAAGGCGAAAAAAATTTTACAATAACAAAAGATCGTTTTGATAATGTTCTTAATAAATTTCCAGAAATTAAAGAAAAAATAGAAACTTTTTTTGATTGGGATGAAGAAAATTTTAAAAAATCAATTTCAAATTCTGATATTTTACTAGCCTGGAATTTCCCAACAAAAAACCTTAAGGAACTTGCGCCAAATCTTAAATGGATACATGTTATTTCAGCAGGTGTAGAACATTTACTTCCTTTAGACTGGATGAATGATGGTTTAGTTTTAACCAATAGTAGTGGTGCTCATGCCAAAAAAGCTGGAGAGTTTGGTTTAATGAGTATTTTAATGTTGCAAAATCATATGACTAAAATAATTACCAACCAAAAAAATAAAGAATTTGTTTCTTTATTTAGCAATCCAGTTCATGGAAAAACAGTGGTTGTAGTAGGCACTGGATCCCTTGGAGGATCAATGGCAAAACAAGTTTCAAAATTAGGGGCAAATATTATTGGAGTTAATAAAAGAGGAAAAAAAGTCGAAGGTTGTTCAAAAATTGTTACAATAGATAATATTGATAGTGTTTTGTCTGAAGCTGATTTTTTGTATTTAGCACTCCCCGAAACACCTGAAACTAAAAATCTAATTAATAAAAAAAGACTCGACATGTTAAAAACTACATGCGGGATTGTAAATATAGGAAGACAATCAGTTATGGACTATGAAGCATTAAGTGAGAAACTTAAAAAAAATGAAATAGCGGGAGCAATACTTGATGTATTTTCTCATGAACCATTAGATAAAAAATCAAAACTTTGGGATACTCCTAATTTAGTTATTACACCGCATGTATCTTCAGACGATGACGGAAACTATTTCGAATTAACTCTTGGTATATTCTTTAATAATTTAAAACTTTTTATTGAGAATAAAAAATTGACAAACCAAGTAGATAAAAAATTGGGTTATTAAAAAGCTATACTGAATCTATCGAATTTAAAACTTTTACCTCTATAGGTTTTTCCAGTAAATCTTTTATTTTAGATCTATAATTTTTGTAATGAGATGTTTCTCTGTGAAAGTCTAAGGCAGCAGAATCTTTATAAATTTCAAATAAGTGAAAAGATGTAATTTTATCATTATTATTTTTTTCTTCATAAAAATTATAAACTTCATTTCCTTCTTCTGATCTTGTAGGTTTTATCATAGACAATATTATTTCCTTAACTTCATTAACTTTATCTTTTTTAGGATGAAAACTTGCTAGAACTATTATTTTAGACATTACTAATTTCCTTTAATTTTTAAGAATAATTTATTTTAAATGTACTCTTATATTTCTATTTAGTATCATAATTATATAAAAAATGATCAAAGATATTATTAAAAATTTAAAACCTTCGTCTACGCTTTTAATTAATGAAATATCAAATAAATTAGAAAGCGAAGGAAAAAAAATATTTAAGTTTGGTTTTGGACAATCTCCATTTAAAGTACCGGCAGATATAGTTAATGAATTAAAAAATAATGCCCATCAAAACAAATATCTTCCAATGCAAGGACTTGAAGAGTTAAGAGAATCTATTGCAAAATATATTTCTAAAAAAAAGAATTACGAATATTTAAGTAATAATGTGATTATTGGTCCAGGATCAAAAGAATTGATGTTTTTATTACAGATTTTATTTGAAGGAGAAATATTGCTTCCCGCTCCTAGCTGGGTTTCTTATGCTCCTCAAGCAATTATAGGAAGAAATAAAATTAAATGGATAGAAACAAAAAGTGAAAATAATTGGTTTCCAACAGCCAAACAAATAGAAGATGTAATTTTAAAAAATAAAGAAAAGAAATATTTATTATTTCTAAATTCTCCAAATAATCCTTCGGGTCAACTATGTACAAATTTAAATGAAATTTCAGAGTTAACGAAAAAATATAATCTATATTTTTTATCTGACGAAATTTATTCAGAGTTAACTTTTGATGATAATTACCAGTCCATATCAAATTATTGCCCAGAATATACAATTATAAGTACTGGTTTAAGCAAATGGTGTGGTGCCGGAGGCTGGAGATTGGGTTATTTTATATTGCCAAAAAGCTTGTTGGAAATTACAAATCAACTTAAAGTTTTAGCTAGCGAAACATTTACATCTGTAAGTTCGCCAATCCAGTATGCTGCAATTGCAGCGCATGAAAATGATCATTCAAAATATATTAATCATTCAAAAAATATTTTAAAAGGCGTTGGAAATTATGTTTATGAAAATTTAAAATCAAACAATGTTTTAATTAATAAGTCTCAGGGAGGATTTTATTTATTACCTGAATTTATTAATAAGAAATTTTCTTCATCCAGTGAATTATGCAATAATATTTTAAAAGAAACTGGAGTAGCATTATTACCAGGTTCAGATTTTGGTTTTTCTGAAAAAAAAATGTTAGCTAGGTTAAGTTACACAGATTTTGATGGAGAAAATTTTATGAATAATACTGTTCATAATGAGGAAATTAATTATGACAAAATAAAAAAATATGCTCCAAAAATAATTGAGGGCACAAATAGACTTAAAGATTGGGCAAATAATTAAAATACAACCTAAAATATTATAATAATTCTAAACTAGACAACATTCATTTTAATGGGTACATTTTTATATTAAATAATAAATAACGAGGGGACAACATGAAAAAAATGATAACTACTTTTTCAACTGTTTTAGTTCTTGTTGTATCTACATTTTCATTTACAACTGTAGCAAAATCTGCTGAGTTCTTTACCATAGGAACTGGTGGACCTACTGGAGTTTATTTCCAAACAGGAAATGCTATTTGTAAAATGTTACACAAATACGCAACAAGTTCTGAACACGGAAGAAAAAAAGCAGCAACAGATAAAGCATATAGATGTACAGCTCCATCAACTGGTGGATCAAACTATAACATTGGTCAAATTAAAGAAGGCGAGTTTCAATTTGGCGTTGCTCAATCTGACTGGCAATTCCACGCATTTAATGGTTCAAGCAAATGGGAAGGAAAACAGTTTAGTAATTTGAGAGCTGTTTTTTCAGTACACAATGAACCGTTTCAGATTTGGGCTAGAAAAAAAGCAAAAGTTAAAGACTTTAAAGGTTTAAAAGGAAAAGTTGTTAACATAGGTAACCCAGGTTCAGGTCAAAGAGGAACAATGGAAGTACTTATGGAAGCAATGGGAGTAGATAATGGTTACTTTAAGTCAGTAACAGAACTTACTTCATCAGAACAAGTTAAAGCTTTATGTGATGGTAAAATAGATGCGTATGGATATTCTGTAGGATTTCCAAATGGTGCTATGGAACAAGCAGCAACCTGCGCAGCAAAAGCATTACCAATCAATCTTACTGGAGGACCTGTTCAAGGTTTAATAGATGGCGCACCTTACTATGCGGCAGCTACAATACCTGCAGGAACTTACACTGGACAAAAAAAAGATGTAACTACTTTTGGCGTTAAAGCTACTGTTGTAACTAGCGCTGATGTTTCTGAAGAGTTAGTATATTTAGTAACAAAAGCTGTTTTTGAAAACTTTGATGATTTTAGAAAGCAACATCCTGCTTTTGGACCACTGGAGAAGAAAAATATGATAGCTGATGGTTTATCAGCTCCATTACATCCTGGTGCAATTAAATACTACAAAGAAGCTGGATTGATGTAATCTAGTTAATAAAAATTAAAAGGCCCAATATTTATATTGGGCCTTTTTTTTGTTAGTATATGATTTGTAAATGAATCAATCAGTTAATACTAATATCCAAGCAAAAATTGAGGAAGATCTTTCTCCAACAAAAAGACTTACCGGCTTTCATCTTAAAATTGTTTCTGCAATAGCTATTACTTGGTCATTTTTTCAACTGTGGTACGCATCACCATTTCCATTTATGTTTGATTTTGGAATGTTTAAAGGTCTACCAGCAAGAGCAATTCATTTAGGCTTTGCTTTAATATTAGCTTTTTTGATTTTCCCAGTAACAAAAAAAAGGAAAATTACATTTATTGATATCACTATTGGTGTTTTAGGAATATTTTGCTGTCTTTATATTTATTTTTTTTATGACGAATTAATAAGTAGAGCAGGAGTACTTTATATATTTAAATATAAAGATTTTAATATTCCAATTGAATTAATAATTGGCTCAATAGGTATTTTAATTTTACTTGAGGCTACGAGAAGAGTAATTGGCATCCCATTAGTAATTATAGCAGTTTGTTTTTTATTATTTTCTTATTATGGGCAGCATGCACCTGAAATTATTTCTCACGGTGGATTGTCTCTAAAAAGACTAGTAGGTTTTCAATGGTTTGATCAAGAAGCAATTTTTGGAATACCAATTGGAGTTTCTGTTGATTTTATTTTTTTATTTGTTTTATTTGGTGCATTCTTAGAAACAGCTGGAGGAGGAAAATATTTTTTAGACTTAGCTTTTGCAATGGTTGGAAAAACTAGAGGTGGGCCAGCTAAGGCAGCTATTCTTGGATCTGGAATGACGGGAATGATTTCTGGATCTTCTGTTGCAAATACAGTTACCACAGGAACATTTACAATTCCAATAATGAAACAAACAGGATTTTCAAAAGAAAAAGCTGGAGCAATAGAAGTTGCTTCATCTGTGAATGGACAAATTATGCCACCCGTTATGGGTGCCGCTGCATTTGTAATGGCAAGTTTTATTGGAGTGACTTATTTTGAAATAGTAAAACATGCATTTTTACCAGCGATAATTTCATATATAGCTCTTTTTTATATTTCTCACCTTGAAGCTTTAAAGCTTGGGTTAAAAGGAATTGAAGAAGACAAATTACCTAAATTAAAAGAAACTTTTTTATCAGGCCTTCATTTTTTAATTCCAATATTTGTTTTAATTTATTTATTGGTTTATTTGAGACTTACTGCTTCTTACTCAATTTATTATGCAACTATTTCATTAGTTTTTGTAAATCTTTTGTACAAAATTGTAATATCAAGAAGAAAAAATAATTATAAAGAAAATTTATCAATTTGGTATAACGAAACTGTTGTAGGTCTCCAAAAAGGAGCTATTAATATGATAGCTGTTGGGGTTGCTATAGCTACAGCAGGTGTAATTGTTGGAGCAGTTGGATCAACAGGATTAAGTACAAATCTTATTATTGTTATAGAATCTATAGCTAAAGATAATGTAATAATTTTACTCCTTCTGACAATTATTTTATGTTTGTTACTTGGTATGGGGTTGCCGACAACTGCAAATTATGTAGTTGTTGCATCACTAATGTCGATGGTGTTAGTAGATGTTGGTAATGCATCTGGCTATATTTTTCCTTTAATAGCCGTTCATTTATTTGTTTTTTATTTTGGTTTAATGGCCGATGTTACGCCACCAGTCGGCCTGGCTTCTTATGCTGCTGCTGGAATATCTGGCGGCGATCCATTAAAAACAGGAGTCCAGGCATTATGGTATAGCTTGAGGACAGGAGTGCTGCCCATAGTATTTCTTTTTAATCACGAATTATTATTAATTGGAATTGAAAATATATGGCACGCAATATTGGTAATTATAACATCTTTAATTGGAATATTAGTTTTTTCTGCTGCAACTCAAGGGTGGTTTATTAATAAATTAAGATGGTTTGAGATAATAATTTTCTTTGTAATATCTATATCATTTTTATCACCAGAATTTGTTTTAAATAAGTTTTATCCAAAATTTAATTATATAAATTTAAATGATGCAAGCACGATCACTTTTCAATCTAAAAAGGATGTTCATATAAAAATTACCAGACCAAGTCCATACGGAGAAAGATATAAATTATTTGAAATAAAAAAAGGAACATTTGATGACGAATTTAACTTAGAGGAATATGGACTAAACCTTGTTGAAAAAGAAGGCAAAATTATTGTTGATACACTTGGTTGGAAAGGTGAAGCTAAAAAAAGTGGCTTTGAAATGGATGATATTATTACTGAATTAAAAACAGAAAATTTTGACAGACCAAATAAAGATGTGGTTTATATTTTTTCATTAATTTTATTAATAATATTTGGTTATTTTAATCATAAAGAATATAAGTTTAAAAAAAATCAAAACTATCTTTGATATTCAATAAATTTTTTAAGCGATAAGTTTAAAAATTTCTCATAAATTAAACCATCTTTATTTATCTTTGGCTTGTGTAAAAATGACTTATTCATTCTAAAGTCATAAGATGGTTCAAAAAAGAAAGGTATAGACATTCTTTTTGTTTTATTCCAAAGCACACGGTGGTTTGTGGCTTTAAATTTTCCTTTACTTAAAAATTCTAATGCTCTTCCAGTATTTACTACTAAGGCATTTTTATTAAATGGAACATCATACCATTTTCGATTTTTTCTATTCTGTACTTGTAGACCACCTTTTTTATCTTGATAAAGGACTGTAAATATTCCACTATCGACATGAGTTTCACACCCAAGAGCCACACCATCTTGTTTTGATATTTCAATAGGTTTTGATTGATTAGGATAATAATTAAATCTTAAAGTGCTGAGAGTTTTGTATCTAGAAAAAGCTTTTTTAGAAATTTTAATATCTTTATTATAAAGTTTGATAATTCCTTGGAATAAAGTTTCACATAAATCATAAATGTTGTCAAAATAATTTGATAATATTTTTATTGATTTTTTATCAATAGATTTATTAAGGTTTAGGTATTCTATATATTGATTATTAATATTGTTAGCATATTTTTTTGTAACTTTTAAATCACCAATATCCAAACCTTCTTTTCCATTTACATCATTAGGAAAATATCCTCTGTAAACATTTTTATTTTTAAAATTCCATTTTTTAGGTGAAAGTTTTCTTTTATTTTTTTCAGGTGAATTAAAAAATTTGTTGCCTACATTGCAAATATTTTTAATATTTTTTTGACTTATTCCATGACCAATAATTTGAAAAAAACCTATATTAATACAGGCCTTTTTAATTTTATTTATAGTATTGATTGATTTTGGTGATTCAAAACCATTTTTTACTATTGAAGAAATATTAATGGTAGGAATTATGTTTTTTTTCATTTATCTAAGAGGTTTTTCTGTAGCTATAGATTGATCTTGGGCTTTTTCCCTCATAAAAATATAAATACCACTAGATACAATTATAAATATTCCAATAACCGTTCTTGAACTTGGTATCTCTTCAAAAAATACCCAACCAATCAAAGAAGACCATAATAATATTGAATATTCAAAAGGAGAAACAACAGAAGGAGATGCTACACTATAAGCTGTAAATAAAAGAATAAAAGCAACAGAAGCTGTAATGCCAGTTGTAATCATAAGCAACATAGAAACTTCTAGATTAACAAACCATTCTTTAAATATAAATTGAGAGGCAGGACTAACTCCCGTGTTATATTGACCATCACCAATTATGAAATAAAAAATAGAACTTATAAATATTGCACCAAGATAAAAAGTAAATGTTTGTGTGTATACGCTGTCTTTATCTGAAGTTTTTTTTATAATTATCATTGATAAGGAGTAGCAGAATGCACACAAGATAGGTGTTAAACTTAGATAATCAAAATTACTAAAATTAGGATCTAATATTATATATACTCCAATAAAACCAATTATAACCGCAGACCATCGTCTGATTCCTATTTCTTCTTTTAAAAAAAAATGTGCAAATATTGTGATCAAAAAAGGAGTAACGAAGAATAAAGCAGTAGCAGTTGCTAAAGGCAATACAGTTAATGAGATATAAAAAGAACTAAATCCAAAAAAGAAAAGTATTACACGACAAAAAGTCAAAAGAGGATATTGAGTTTTAAACACAATTGGTTTTTTTGTTAATTTTAAAAATAACAAAACAAGTATAAAGCTCACCAAAGTTCTTATTAAATAAACTTCATACAATGCTACAAAACTATAAATGTATTTCATAATGGCGTCTTGCACTGAAAAAACCATCATGGCCAGCAATATGAGAATTATTCCTTTAGGATTATTATTTTTTGTGCTCATTTTGCACCTATATCAAATTTTTTTTCTTCTTAATATTTTTTTATTAAGGTAATATTATTTTTATGATTTCTGACGAAGACAAGATAATGATGGAAACCTTGTATTGGTGGGGTATACCTACATTATTTAGATGTAAAAATGACCCTGATCCTAAGAACTGCGACATTGCACTAGTAGGTGTTCCGCATAGCACTGGGAACGGCACAACAGAAAGAGACCAACACCTAGGACCAAGAGCAGTTAGAAATATTTCTGCAATGCTTAGAAGATCTCATTTTGATTATAAAATTGATCCGTGGAAAGATAATAAAATTCATGATCTTGGAGACGTCCCTTTTCCAGAAGCAAATGATAATGAAAAGTGTATTGAAAGAATTTCAGCTTTTTATGATTACATTGAAAAAGCAGAAAAGCCTGTTGTATCAATTGGAGGTGATCATTCAGTAACCGGAGGAATTGTACAAAGCTTGGCAAAAAAAAATTCTAAATTAACTAAAGGAAAAAAAATAACTTTGGTTCATTTCGATGCACATACAGATTGTTATGAAAAATTGGATCACTTTCTTGGTGCAAAAAAATCAGCAGCACATTGGGCTTCATACTTAGTTAAACAAGGAAACGTTGATCCACATACAAGTACCCAAATAGGAATTAGAGGAAATCCAAGAACTCTGGATTGGTTACAAGCAAGTTATGACATTGGTTATCAAGTTATAACTATGGATGAATACAAAGAGTGGGGGCATAAAAAATGTGCAAAAATGATTTTAGATAGACTAGGGGACAATCCAATATATGTTACTTTTGATTTAGATTGTTTAGATGCAACGGTTGCACCAGGAACTGCAAACTTAGAACCTGCTTTTAGAGGATTTAATATGGATGAAGCAAGAAAACTTATTCAATGTTTAAAAGGAAAAAATGTAATAGGTGGCGATGTTGCTTGTTTAATGCCAACAAAAGATAGTCCAAATCAAATTACTTCAATGGTTGCAGCATCTATAATGTTTGAAATAATTTGTTTGATTAGTCTTAATATAAAAAAAAAATGAAAAAATTTTTATTTGCAATAGTTTTAACTTTGTTATCTTCTACTAGTGTTAATGCTGGTTGTGATGATGCACCTTCAGATGGTGTCGATTATTCCAACTGTCAGTTTTCAGAAGGACAAGACTTAAGTAGAGCATATATTCCAAACTCTAATTTGTCATTTATTAGCTTTATCAAAGTAATACTAGATAAGAGCATAATGATGAATTCCATTTTGGCAAATGGAAATTTTGCAGAATCTTCATTCTTTAGAGCAAATTTATATGAGGCAAATCTTGAAGGAGGTAATTTCGAAAAAGCAAATTTTACAAGTGCAAATTTAACTCGTGCCAATTTTAAAGGAGCTTCTTTAATTGAAGCTACTTTTAAAGATAGTAATCTTTTTGAATCTGATTTTACTGGAGCAAATATTATAAATGCAAATTTTGAAGGAGCAAATTTAAATAACGCAACTTGGACAGACGGCAAGAAATGTAGTTTAGGGTCAATTGGAGAATGTAAAAAATAAATGTAAATAAATAATGAAAAAGTTATTGTTAATTCTTGTTCTTGCTTTTTTTAATTTTAAAGTTGTTTATGCTCATCAACCTAAATTAATTAAATATTCGCCTTCATCAAACGAGCCTCATGATGTTATTAATCCAGAAATATCAAAAGCTTATTATGGAAAGCTAAGCGGTGAACCTCATTACTATAAAATCGAAAGCGATACTGAGTTTTCATTTTATGTTGGAATTACTATTCCAAAAATAGATGATAATATTAAATGGATTTCACTCGAAGTGTTTGACCAAAATAACAATTCAATTTTTTATGAAGATGGTAAAGAATATGACTGGAAAGCATGGTATGAACCTTATGCAAGAGACTGGTACTGGATTGGCCCTCAAATAGGTACTCATAACGATAAAGAATTTAAAGGAAGTTTAAAGTTTGAAGTCGGAACTTATATAATTAAAATTTTTAATGATGATAATGCAGGAAGCTATTCTTTAGCAGTAGGTGATATTGAATTTTTTGGTGCAAATCTACTAGAAAAAATAACAATTTGGGCTCCAATACTTTTTTATATTGGACCTTATATGGATATTTTTTATTGGCATAAATTTGATTTTAAAGCTTACATACCTCATTTAACTTTAATAATATTCATTTATATTTTTTATTGGGCAATTAAAAAAATTTTTTTTCGAAAAAAAAATATTTCGATTAATTAAGAATTGAATCAGAGCCCTTTTCAGCAATCATTAATGTAGGTGCATTTAAGTTTGCGCTTGGGATTTCAGGCATAACAGATGCATCAATAACTCTTAAATTTTGAATTCCTTTTACTTTTAAATTTTCATCAACCACTGCCATATCATCAACTCCCATCTTACAAGTTCCACATGGATGATAGGCTGTTTCAGCCTTAGATCTAATATACTCATCTAACTCATCATCGCTCTGTTTATCTGATCCTGGACCAACTTCTTTTCCAGAATGTTTTGCTAATGAAGGTTGCTCTAAGATTTTTCTTGCAACGTGGATACATTCTCTAGTTTGTTTTAAGTCATCATCATCTTCTAAATAATTAAATAATATTTTTGGGTAATCATAAGGATTTGATGAATTAAGTGTAACTGATCCTCTACTTTTTGGATGATTTGGACTGGCATGCAATTGATAACCATGTGAATTTGGATTAACCAAGCCATGGTCAATAACAAACGATGGAAAAAAATGAAATTGAATATTTGCTATTTCACGTTCCGGAGATGATTTGGCAAATCCTCCAGCTTCCAAATAAGATTGAGAACAAGGACCAGACTTAGATAAGAACCATTGAATTCCTGCTAAAACTTTTGGAATTAATTTAGTATATGTATAAAGAGAGTCTGGAGTTTTACATTCTTGCATAATATATGTTTCCAAATGATCTTGAAGATTTTTTCCAACACCTTTTAAATCATTTACAACAGTAATTCCTTTTTCTTTTAAATGATTTGCATCACCAATTCCTGAAAGCATTAGTAATTGTGGAGAGTTAATTGAACCTCCACTTAATATTAATTCCTTTTCAGCATAAACTTTTTCAATTTTATTTTTTATTTTGACTTCAATACCAATAGCTTTTTTTCCATCAAAAATAATCCTTTCAACAAATGAATTAGAAAAAATATTTAAATTTTTTCTTTTTTTTGCAGGGTTTAAGTAATATTTTGTTGCGCTTGCCCTTTCGCCATTGTGTATTGTTGTATCAAACATTCCAAAACCTTCTTGATTCTCTCCGTTCATATCTGGGTTAACAGTATGCCCTGCTTCAAAAGCAGCGCTTATAAAAGCTTTAAATAAAGGATTATCATTTTTAGATTGATTAACAGGAAGTGGACCTAATGAACCTCTATATTGATTTTCACCTTCAGACCATGTTTCAATTTTTTTAAAATAAGGTAAAACTTTTTCATATGACCATGACTTTAGTCCAAAGTTTTCCCATCTTTCATAGTCATTTTTATTACCTCTAACAAAAACCATTCCGTTATGAGCAGAGCATCCTCCAATCATTTTTCCTCTAGGACAAAATAATCTTCTATTATTTAAATGCGGCTCAGGTTCAGAGTAATATTTCCAATTATATTTTGGGTCATGCATCGTATATAGTAAAGCAAGTGGCATTTTTACTTTCCAAATATCACTTGTTCCTCCAGCTTCGAATACAGCAACTTTGTTGTTTTGATTTTCTGACAATCTGCTTGAGAGGACGCATCCAGCTGATCCTGCGCCAATAATTATGTAATCAAATTTCATAAAAGTTGAGAATTTAGTAAATCTTTATAGTCATTGATAGATTTGATTTTTATATTAGTTTTTTTTGCCAATTCATCAAATTTTCTCAATTTTATTGCACTTTTAAAATAAGGAATTTTTTCAAATTGATTACTTTCTTTTTTGCTAAGTATTCCCCCTTGTAATTTTAAACTTATCTTTGAGGCATCCGAAAGATGGCCGTAGTATTTCTTATTTCTTGCGAGGTATCTTTTAGCTAATACGTGATATTTTATTGGTTCAACTACTTGTTCTTTAAAAAAATTTTTAAGATATTCAAATCCTATACTTTCATGGTTACCATCCTTATTATTTTTTACCAGTTCATCAGGATCTTCAATAATGAAATGTCCATAATCATGAAGCAAACACGAACAAATCAAAGCAACCTTAGATTTTGCTTTTTCCGCTAGCATAGCAGACTGAATCATATGTTCAGACATTGTTATTTTTTCACCGATATAAAGAGATTTATTATTTTTAAAATTAGAAATGATTTTATCTAATATGTGCATTGCTTATTGTGGATTATCTCCTTCAACAGCTATTCTATCCATTATTCTTTCATAACCTAGACCTTTTCCTGGATAAAAATCTGCTATTGCATAATGAATAACACTTCTGTTATCCCAAATTGCAACTGAATTTTCTGTCCAGGTAAATCTGCAAGTTAAATCAAGTCTTGCCTGATGTTCAAAAATTTGTTTTAAAATTTCATCACTTTCAGTTTTGTCTATTCCAATTATTTCTTTAGTGTATGTCCAATTAACAAATAGAATTTTTTTTCCAGTTTCAGGATGAGTTCTAACAATTGGATGTTCATTAGAATATTCATCATAGTTTTTTTTGTTGTTACCTTCCATTTTTTTATAATTTTTTATAAAAAATTCAGCACCCAGAGAACTATGAATTGCTTTTTTATCTTTAACTTTTTCTTTTATTTTTTCATCTAAAGTTTCCCAAGCTAACTCCATATTAGAAAAGCAAGTATCACCACCGACTGGCGGAATTTTTATTGATTTTAATATTACAGCTTTAGTTGGTTTAAAATTATAACTTACATCACTATGCCAGTTTTCACCCCATTGATTTTTTTCATCTTCCGCTTTTATAATTCTTACAATTTCAGGATGGTCTTCCAAACCTTTTACATAAGCGTGTGTTTCTAAAGGTCCAAATTTTTCAGCAAGCGCAATATGCTGTTTTGATGTTAAAGGCTGATCCCTAAAAAAAATAACTTTATGTTCTAATAATAAGTTATTAATTTTTTTAAAATTTTCATCTGAAACATCAGTCAGATCTATACCTTTAATTTCTGCTCCTAGAGCACCCGATAATAACTTTGTTTCCACGTGCATTTAATTTTGATTATTTTTTAAGTTTATTTGAAAATTGTAAGTTATCAATTTTAAATTTTGATTTATTTTCTTTGATAAATTGATCCATTATCATTACTTTTTCTTCTTCAAATTCGGCAACTTTTCTAAAATTTAGATCGATATACAAAGATAAAACTTCAGTTGTAGCAGATAAAATATTTTTACTTTTTTCATACATTTCTAGTTTGTAATGAAGTCTCTTTTTGTCGTGATCAAAATGAGAAATAAAAACATCAACTTCTTCACTTTCTTTAACTTCATTATTATAAGTAGTGTGTGTTTCAACAACCATTGTACTTCTTTTTGTTGTTTTAGCAGAATTTTCACCCATCTTAAATTTTGATAAAATTACTTCTGCGCCTTTATCAAATACTAAAATATAATAAGATAAATTCATGTGATTGTTATAATCAGTCCATTCATTAATTATTTTTGTAGTTTTCAGGAGAAGAGACATTATTAGTTCAATTCAGATAGAATTTGTTCTGAAAGTTTTTTAATTTCATCTACAGCACTTCCTTTTCTTTGCTTTTCAATTGCAGTTTTTCCTTCTCCCATAGATGAAGCGTAAATTTGTCTATTTCCAATTATTGTTTCTACTGATGGCACATTTAGACTTTTTATATAATCATTTGTTTTAATGATAAGTTTTGATCTTTGGTTAGCTCTATTTATTTGGATCATTATTTTTTTATTTGCTTTTTTTGCAATGTTTATAATTGCTTCAGTTGCCCAGAAATCAACATGAGATGGACTCATAGGAATTAACACTAAATCAGAAGCTTCTATTGAAGGACGTGCGTCAGATTCTATTTTTGGAGGAGTATCAATAATAACTATATCATGATCCTTTTTTAATGTTTTAGATTCATATTGAGCACCCCATAAACTTGCTGTTTTAAAAGTTAAATTATCGCTTGCTACTTTTTTTTCTGATCGGATCATAAACCATTTTCCAAGACTTCCTTGAGGATCAGTATCCACAACGGCTACTTTAAAATTATGATACTTTATAAAACCTATTGCCAAATGAACGGCCAAAGTTGTTTTTCCGGTACCACCTTTTTGTTGCGAAATAGTTATTACTTTTGAGAGCATGGTTTATATTATATTTATTAAATGTTTCTCGAAATAAAATTATTTTTCTATTTTAAGTTTAAAAAAAAATTCTACTTTTGATTGTATTAACAAATAAAATATTTTGTTTTTCCTTTAAATAATAGAATATTTAATTTCTAAAAAATATATCTAAAAAAAATATGATATTTTTAATTTGATTTATGTGAAAGTCCCTATTTAATTAGGTTATTTAGAAAAGGAGACCAAAAGAGAAAAATGAATAAGCTATTGTTACCGCAAGATATAGTAGGAGGATCATTTTGGCTAATTTCTGTTGCCATGATAGGTGCAGCAATTTTTTTCTTTTTAGAAAGAGGAAGATTATCAAATCGATGGGGTACAGCAATGAACCTTGTTGGAGTAATTGCCTTAATGTCATCCATACATTATTTTTATGCAAAGAACTTGTGGGTATTAAATGGACAGGCACCAACAGCATTAAGATACATTGATTGGATCTTAACTTTTCCACTAACAATTTTAACTTTTTATGTAATGCTTAAATCAGTTACAGATGTCAAAAGAGGAATGTTTTGGCGTTTACTTGTAGGTACTTTAGTTTGGGTTATTGCTCAACTTTTAGGAGCATATGGATACATGAGTGTAACTCTAGGATTTTTAGTTGGTATAGTTGGATGGCTTTACATTATCGGCGAACTTTACATGGGTGATGCAGGAAGAAAAAATGCATCATGTGGAAACGAAAGTGTTCAAATGGCTTTTTTTGCAAATAGACTAATAATAACAATAGGTTTTTCAATCTATCATATTGGATATTTTATTGAACATTTGGCCGGAGGAGCAAACATAAATAGCTTAAATGTAATTTATAATTTAGCTGATGTATTAAACAAAATAATATTTGGAATGATTATTTATAGCGCAGCTTTAGAAGACACAAGGAAAGGAACTTAGATTAAGGAGGAACATTATGACAAGAGGAGCAGATATAATAGCAGCAATAATTTTATTAGCACTGGCAATAGCAATCATAGTTTATCTATTGCATTGGTTATACAGAAGATCATCAAAAGAAGTTTCTTTTGTAAGAACAGGAATGCTTGGTGAGAAAGTTGTTATATCAGGTGGTGCATTTGTATTGCCTATAATTCATAATATTACTCAAGTTGGTATGCGAACATTAAGCCTAACTATAAAAAGAGGTGGTGATAAATCTTTAATTACCAAAGATAGAATGAGAGCTGAATTGGTTACAGAATTTTTTACAAAAGTGCCACCAGATCCAAAAGCAGTTTCAACTGCAGCACAAACTTTAGGTAACAGAACCCTTGATCCTGAACATTTAAGAGAAGTGGTACAGGGTCGATTTGCAGACGCCTTAGGAGAAGTTGCGGCAAAAATGACATTAGATGAAATACAGGAAAATCGAGGACAATTTGTAAAAGAAGTTACAAAGATTGCTGATGAGTCAATAGGCCACACTGGTTTAGCTCTAGAAACAGTTTCAATAATTTCTTTAGACCAAACTCCAATTGAGCAATTTAATCCAGCAAATACATTTGACTCTCAAGGTTTAACACAATTAACTGAACAGATAGAAGCTAGAAAAAAGAAAAGAAACGATATTACGCAAGAT